>JAKPKU010000217.1 GCA_029553545.1 Candidatus Cloacimonadota bacterium
GGCAGATGTGGAGTGGTTTGTCGAAGAAGTGGTTATCAACGGTAATGATACTATGAAGGAAAGCCGTGAAAAGTTTTATCATGATGTGTTGAAATATAAACGAGACAAGTCAGCTGCTGAAAATGTGTATGAATATGTGTGCAAAGAGCTGTTTTGAATGATAACATATTGAACAACACACAACAACACACTTCATTTTTTTAAACAACACACTACAACACACGATAACACACTATTAAGATTCAAGGTTTTAAAAAATACACCTTTTGGTTCTCGCGATCCTAACGTAGGGGCGAGCTGTGCTCGTCATGTATTTGAAATAATGTAGGGGCGAGCTGTGCTCGTCAGTTGTTTAAAATAATGTAGGGGCGAGCTTTGCTCGTCAGTATTTGAAATAATGTAGGGGCGAGCTTCGCTCGTCAGTCTCCGAAGAAATAATGTAGGGGCGAGCTGTGCTCGTCAGTCTCCGAAGAAATAATGTAGGGGAGAGCTGTGCTCGTCAGTCCCACAGCGCAGCGAATGGACTAAAAGGAGAAGATATATGAAAATAAACTTTAATCAACTGGATAGAGGCTATCAGAAGTATAAAGATGAATATGACAAGGCGGCAATATCGGCTCTGGAGTCTGGTTGGTATATATTGGGGAATAAGTTAGCTAAATTTGAAGAAAAATTTGCCCATTTTATAGGATCCAAGTATTGTGTTGGGCTAAATTCTGGTCTGGATGCATTGATCTTGGCGTTTAGAGCGCTTGAGATCGGCATAGGGGATGAAGTGATTGTGCCTGCAAATACCTATATTGCCTCTGTCTTAGGAATTTCAGAGAATGGCGCAACTCCTATTTTTGTCGAACCTGATGAATATTATAATCTCGATGCTGAAAAGATAGAAGAAAAGATCACTGAGAAAACAAAGGCGATATTGGCTGTACACCTCTATGGGCAAGCAGCAAATATGACAAAAATAAAAGAAATTGCTGACAAATATCAGCTCTATTTGATAGAAGATTGCGCACAGAGCCATGGTGCAAAACATGGTGATACCGTTACTGGTGCGTGGGGCGATATAGGCTGTTTTAGTTTTTATCCAACCAAGAATATCGGTGCTTTTGGTGATAGTGGTGCCATTGTGACGAATAATGATGAGATTTATGAGAAAATGAAGATGCTCCGCAACTATGGTAGTAAAATGAAATATCAGAATGAAATACTTGGGGTCAACTCAAGATTAGATGAGATTCAGGCTGCCTTGCTCTCTGTCAAATTAAGCCATTATAGCGAATTAAGAAATGAAAGGACATATATTGCCAGCAAATACTTGCAGGGGCTAAAAAACAGCAAAATTGAGCTTCCTGAGATAAGAAATTTATCAGAGCACGTATGGCATTTATTTATAGTGAGCGTAGCAGAAAGAGATGTTTTTCAGAAATATTTATTAGAAAACGGTATCGCTACCCAGTGCCACTATCCAATACCACCTCATCTATCTGAAGCATATGGCTATTTGGGGTATAAATTAGGAGATTATCCTATAACAGAGAGTTACGCAAATAGCGTCGTTAGCTTGCCATTGTATGATGGTATGACCGATCAAGAAATAGAATATGTGATAGAAAAAGTAAATGGGTTTTGATGGCGTAGCGGGAAGGCGCTTCGACAACACACAGCAACTCACCTTTTGGTCCTCGCTACGCTGCGGGTGAGGAACATTGCTTCGCAACGGTTAGGTACTTCGACTTCGTCGAAGGTTAGGGTCCTCGCTTCGCTGCGGGTTAGGTACTTTCACTTCGAGAAAGGTTTTTTTAAAGGAAGTTGCAACTTCTTTTTAACAACACACTACAACACACGGGAACGCACTTTTTCCGAACATTTTAAACAACGCACTACAACTCACGATAACACACGAAGATTTAAAGTTTTAGACAATGGCTGCAATACACGAACAGTTCCATATACTACAAATGCAAACTATACATTTCTTTTTTTAACAACACACTTTTTGGCCCTCACTACGTTGCGGGTTAGGTACTTTCATTTTCATGAAAGCTTTTTTTAAAGGTAGATGTAATTTTTTTGAACATAGCACCTTTTGGTGCTCATCCGCAGCGAAGCAATGACTAATGTAATGAAAGGGTTGAACTGAATGAAGGATTTAGCGAAAAGGGTAATAGGAGGGTCGGTAGAGTACTTCTTTATGCTTAGGAAGTATATGATAGAGTCCGCTTATATGAAGCTACAGCCGAGATTGCATGAAAAAGCTCTTATAAAACTTAGAGAAAAAGCTAAAAGAGGGGAGAAGGTCAAGGTTGCCTTTTTTGCTATTTTCTCATCAATGTGGAAGCTTGATGGCATATATAGCTTTTTGCTAAAAGATGAGAGATTTGAGCCTATAATAATTGTCTGCCCTAACCAACACTACGGTAGAGAGATCATGCTCAATGAGATGGACAAAGCATATAATATGTTTAAAGCTAAAGGCTTTAAGGTTATAAAGGCGTATGACGAAGAGAGTGACACATATCTTGATATAAGAAAAGAGATTAATCCAGATCTTATTTTCTATACCAGTCCGTATAAGGGTATAATTTATAAGAATTACCATATCACTAAATTTCGAGATAAATTGACCTGCTATGTACCATATGGTTTCAATGCAGCAGCACTGAATGAATCAAATTACAATAATCTGTTCTCGCAGATAGTGTGGAAGTTTTTTCTTGAAACTGAGATGCATCTGGAAATGTCGAAGGAGTATGCCAGGAATAAGAGCGTCAATACAGTTGTTACAGGATATCCTGGAGTCGATGGGTTTGAGTATGGGAGCAGGAGTGATGCGTATGGATGGAAGATAAAAGACCCTCGTTTAAAGAGAATAATCTGGGCACCACATCATACGATAAACAATGATATAAAACTCACATATTCAAATTTCTTAAGCTATTATGGGTTTATGTTGGAGCTTGCTGAAAAGTATAAAGATAAAATCCAGATCTGCTTTAAGCCACATCCTGCTTTGATAATAAAATTATATCAGCACGGTGATTGGGGTAAAGAAAAAACAGATGAATATTATGATAAATGGAAAAATGGGGGAAATACTCAGATAAATACAGATGATTATATTGACCTATTTAATTCGTCTGATGCGATAATACATGATAGCGGATCTTTCACCACTGAATACCTACACTGTGGCAAACCTTGCCAATATATCATGAAAGAAACAACAAAGGCTGAGTTTAATAGATTTGGTCTGATGGCTTTAGATCAGTATTATCAAGCTTGGGAAAAGGCAGATGTGGAGTGGTTTGTCGAAGAAGTGGTTATCAATGGTAATGATACTATGAAGGAAAGCCGTGATACGTTTTATCATGAGGTGTTGAAATATAAACGAGATAAGTCAGCTGCTGAAAATGTGTATGAATATGTGTGTAAAGAGCTATTTTAAATGGTAACATATTGAACAACACACGATAACACACGAAGATTTAAAGTTTTAGACAATGGCTGCAATACACGAACAGTTCCATATCCACCAAACGCAAACTATACATTTCTTTTTTAAACAACACACTACAACACACGATAACACACTATTAAGATTCAAGGTTTTAAAAAATACACCTTTTGGTTCTCGCTACGCTGCGGGTTAGGAGCTTTCACATTTGTGAAAGGTTTTTTTAAAAGGATGATAATATCATTCACTGCGTGAAATTATCTGTCAAATGATAAATCCGCCAGATTAATATTGTAAATATCAATGGCTTCGCTGCACAACTAAGGATAGTTGTGGTTACGTTTAAAAAAATCTGCCGTTTTTTTTAACCATAACCAGCAACGAAGCAAGGCATGCATACAATTACTTGAACGTGATTTTACTTAAAATAGGGATACATCCTTATAACAAACAAAAATCAATTGATTTTTTACCTAACCAAAATAATGTAGGGGCGAGCTTTGCTCGTCAGTCCCGCAACGAAGCGAGGACCAAAAATACGAGGACAAAAAGAGAAAAGAGAGAAGAACAATGTCTAAAAATATTGGAGTTATATTAGCAGGTGGTATAGGTGCGAGATTTCATGGTAATATCCCAAAGCAGTATATGAAATTAAATGGGAAAGAAATCATTACCTATAGCATCGAGGCATTTAGAGAAGCTAAGAAGATTGATGAGTTTTTGTGTGTCGTCAATGAAGATGAGTTTATAAATAAGAATATAAAAGAAAAATATAATGTGAAATGCATCAAGGGTGGCAGTTCGAGAAATGAGTCTTTGGCAAACGCACTGTCGTATATTAATGAAATGATCCCAGATTGCAATAAGGTGTTTATTCATGAGGCGGCGAGGCCCTTCATCAAAGGTAGTCTGATAGATAAATATCTTGATTTATTGGATGAAAATGATGCGGTGATTACTGCTGCAAAAGTAACTGATAGTCTTGGCTATGTGGATGGAAATATTGCAGATCGTAGCAATTTCTTGTTGATACAGGCACCTGAGGCTTTCGATTTTCAGCTGTTGAGAAAGCATTTTGATGCAAAGTCAAGTATCACAGCTACCGTGCATCAATTGCCAAGTAGTGTTCGCATATACAATTACTATGATTTTAAGTTTAATTTAAAAGTGACTTATCCAGAAGATTTGTTCATAGCCGAACAACTTATTAAACTGAAGTATTACGATAGAAACCATAACTTTTTGCAACATAAGCTGAGAATATCAAGGAAAAAGGCGTTGATTCTTGGGGCTTCAGGTGGTGTGGGCTCTGTGATAAAGGAGAAGTTTAAAGAGTTGAATGTGAATATCTTATCTCCTACACGAGAAGAAATAGACTTGGAGACAGTGACTGTTGAGGCTTTGAAAGAATATTGTAAAGATTTTAAACCTGATATCATCATCAATGCCGCAGCGTTTTCGGCTAAAGACGATGCAGGATTGGTTGCTATGTTTGACAAACTATTCAGTGTTAATTTGAAGTCAAACTTGGTATTGATGGAGTTTGCTGTGCAATTGAATAAAAAAGTGAACTTGGTGCTGTTTTCATCATCTTCATCGACCAGAGGCAGGAAGGATATTGCCCTTTATTCTGCGGCAAAGGTAGGAATAAATAGTCTGGTAGAGAGTTTGGCAAATAAGATGCAGGAGCAGGGCGTGTATATAAATGCGATTATCCCTGAGAAGATCAATACGCCGATGATTCAGAAATTGCATGATGGCAAGGTCAATGAAAGAGAGCTCTTGGATGTGGAATACATTATGGATGCAGTTGTTTTTTACGCTACAACTGACACTTTTGGCGATTTGATTCATATTCGCAAAGGTCTGTGAGGTGGCTAATTGAATAAGATAAAATTGGTGGGGCTCGATTTAGACGGCACAATTACCCAACATAAAACAAAATTGGAAGAAAAGAATAAAAGAGTTTTGCAAGAAATCTGTCGCAAATATAAAGCAGTAATAGTGGCTGCAGGCGCTTGCCAGAGAGTGTTTGAACAGCTAAATAGATTTAAAATCAATATTATTGGAAATTACGGGATGCAAGAAGCAGAAGTGATAGAAAGCGCTGGATCTAATCAAATAAAACTGGTGAAGGATATCACAGTGCATAAAAATCGAGCAGAAATCACAGATAAAATTGAGCGATTGAGAAAGATGACAGGATATCTCGGATATCAGGGAGATACTGTGGAATTTCATCAGTCAGGTGCTATTACATTCCCACTGTTGGGCACTAAAGCGAAGCTTGAGGATAAGCTAAGCTTTGACCCCAATAGACTGAAAAGAAGAGAGATATATCATTTAGTCAAAAATGAATTCAGTGATGATACTGTGTTTATCGGAGGCACATCTTCATTTGATATAGTGCCAAAAGAATTTAATAAGTACACTGCCCTGATGAACTATGCTGAAAAGTATGGTGTGAAAGAAAATGAGATAGTGTATTTTGGCGATGATTATGGGCTTGGCGGGAATGATGAACATGTGTATCAGTCTAAAATAAAGTTTGTGAAGGTTGATGATTATTTGATGCTCAAAGAGTGTGTTGAGGCTCTAATATGTTAAAATAAATGAAAGATGAAATGTTAAGAGTTTTACTTGATAATTTTTCGAAAGAAGAAGCAAAACCTGTGCTATTACCTGATGTAGCCTTAATCGAAAATTATACTATTATACTATTATACAATAAAGGGAAGAATGATTATGTCATTTTTTAATGGGTTAAAGAATGCAATTAGCAAAGTCGCTGAAGATGAAAGAAAAAGACAGACAAAACAAAGTACATCGCACGTTTCTGCTTTACCACCTGGTAGAATGAAAGAAACAGATACCATTAAAGGGAAAGACTGTGAGATCCCTAACACACCAGGCGCATACCGACATATCAATAAGGAAACAGGTGAAGTTGATTATGTGGGGCAGACAGACAACTTAAGAAAAAGACAACAAGAACATGAAAGAAATGGTAAACTTGACACAAAAAGCCAAACGGTCGCTTGTAAAGAGGCAAAAGCTGATGCTTCAAAAGACGACTTATGCAATACTGAACGAGACCATATTAAACGTCACAACCCCTCTGGTAATAAGACCAAGGGCGGCAATGGACGACGTTAAGTGTAATATTTTGCTTGACAAAGATGGTAGGGATTTGTTTTATCGTAAATTAGGGTTTGTTTTTACAATTTAATATCGAAAGAGAGTGTTTTAAATGAAAAAAAAGATTTATTTATCTTCTCCGCATATGTCGGAGGAAGGGTATGAATTAGAATTTGTGCATGAGACATTTGCATCCAATTGGATCGCACCTCTTGGAGTGAATGTCGATGAATTTGAAAAAGAAATAGCTGCACGTATGCAGATGAAATATGCTGCTGCTTTGTCTTCTGGGACTGCGGCGATACATTTGGCATTGAAATATCTCGGGGTGGGTGAGGGCGATATAGTCTTCTGTCAGAGTTTGACGTTTTCAGCATCAGCGAACCCGATTATTTATCAAAATGCAAAACCTGTTTTTATTGATAGTGACTGGGCGACCTGGAATATGTGCCCTGAAGCATTGGCGCAAGCATTTGAGAAGTATGAGAAAATGGGCAAACTGCCTAAAGCGGTGATAGTCGTGCATTTATACGGGATAGCTGCTGATATAGATAAGATTATGGAGATCTGCAATCATTACCATGTGCCCGTCATTGAAGATGCTGCAGAGAGCTTGGGCACCACTTATAAAGGCAGACCGACAGGCTCTTTTGGTAAATTTGGCATATGTAGTTTTAATGGTAATAAAATCATCACAACATCTGGAGGCGGCATGTTAGTCTCGGACGATGAAGATGCGATCAAAAAGGTGCGTTTTTGGGCTACACAGAGTAGAGATCAGGCACGACACTATGAGCACTCTGAAGTTGGATTTAATTATCGTATGTCAAATGTGTTGGCAGGGATAGGCAGAGGGCAATTGAAAGTACTGGATAAAAGAATTGAAAAGAAGACTCAGATTTTTAATTACTATAAAAAGCATTTGGCAGAGCTACCAGGTATTGCTTTTATGCCAGAAAATGAGTGGAATGTTCCAAATTACTGGCTCTCCTGCATTACTCTTGATAATGGCGGCGTGCTGACCCAAATGGATATTATTCTCGCGCTGGAAAAAGAAAATATCGAAGCACGACCTATCTGGAAACCTATGCACATGCAACCCTTCTTTAAAAATTGTGACTATGTCGGCAAAAACGTAGCTGAAAAGATATTTGAAATAGGCGTCTGTTTGCCGTCAGATACGAAAATGACCCAAGAGGATATGCAAAGAGTAGTGGAGACGATCATCTACTCGCAGCATGTGAAGTAAGCTCTAACGACTCTTGTAATTCACGAGATACAGTATATTAAAGCATTGTAAGCTAATCTGCTTATGATGCTTTTTTTTTTGCAACACACAACAACACACTTTTTCCGAACATTTTGAACAACACACAGCAACACACTATAACACACGAAGATTTAAAGCTTTAGACATACGAATGCAATACACACACTGTTCCATATCCTACAAATGCAAACTATACATTTCTTTTTTTAACAACACACGACAATTCACTTCAACGCACTTTTTCCGAACATATTAAACAACACACTACAACACACTGGAACGCACTTGGGTTTTAAAGTTTTAGATACACGTAAATGATATACAATGGCTACAAAACTCAGGCAACGCAATTATACACACTTTCTTTTTTTGAAACACACATTCTGGTCCTCGCTACGCTGCGGGTGAGGAACTTTCATTTTCACGAAAGGTTTTTTAAAGGTATGTGCTATGGATAACTACGACCAGGCAAACGTAGGTACAATCTATCTTAGTTGTACCAAATTAAGACTGCAAAAAATCCTTATAAAAAACAAAAATCATCCCTAAACCCGCTCTTAGTAGGCATCTGCTGATTTAGATGAAAATAGTTTTCGGAAAACTCCATTTTGTAAGCCCTATATATATAGAAGGTGGTGCATGGAAAGTTCAAACAACATGTAAAATTACAGCTTGAAATTGCCTCATTTTCCTATGAAAGAAGATACAATAAACACAAAAATGCCTATTATCAAATCTGTTTTCCCTCTCTTTTCATTCATTATCTATTCAGTCTTGTATATGATTATTTATCAAAGATATATCTTAGCGACCCCCCTTACATTCCCCTTGCTATCTTGGAGAATTAAAGGGATTATTATTGGAATCTAAAGGGAATGTAACGGAGATTAATTATGAATTTATACAATAAAGAAAAACATCTGTTTTCTTATAGTAAAGGTGATTGTTAAATTTGCAATTTGAAAATTATGCAACACCCTCATATAGAAGATGATGTTTTTTAAATGCATAATTTTGCTCTATTCTTTTGTAAGATATTTAAGTTAATTTGCAACAACCTCCAATATGGTGTTTCTCAATCTAATGCTGGGCGGGCTGTGCGCAATATAGCCGAAGCCTCTCACTCACAGCGAAGCGTGGACCAAAATGTGCATTGCAGTGAGCAAAATTGCTTACTACAAATTATTTCAAATTTATAATTTTTTAACTTGACAAGATTAAACAGAAATGCTAATTTGGTAAATGAGATTTGAAGCTCGGGAGGAGTTTTGGAATTTTGTGATTTAAAGTGCTGCTTTGAGATCCAAGGGTTGACGAGTTTATATAAAGACTTAAGTATAACTATCAGAAGGGTTTGGATTATTAGCTTAAGACTTATATTTAGCTTGCAATGCCATGCTGAAGACAAAGACTGTAAAACTGAGCATTGTGCTTTCCCTGCTCTTTTACAAAGAAATATCACAATTATCGCTCTTCAATGATATCCGACAATCAAATGATAATGAAATATCAAAACCAAATGATGAGAAACTATAACTTCGAAACTATTGTTAAATCGATGAGCAAACGTTTAAATTTTATTCAGAATAGCTTTATAGATAGTAAGAACACTAATAGCATAAAACCTGAATATACATAAAGACGTAATAATCATGATTTTAATCGTAAACTAAACATTCAAAAGTCATTAAGACAAGGGCAAAAGATGAACATTGAGAGCATACTTGATAACTCAATAGTAGAAAAAGCACATTCAAAATCGGTTGAGATCATGGAAATGAGAGAGTATCTTCAAGTCAGTAATCAAATATCTTTTGTAAATGAAAAATTGTATAGAAGGATTGGTTGATTTGGTAAAAATTAACTATGAAAAATGGAACAGAAAGGAGGTTCTGTGGATAAAGAGAAAATAAGCTTACATGAATTTGTTTTTGCAGCATTGATGCAAAATATTGGTAAGGTTTTAAAAAGAGCTGAATTGCCGCATGAATCAACGGCTGTAAGCCATGAAGATTATCCTCATGCACCCTGGACAAATGAATTTTTGGCAAAGAACAAGAACAGTGTGGTATCGGAAGGTATCTGGCAAAGGATTACAAACCTTGCCTCTTTACATTATTCTGATAGTGAAGTGAATCCAGAGGATAAGAAATTCCTGATGATGCTAAAAGCAGCAGATCAGATTGCTGCTGACAAAGATGAAAAGTCAAAGCAAGGTAACAAGAACTTGTCTATGTATTCAGTATTTCAAGAAATAAGTTTGAAAAGTGATAAAAAAATTAATCATAGTTATGTCTTGCCAATTAAACCGTTATCACCAGAAAACATCAAACCTGAAAAGATCACGCCTAATTCAAAAGTAAAAGATTACCAAACGCTTTATACAGGTTTTATAACCGAGTATGAGTTACTATCAGAGGAATGGTCGGATCTTACTGATTTTCCACGCTTCTTGAGTAGCGTTGACCACTTATTAAAAAAGCACTTTTATTGCGTGCCAAGCAATGTGCAAGAACAATATCCAACAGGATCTTTATATCATCACAGCAAAACAACAGCACTAATTGCAGCGACTCTTTATGAGAAATACCATGAACACGAAGGCGAGCTCAGCTTGGAAGATATTAAAAAATCTACAGGATATTTACTCATTGGTGGAGACCTGAGCGGAATCCAAAACTATTTATACGATTTAAACCCAGAAAACTCAAAATATAGCGCAAAGCTTCTGAGAGCACGTTCATTCAAAATAAAAGCACTATCAGATATGCTAATTTTTAAAATCATCAATGAATGTGGGCTTTGTCAACAAAATATCCTCATTAATGCTGGTGGGAAATTTATCCTATTAGCACCATATTCAGATGATATTAATGAAAAACTAAAAAAGATTCAGCAAGAAGTAGATGAAGCTTTTTATCACGAGTTCCTTGGTGCAGTTAGTTTAAACATGGACTGGTCTGTTAATGCCAAATTTATGGATTTAAATCAAGAAAACTTTAAAACAACCCTCAGCGAGTTTTTTGATCAACTTGAGAAAAGAAAATATACACGTTTTAAGAGCAGGTTGACAAATTCAGAAACTGGCAAATGGAATACAACTTCTTTTATCGTCAACAATGAGAAAATTGTTAATGACAGCATGTGTAAAATTTGCAATCGGAGACTAAAAAGCCATAATAAAGAGGCATGCCATATTTGCAATAAAGAGATCAACTTGGGAGAAAACTTACCTAAAAAACAATATATCACTATTGCTATGAATGCTGAAGAACAAGGAAATGTTCAGCTATCTGATATTTCTCTATATTTAGATAGTGAAGAGGGTCTTACACCAAGAAAAAATAAGTTTATAAAAGAAGGCATTAACTTTGAAGTATATGCGTATAAGAAAGGCGAAGGAAAAAGATACTTGGCATACCCACTAAAAGCTACAGCAGCATATACTCATACAGACAAAGACGGTAGAATTACAGACTTTGAAGTTTTATCTAAGAAAGCAAGCGTAAATTGGGGTGATAAAGGAATAACTGGATTACAAGCCAATGCAATAATAAAAGGTGATGTCGATGATTTAGGAGCCATATTCCAAAAAGGACTTGCTAAAGATGACAAGTTGTCATTAGCAAGATATGTTGCAACTTCATCAATGATGGACTTTTTCTTCTCTGAATACATTCCTTGGCTATTAGAAAATGAATCTGCTCATTTTAACAATGTAAGTATCCCATTTGACCCTATTTACACAGTATATACAGGTGGGGATGACTTTTGCCTTGTGGGCCCCTGGCTGAACGTCTTGCTGTTTGCAAAGAGGTTAAGAGATGATTTTGCAAGCTTTACCTGCAACAATCCGGAAATACATTTCTCTTGTGGTATTGAGCTGCTACACGGAAAATCTCCTGTGAAATATTCTATCGAACAGACAGAAAAAGCTCTTGGTTTAGCAAAGAAAACACATGACCTAAAATATAAAGAAACATACAAGAATAGCGTATATGTATTTGAAACACTTATTCCGTGGGATGAATACAATGACTTTATAAAAGAAGCTGAGACATATTTAAGCTGGTTGCAAGAAAATAATAAAGAAGGTTTTACTACTCAGTTGGCTTATCGCTTATTCAAATACCAGGAATCTTACATGAAAATAAATTACCGAAAAGAGGGAGAAAAATTTAGCATACGAGATAATTTATATTCAGCTCACATTAATTATGATTTGAATCGTAATGTTAAAAACAATCCGCTCGTATATAACAGTATAAAAGGATTAACTCAATTTCGCAAAGAAAATAAGATAGATTTTTTTAGGATACTAAAAGCAATACTGCACGTTGCTATTTATGCAGATAGAAAATAAAGGAGGGAAAATGAATCAAAATAGACAAAGCGGAGGACAATGCTCATCTCAAAGACAGGGAGATAGGAAACAATGTCCCACTCTAAATGGATTCTTTACAAAAGATGGATTAGTTAACTCATCTTGGATTAGTGAAAAAATTCAAGAATTTGCTGAATTTCTGTCCGCTGATCGTAAATTTACAACTACTCAGCTCAGAAATTTTTATCATGAATATTTAAGAATACAAAACATGCCAGCCAAAAAAGAAGAAAAAATAATAATGGTAAAAATGATTAAAGCAAAAATAAACTATAAGTCCGATAATGTGCCATATGACTTTATTAAGTTTACTAACAATTTGATTGATGAAATACAAACAAATGAATTATTCGATAAATATTTCGACAATGCATGTTTGATCATGGAAGCGCTTGTCGCTTATTACCCAAAAAGATAGGAGGAGCAATGTTAGAAAATAGAGTTATAAAAGGTTATATCTTATTAAAATCTGGCTTACATATTGGTGGTACCGAGGCAGGAATACATATTGGTGGAATTGATAACCCCGTTATAAAAAACCCTTTAACAGGATTGCCATATATTCCAGGCTCAAGTCTTAAAGGTAAAATGAGATTCTTATTAGAACATGCTGAAGGCTTAGTCAAATCTGGCAATATACCAAATTACTCAGAAAATAATGTCGTTGCTAAAGTTTTTGGACATTTAGAGCATGATAAGCATTTAACTAAACCTACAAGGGTTATTTTTAGAGATTCACATATAATAGGAGCAATGAAAGAATTTAATATAGAAAATATTCTGGTTGAAGATATTGATCGTGATGTTGATGGTATTAGAGAGAAAATGGGTTCTGATTTTGTTGAAGGTAAAACGGAAGTTGTTATTGATAGACTATCAGGTACTGCTAAGCGCGGTGGGCTAAGACAAATCGAGCGTGTTTCTGCAGGTACAGTTTTCTCTTTTGAGATAACTTTACGATCTTTTGAAGACAATGAGAGTGATAAGCATTTTAAGCTATTAAAGAAAGGATTAAAACTTCTAGAAAACGATGCTTTAGGTGGTTCGGGTAGCCGCGGAAGTGGTAAAGTTAAATTCTTTGGGCTGACTGATAATGATAAAGAATTCTCCTTAGAATAAAGGAGTATAAATGAAGAATTATGAAATCAAATGGTTATTAAAATCGCCTCTTTCAACTGAGTTAGAGAGCGATACTATTTTTGGCCATTTTTGTTGGAGCTA
The DNA here is from genome assembly GCA_029553545.1 of Candidatus Cloacimonadota bacterium. Lineage (GTDB taxonomy): Bacteria > Cloacimonadota > Cloacimonadia > Cloacimonadales > WRIO01 > JAGOCT01. The sequence goes on from JAKPKU010000217.1 coordinate 13,471, forward strand.
TAGGTATCTAAAAGGTGAAGAAAAGCTGGTAGAGTTTTTAGATAAACTGAAGATAAAAGATATTAGCTTTATTGCATCAAATGGTTTCCAGGATAGGATTCTACCAATGCCGAAGCTGCCTTTAGATGCGAATGCGAGGGCAAGAATAGAAGATGAACTCAAATTTAGTTACGAGGAAAAGAGAAAAGAAATAAAGGCGATGAATACTATAAAATTATCTGATCTGAAGGATTATGTAAATGACTTTTCTCTTGAAAAGCTGATTAGCGCTCATTACAAAGGAAAACTAAACCTATTGCCTGATAACAACAAAATGGCAAGCATTATTACTCATAATACAATTAATCGACTTACTGGCACTACCTCTGTGGACATGGAAAATTTATTTAAAGAAATTGTTAATTTTTACCCTGACAATACAACTTTTTACTCGTGGGTTAAGACTGAATATTTTAACCTAAAGGAAATGCAAGAAGTATTCACAATTATGAGCCAATACGGCTATGGTAAAAACAAGAATATCGGTAAAGGAAATTTCGATATTGAAGTAAATGAAATAGAGGAGTTGATCGAAACAACTGATAACATCAATGCTTGGGTCTTATTGTCAAACTGTGTACCCGATGAAAATGATACAATTAACGTTATGTACAACAGCAAAGTTAAATTTGGGAAACTCGGTGGTAATGCGGCTCTGAAAAATTCACCGTTCAAGCATCCTATATTTATGTTGACACCAGGAACAGTTTTCTTTTCAAAACAGCAACCACATGGAACAATCTTAGAAAAAGTACACCCATTTGATGACAAGGTTATACAAAATTTATGTGCTTATACCATTCCAATCACTATTTCTCAAGATCTTATTGAAAAGATAAATACAAGGGAGGACAAACATGAATGTTAAAAATTATGAAATAAAGCTAAAAGTACTATCTCCCTTGCATATTGGCTCTGGTGAAACACTTAATCCTTTAAGATATGTTGTAAAAAATAATATCCTTTATTATCTCAATGAAAGCCAATATATCAGAGAACTGTTAAAAACACCGAACTCGCACTTAGAACAAGTTGTTAAAACAGATAATATATATAATATTGTTAATTACTTCGTAGATTGTTTTGACGAAACAAACACAGATACTTGGCAACATTCTTATAAAGTCGATAACCAATTTCAACAGGCTTTCGATAAAAACTTGAAAAGTCCTGATAATCAAAATAACTTATTTGAATTCTATAGAACTGATCTTTTCAAAACACCTGTAATTCCTGGAAGCTCAATCAAAGGATGCTTTAGAACTGTTATGCTATCTGCAATGCAACGAAAGCTAAAGATTGAAGATGTTATGGAAGTAGTTGGTGATGGTAAAGAAAAACCTAATTCACAAAAAACTGAAGCGAAAATACTGGGCAACCTAAGCGTAAAAATTACTGAAAAGGCAGGGAAGAAGCTGACGCAGACAAGTATCGACGTCGCAAAAGACCCTTTTAAGTATATCAAAATATCTGATATTGCAGTAGGAACCAGTGCTATGACAGTAAAGAAAATCTTTAATAAAAAAAATAACACTGATGAAGGTATTCCGTACTATGCAGAAATGTTGAATAAAGGAGATTTGGTTTACTCAGGTACTATGTCTATCGACAGTAGATTTGATATAGAAATAGCAAGAATACTTGGCACAGAACCTGTAAATACCTTTGAGTATTTCCTTAAATCAGCAAAAGAATATTATTCAAGAGTAATAAGAAAAGATCACGATTGGCTCGAAACAATAAAAAAGGTAGATACAATCAGAGAAATAATTTTACGTTTTAGTGAACTTGGAGGTAAACCTAATGCTGCGATATTTAGGCTTGGTAAAGGGCAGGGTTGTCACTCTTTGGCATTGAAACCTCTAAATCAAAGCCCCCGTTCAAGAAATCTCGCAGGTTGGGAACCTATAGGTTGGGTTCAGATCGAATTTAATGAAATATAACAGTTGAAATAATATTATTGCACTGCCTAATAAGGCAGTGCATTATTACCCAATACAAAGGAGAAACATGAAAAATCTATTAATAATAAGCACATGCGGAACAAGTATTCTTACCAACCTAAATAGAGGCGAAGCTCTGCTTTTTAAATATTCAAATATCAAGAATATCAGCGAAATAGAGAATGAAGAAGAACGTGAAAGAATACAAAACATACTACAAAATAGTAAAGATAAGATTAATGGGGTTCAGATAGAAGAAGCTAAAAAACTATCTGCTGAGCTCAATGGCTTATTTACTTATTTCCAAGGCAAACCACCTGCAGGGACTGTTTTATATTTAGTCCCCACAGACACACTTTTTGGTAAGTTTACTGCAGGATTAATACAAGATTACTTTGAAAACAGCTGCAATATTAAGCCAATCATGATAGAACAGACAGACCTGCAGACTAAAGATCACTATCTCTTTCAAAATGCACTTGGTGAGTTAAGTGATCAGCTAAGTGATATTTATGAAACATCTAAAGAAAACTATGCGATTATCTATAATCTCACAGGTGGGTTCAAAAGTGTAAATGCCTTTTTACAGACAGTAGCCCAATTCTATGCAGATGAGAGTTTTTATTTGTTTGAGAGTGCGAAAGAGCTGATGAGAATACCAAGATTGCCCGTCAAGCTGACTATAGATGATAATATCAAAGAGAATATCAACGCTATCAGAAAGATGGCGCAAGGGCTAACAATCAAAAAAGAAGAACTTCAAACGCTTACCCCCTTATTCTACTTTGAAATGGAAGGACAATTCTCTTTATCTCTATGGGGTAAATCTCTGTGGAATACGATTAAGACAACAATATACTCGGAAAAGCTATGGGATAGTCCAACTGAACTTGTTGTATTTACCGACGAGTTTAAACGTTCAATAAATACGACAAAATTTACAGCGCACAGAATCTACGAAATTAATAAGAAAGTCGATGACTTAATGAAGTTTGCTTATGATGGTATTAATCCTGAGTCTCTGGATTGCAAACCTCTACGCGGTAACAAACTTGCCCCATCTACTCACGAATGTGATGCTTGGCATGATCAAGATGCAAAAAGGATATATTTTCATAAGGAGGGGAATAAACTCATTCTTGATAAATTGGATAAAGCATTACATTAAAGCAACTCAGTTCTCTCTTTTCTTGATTTTAAACAAATCTGCTAAGGTATCATCTATCTTTTCTGGGACAAGGTCAGCAGGATCAGGAGTTATTATTCTGAACTGTTCTAATCTTTTTTTGACATTATCTGTAGAATATGTCTCTTGATCCAGTGTAAGTAGATATTTTTTAACACCAATACCCATAAGGTTACTCAAGGCGTCGAGCTTGAAGATGGTATCATTTGCAATACTTTTATCATCACTGTCCTTCATTGATGTCTTGCACTCAATGAAATACAGCCCATTATCTTTTGTAAATGCTATATCTATTTCATTTGGCAGATTCTCTTGCTTGATGTGAAAACCAGTTTTGATATCAGTTATTGCAAATTGGTTTAGATGGTGATAAATATACTCTTCAAACCAGCCACCACTAATGTAATCAATCCATTTTTTGGTAATATGTTGTTCTTTTCCCTCAAATTCATTTAGAACATTCACAATCCTATCTAAAAAAGCATATACATCATCTTTATCTTTTTCAAAAATATCTTTTAAGCTTAATGGTTTAACTGATCGTTGTTTGATCTCAGTGTATGAAATCTTCAATTTCTTTTTATCATGAAACTTCTTACGTATTTCTAATAATAATGGGATGTGATCATGAAAGTATTTATCATTATAATAGCCATACATTCTTTCTGCACATTCCATATTATTAAGAACTGTGGTTTTTTTATTAGGCAAATTAATATTATACGCTTTCAAGTACCCGTTTACAGACAAGCGATAGCCAATAGCATTCTCTGAGTGCTTTTCTTCTTTGCTGACTTTATAATAACTATTTTTTCCAATAGCTAAATAAAAAAAGCTTGCTTTTGAATACTCTCTAAAGTGCTCGTAAATAGCGAGGCTTGTTACTTTTGTACCTCCTGTTAAATTTATCAAATAAGTGCTTTCTTTATCAAAATCTTGATTTTTCAGCTGGTAATAGACATCATGGAAACTATCTGCTATTACCTGTACACTATTAATCTTTACATTATTGCCATTGATAAAGTGTTTAATAGAATCAAGTGCCTTGAAATCCTTTTCTGCCTCTTGGGTGGTAATAATAATCAAATTATCAAAATCATCTTCAAATTGTTTGAGAAATAAGACATTTGGTATCGATTGCTTGCTTAGCGCTATTACAGCATATTTTGCCATTTTTCCCTCCTCTACAGTACTTTTTTGCTCATGTCTATCAGTTGTGTTCATTTGGCTCTATAAGTAAAGATGAGCTGTTATAGTAATAAAGAAAGTATATAGCCCTGATTGGACAAATACACACTATCTTTATTAATAGATAGCCATAAAAAACATTTTGTCAAGAAAAAATCAACTTTTATTAAGCATACGCAGAAAAAATTCTCTTTCTTTCTAATAGATCAATTTCTCTAAGGGATATTACCAGACCGAAAGTAGGCGCTCTCGTCTCTGCTGCACTATTAATAAAAACAATCTCTTCCTTTAGCGCAGCCGAAACTGGTGCACCTACTTCTTCAATCTCAACTCTCAGAAAACAGTGTGTTGTCGTGTGTTGTTCAAAAAAAAACAGCAATTACAAAAAATATGTTGACATATTATCGCTTTTTGTTCTTTACTCAGCAATAGTTAGAGCTTAACAACTTGAGACAATGTGACATAGTATTGTATATCAGTGATTTAGAAGTCACGGAGCGAAGCAGTGTTTCTCAACTTTATTGAGAGGATTGCAGGTATTTATGATATTAGCAAAACATTGACACCAAAATAAAGTTTTGGTAATATTGTTTTGAAAAAGTGCTAATGTGAAAAAGAATAAAATGATTGTGGCATGGCAAGGGGACGGAGTAATTGATACGCGGAGGGAAGAATGAAACAAGACATCTTAAATCATTATAAAAGTACAGGGACTTATACTTATGCGGGTTTATATGCTGATTATTTTAAGAGTTTGCCTAATGATATACGTCAATTAGGGAATCTTATTTGCTCACAGGTAATCCATCGTGTAACATTGCGTGAAGGAAATTCGGGCGCTAATTCTGATTTGACATATGGTGATATGACAAGGTTTCCTTGGTATCGTCTTCGTTGTGAAGATGATGTATTGTTAACTGCAATGGCTATGACAGCCGAATGGAGGTGCATCTGTCTCGATCGCACTATTAATAAAAAACAATATCCGCAGCGAAGCGAGGACCAAAACAGTGTGTTGTTAAAAAAAAGAAAAGCGAAAGAGGAAAAACAAAATGGCTTCAAAGATTGAATTTGTCGAGTTTGTCTGTGACCAGTTGAGCGAAGCGGGCAGTATTTCGTATAAGAAGATGTTTGGTGAATACGGGATTTATATGGATGGTAAGTTTATTGCTGCTGTGTGTGATAACCAGTTTTTTGTGAAAATTACTGAAGCAGGGCGAAAGGTTCTACCTGAACCAGTCGAAGCTGAAATGTATGAAGGTAGTAATTTGGCATTTCTTATAGAAAATGTGGAAAATAGAGACTTGCTCAATAATTTACTAAAAGCAACATGGAGTGAACTTCCCTTTCCTAAACCAAAAAAGCCAAAAAAACGATAATATGCAGCAATATTATCTCGAAGCATATAATAATTTCGTATCAATGATGGATGACTATGTGCAGATAATAGACACTAGCAAGAGATTCTGCACGGTGGAGGAATATGATCATACTGAGCAAGAATGGTTACACAATACATAAGACAATGACACCTAGGTGTGCTTGTTATATTATAGAAAAAGACAAATACTGTGTTCTCGTGGATACAAGCATGCGCTTCGAGAAAGATGCTGTTGCAAAAAGCATTCAAGCTATCGGAGGGCGAAAAATAGATGCAATATTTTTGACACACAGTCATACAGACCATGTCGCTAATGCACAGTATTTATCTGACCTTTTTCATTGTAAAGTTTATATTTCTGAAAAGGGGCTTGCAAACATTCAGCAAGGATGTTGTACCATGCCAAAGGGAACAAATTTGTTTAGCAAGCTAATCCAAAGGGCTGAACCCCAAATTCCATTTTATCATTTTACACGCTTTCAACCTTGCCCACTGGCGGAACCTCTGAACAATGAGGTTTTAAAATATTATTTGGGTGAATCATCTGAATTGCTTGAGACCCCAGGTCATTCAAACGATAGCATATCTATCCTGCTCGACAACAACATTGCTTTGGTAGGCGACGCAATGGTCAACATTTTTGGCAATTTGTATCCTCCTTTTGCAGACGATGAAAAAGCCGTGATTACTTCATGGAAAGCATTACTGGACACACAATGTGAATTACTATGCCCAGCTCACGGCAACCCGTTAAGACGAGAAAAACTGATATTTTCATATCAGAAGGTGGTAAGTTCCTAAAACATACCACGTACAATAACATAAATTTGTATAAGAACCACTAAATGTCTACGAGTATATAATAGATTATCCAATTTCACGCAGCGAAGCGAGGATCACAACGTTCGTTGTTAAATGGTAAAATGAGATTATGTTTTATTATATTGGAGGTATTTCCATGAACGATATCAAGGTAAAAAGAATTTATGAGGATTCCAGTCAAGATGATGGTTTTAGAATTTTAGTGGATAGGCTGTGGTCAAGAGGTGTAAGTAAGGACAAGGCAAATATTCAAGAGTGGGCAAAAGATATTGCACCGAGCAGTGAAGTCAGGAAAAGATTTAACCATGATCCTGACCTGATGGATTGGTTTAGAACCCAGTATCTACAGGAGTTAAATGGCAATAAATCTGCTGATAATTTTATCGCTTTGGTGAGAGATAAACTGGAGCAAGGTAATGTAACGCTTTTGTACTCTGCAAAAGATGAAAAAATAAGCCAAGCAGTAGTTTTATTGGAATGGCTTAAGGAGAGACTTGGAAAATTATGACAAAGGGGTCAGGTGTATTGTGAAACAAGAACTGAGAACTAAGTTGACGGGTAATTTCACTTCGTGGAATTGGATGAGGGCTCTCGCTTCGCTGCGGGTATTTTAAAAAAATCGGTAGATTTTTTTAAACGTACCCACAACTATCCTTAGTTGTGCAGCGAAGTTAAATCCAGTTCCCTTGTCACGAGGCAGTCAGTGGTATCGCCTGCGAAGGTGTAAAGAAGTAGGCGCGCCCGTCTCGGCTGCGCTATTAATACTCCCATCCATATTTCAAAGCGTGTCAACACACCTGTTCCCTTGACACTCAGAAAAAAAAGTTGCCTCTAAATCCGCTTGTAGAAGGCATCTGCTGATTTAGGTGAAAATAGTTTTCAAAAAACCTCATTTTGTAAGCCCTATATATATAGAGGGTGATGTTTTTATTTTTGATTCTGCTTTATTCTTTTATAAGCTATTTTGTTTACTATGCAACACTCCTTACTTTATTTCTTTTTTAGGTAGAATTTTGAATAGTAAGTAGTTGGTAGAGCAGTCATCAAGACATTGATGGTATTTGGCAGAAATCAGTTTGTATATGTGTTTATATTTTCAACATAATAAAGAGAGGTGTATGTTTTTTTATTACTAATATTTTTAATTAATATATTTTTTTAAAAAAGAGAAAAAAATAGTTGACATAAAAACTATGCTATAGAATATGGTCAAATTCAGGCAGAAATAAATATATATACTGCCGAAGTGATAAGCTGAATAAGCTTTAGATCTATGGAGGAAAGAAATGGCTAAGGAAAAATTTGTAAGAACCAAGCCACACGTCAATGTAGGGACCATTGGTCACGTCGATCATGGCAAGACTACATTAACCGCAGCAATCACCAACTATTTAGCAAAAGTTGGCGGTGCAGCTGCCCGCTCTTTCGATAGTATTGACAATGCTCCGGAAGAAAAAGAAAGAGGTATTACGATTGCGACATCGCACGTAGAATACCAAACAGAGACTCGTCACTATGCACACGTTGACTGTCCTGGTCACGCCGATTATGTCAAAAACATGATCACAGGCGCAGCACAGATGGACGGTGCAATTCTTGTTGTTTCAGCAGCAGATGGTCCGATGCCTCAAACACGTGAACACATCTTGCTTGCAAAGCAGGTGGGCGTGCCAGCTATGGTTGTATTTTTAAATAAATGCGACTTGGTTGACGACCCAGAATTGTTAGAATTAGTAGAACTTGAAGTTCGCGATCTTTTAAGCCAATATAGCTTCCCTGGTGACGATATTCCTATCGTTAAGGGCTCAGCTTTAAAAGGTTTGAATGGAGATCCAGAAGGTGAAGCAAGCTTAAAAGAATTGATGGAACAAGTTGACGCTTATATTCCATTACCAGAACGTAGTGTTGACAAACCTTTCTTAATGCCAGTGGAAGACGTATTCTCAATTCCTGGTCGTGGTACAGTTGCTACAGGCCGTGTTGAGAGAGGCGTTTTGAAGCTCAATGATAAAGTTGAGAGACTTGGTATTAAAGAGACAATCGAGACAGTATGTACAGGTATCGAGATGTTCCGTAAAGTTATGGAGCAAGCAGAAGCTGGCGATAATATTGGTGTTTTACTTCGTGGTATCGGCAGAACAGATATCGAGCGCGGTATGGTTTTAGCTAAACCTAAAACAATTAAACCTCATACCAAATTCAAAGGCGAAACTTATATCCTTACAGAAAAAGAAGGTGGTCGCCACAAACCATTCTTCAACGGTTATCGCCCACAATTCTATTTCCGTACAACCGACGTAACAGGAACATTGCATCTTCCAGAAGGCGTTGAAATGATTATGCCTGGTGACAATATCACAATCAGTGCAGAACTTATCACCCCAATCGCGATGGAGCAAGGTCTTCGCTTTGCAATTCGTGAAGGTGGAAGAACTATCGGTGCTGGCGTAGTTGGCGAAGTTATTGATTAAGGAGAAAAAATGAGTAAAGCTGAAAAAATCAATAGCATAAGAATCAGATTAAAAGCGTATGATTATCGTTTATTAGATAAATCAGTAGCAGAAATTGTAAAAAATACACGTGATACAGGTGCTAAAATTGTGGGTCCTATCCCTCTACCAACAGAGCGTACCCTTTATACAATATTGAGATCACCTCACGTTAATCGCAAGGCTCGTGACCAGTATGAAATGCTTGTTCACAAAAGAATGATCGACATTATCAATGCAACTCCGCAAACAACCACCGCTTTGAAGAAACTCAATCTTCCAGCTGGCGTTCATGTGGAAATCAAAGTATAGGGGGATCAGAGATGCTCGGTTTAATTGGTAAAAAAATAGCTATGACTCAAATCTTTGATAAAGATGGCAAAGTTGTACCTGTGACTGTTCTTGAAGTTGGACCATGTGTAGTGGTGCAAAAGAAAACAACAGATAAAGATGGATACAATGCTATTCAATTAGGTTTTGAAGAAATAGTCGAAAGAAAAGTTAAAAAGCCTGTTTTAGGGCATTTTAAAAAGCACAATTCAAAAGCGTATCGTTATTTACGCGAATTTAGAATAGATCATATTGAAGACTTTTCAGAAGGTCAAGCTTTGGATCTCAATATTTTCCAAGAAAATGAGATCGTAAAAGTTATCGGCACTTCTAAAGGTAGAGGATTTGCTGGCGTGATGAAACGTCATAATTTTAGTGGCTTTGAAATGGGTCATGGCGTCCATGAAAGCTTTCGTGGCGGTGGATCTATTGGTCAATGCGCAACCCCTGCAAGAGTATTAAAGGGGCGCAAAATGGCTGGTCACTTTGGCGTTGATCGCGTTACTGTAAAGAACTTAAAAATTGTTAAGCTCGATAAAGAACGCAACCTTGTGATGATTAAAGGCGCAGTTCCTGGTCATCGTAATAGCCTAATTTACTTGAGCAAATAGTAAGAGGTAACAATGATAGAAGCTATAAAATTTTCAGCAAATGGTGAGCAAATCGGCACTGTTAAATTGCCAGAATCACTCTTCGCTGTTACATGTAATAACCCAAAATCACTCCTCTATGAAGTTGTAAAAACTTATTTGCAAAACCAAAGACAAGGTACAGTTGCAAAAAGAGGACGTGGTGAAGTACGCGGAAGCACAAGAAAGATTTTTAAACAAAAAGGTTCCGGTAATGCGCGTATGGGTAATAATAGAACACCAATTAGACGTGGTGGTGGTATGGCTTTTGCCGTAAAACCAAAAGATTGGTATTCTGTAATTCCAAGTAAAAAGAAAAGACTTGCACTTAAATTAGCTTTGACTGAAAAAGCAAACGATAAGCAAGTTATTATTATTGAGTCACTTAGTTTTGATAAACCATCAACCAAAAGCGCTGTTGAATTATTGGGTAAAATTGCACCAGAAACAGGAAAAAAGCTAATGGTCGTTAATGGTTCAGATATAAACATCATCAAATCATTTAGCAATATTCCTCAAATCAGAATGGATCGCGCAGATGGTTTATATGCTTACGAAGTATTGAATTGCAAATATCTCATCATGACTGAAGAAGCACTAAATAAAGCTGTGGAGGTATTTGAATAATGAAAAATCCAAGAGAAATAATCATTAGCCCAATATTTACCGAAAAATCAACACAAGCACAGTCTCTTCAGAATGCTTATACATTCAAAGTAAGTATCAATGCTAACAAAATTGAAATCAAAAAAGCAATAGAAAAAGTATTTTCAGTTGATGTTGTCGATGTAAACACCATTCGTATGTATGGCAAACCAAAAAGATTAGGACGCTATGAAGGTAGAAGACCTAATTGGAAAAAGGCTGTCGTTACCATTAAGAGTGGTCAATCTATTGCAGATTTTGAGATATAAAGCAGGAGTAAAAAATGGGAATCAAAAAATATAAACCAGTTACACCTACTATGAGATACCGTACTGGTTACACATTTGAAGAAATTACAAAATCAACACCTGAAAAATCTTTGATCGTGCCTCTACCACAAAAAGCAGGTAGAAACAATATGGGTCGCATCACAATTCGCAGACGCGGTGGTGGACATAAAAGATTTTACAGAATCATTGATTTTAAAAGAAATAAAATTGGTGTTCCTGCAAAAGTTGCATCTATTGAATACGATCCAAATCGTACCGCAAGAATCGCATTATTGCACTATGCAGATGGAGAAAAAAGATATATCCTTGCTCCTGTTGGTTTGAAAGTTGGAGATAGCTTGATGTCAGGTCCAAAAGCTCCAATCGTTACAGGTAATGCATTGCCTTTAGAAAACATTCCTTTGGGCACTACCGTGCACAATGTTGAATTTACAATGAAAAAAGGCGGTCAGCTTTGCCGTGCAGCAGGAAGCTTTGCACAAGTATTAGCAAAAGAAGGCAATTATGTACACGTGAAAATGCCATCAGGCGACGTTCATTTAGTACGTAAAGAATGCTATGCAACAATTGGTCAAGTAAGTAATATCGAACATAATATAATCTGGCTTGGAAAAGCTGGTAGAACACGCTGGTTGGGTAGAAGACCTAAGGTTCGTGGTGTTGCAATGAACCCAGTAGATCACCCAATGGGCGGTGGTGAAGGTAAAACCTCAGGTGGTGGACACCCAGTTTCACCTTGGGGCAAGCCTGCTAAGGGTGGTAAAACACGTAACCGTAAAAAATACTCTAACAAGTATATTATCAAAGCGAAAGTTAAAAAATAGGAGAATATATGGCTCGTTCAATTAAAAAAGGACCTTTCGTTGATGATCATTTGATGAAAAAAATATTTGTTCTAAACGAAGAAAATAAAAAGTCTGTCGTCAAGACATGGTCAAGAAGATCAACTATAACACCAGATTTTATTGGTCATACCCTTGCAGTACATAATGGCAAGAAGTTTGTGCCCGTTTATGTAACTGAAAATATGGTAGGTCATAAATTAGGTGAATTTTCTCCTACTCGCACTTATCGTGGACATAAAGAGAAGAAGAAAAAGGTTGGAAGATAAGGAGTTGATGAATGGAAGACATTAAAAAAACAGAATCAATCGCTAAGTTAAACAATCATCGCTGTTCAGCTCGTAAGGCAAGATTAGTACTTGACATGATCCGCGGCAAAAGCGTTAATGAAGCTAAAAAAATCCTTCTCTTCTCAAGTAAGAGAGTATCAGAAAGTATTGGTAAATTACTTAATTCTGCCGTTGCAAACGTAACCCAGAAAAATGGTAAGATTGAAATCGATAAAATGATTGTAAATAAAGCATTTGCAGATGAAGGCGCAACAATGAAAAGATTTCGCCCCAGAGCTCAAGGCCGTGCAACTGTAATAAGAAAAAGATCATGCCACATTACTATCGGCATTGCAGAAAAAGAATAGGGGGAACCTTTGGGACAAAAAATTAATCCTAATTTATTTCGCCTTGGTATCAACAAAACACACCAATCTGTCTGGTATAGCGAAGGCAAAGAATATATTCAGAACTTACATGAAGATTTGAAAATAAAGAAATATATTAAGAACCGTTTAAAAGGTGCAATGACATCAAATGTTGTAATCGCTCGTAAAACCAACTCAATAAATATCGATATCCATACAGCAAGACCTGGTCAAGTAATCGGTAGAAAAGGTGAAGCTATTGATGCATTGAGAGCGGAAATAACTCATATGATAAACAAAAACCGTGAAACACCTATTACGGTGTTCATTAATATTAATGAAATTAAAAAAACATGGCTCGACGCAAGATTAGTGGGCGAAGAAGTCGCTCGCCAATTGCAAGAACGTGTGTCCTTCCGTAGAGCAATGAAACAAGCTATTAGAAACTCACTTAAAGATGGTGCTCTTGGCATCAAAATCCAATGCTCAGGCCGTCTTGGTGGAGCTGAAATGGCTCGAACAGAACGTTATCAACAAGGTAGAACCCCATTACAAACTTTGCGTGCAGATATTGATTACGCTATCGTAGAATCCCTTACTACTTACGGTATAATCGGAATTAAAGTCTGGATATACAAGGGTGATATCTTGAGCAAGGAGATTTAAGAATGTTAGCACCAAAAAAAGTTAAATATAGAAAACAAATGAAGGGCCGTAGAGCCGGCTTAGCTTACACAGGATGCAATGTAAGCTTCGGAGACTTTGGTTTAATCGCTACAGAAGCTGGCTGGATTAATAGCCGTCAGATTGAAGCTGCCCGTGTTGCTATAACAAGACATATGAAGCGTGTAGGTCGTGTTTGGATCAGAATATTCCCAGATAAACCTGTTACTTCAAAACCTGCTGAGACTCGTATGGGTAAAGGTAAAGGCGCTCCAGATCACTGGGTAGCAGTTGTAAAACCTGGTAGAGTTTTATTTGAACTTGAAGGCGTGAGCAATGAAGTTGCTCGTGAAGCAATGCGTCTTGCAAGCCATAAATTGCCTGTAACAACAAAAGTGATAGCACGCGAGGGAGTAGAACTATGAAAAGCGCAGAATTACGCGATTTAACATTAGAAGATTTGAACAAAAGAATTGAAGACTTAAAAGAAGAACTTTTTAACCTTCGCATTCAAAAAGTACGTAATCGTCTCGAAAATACATCTCGTATCCGCGATGTACGCCGCGATGTTGCTCGTGCTTTAACCGTATTAACCGAAAAAAATAATGCAAGTAAGAGGTCCTAAATGGCTATCGAAAGAAGAGTAAAAAAGATCGGTACCGTAGTTAGCGATAAAATGGATAAAAGCGTCGTTGTGAGAGTTGAAAAACACTTTATGCACCCGCTTTATAAAAAAGTCGTTAGAAAACATAAGAAATTTATGGCTCACGATGAAACAAACGATTGTCATGATGGTGATATCGTCGAAATTAGAGAATGTGCTCCTCATAGCAGAAATAAGCGCTGGGAAATCATTCGCGTTGTTGAAAGATCTAAGTAAGGAGTCTAACCATGATTCAAGTGGAAAGTAGATTAAATATTGCTGATAATTCTGGCGGCAGAAAAGCAATGTGTATAAAAGTTCTTGGTGGTAGTAAAAGAAAATATGCAAGCGTCGGTGATATTATCGTCGTTGCTATTAAATCCGCTACACCAGGCGCTAAAGTTAAAAAAGGCACAGTCGAAAAAGCTGTAATTGTGAGAACTTCTAAAGAAGTTAGAAGAGCTGACGGATCTTATATTCGTTTTCAAGACAATGCAGCAGTTATTATCGACGATCGTATGGAACCAAAAGGTAGCCGTATCTTTGGACCAGTAGCCCGCGAATTAAGAGAAAAACAATTTACCAAAATTGTCTCTCTTGCACCTGAAGTATTGTAGGAGTCAGAAATGAATAACAGATTAAGAATTCGCAAAGGTGATACAGTCGTTGTCACAACAGGTAAGTATAAAGGTGTTAAAGGAAAAGTTCTTAAAGTTTTTCCTGAAGCTAGAAAAATAATCGTTGAACGTGTTAATTTCATTAAGAAAAGCACTCGCCCAACTCAACAAAACCAACAAGGTGGAATCATTGAAAAAGAATCACCTATCCATGTTTCAAATGTAATGCTTTGGAACTCCAAAATCAATGATGTCACAAAAGCTGTTTTTAAAGTTATTGGCGATAAAAGAGTGCGTGTTTGCCATAAAACAGGCGACGAAATTTAATAAGGAGTAATGTATGAACCGCTTAAGAGAAAAATATAAAACAGAAGTAATCCCTACATTACAAAAAACATATAATTATAAAAATGTCAATCAAGTCCCAAAGTTAGAAAAAATAGTTGTATCTATGGGTGTTGGTGAAGCTACACAAAATAAGGCACTTTTAGACAATGCTGTAAAAGATATGACACAAATCACAGGACGTAAACCTCTTATCACAAAAGCTAAAAAATCAATTTCAAACTTCAAATTGAGAGAAGGCGTAGCGATCGGCTGTAAAGTGACATTGAGAGGCGAAGTAATGTATGAATTTTTTGACCGACTTGTTTCAATCACTTTACCACGTGTTCGCGACTTTAAGGGTGTTCCTCTAAACTCATTTGACGGAAGAGGTAATTATTCTCTTGGTATCAAAGAACAAACTGTTTTTCCAGAGATTGAATTTGAGAAGATCGATCAAATTAGAGGCTTAAATATTGCTTTAGTAACAACTGCTCATACCGATGAAGAAGCAAGAATGTTTCTGAAACTTATGGGTATGCCTTTTGTTAAAAAAGAAAAAAATGATTAGATAAAGCGAAAAGGAGAGTACCTTGGCTAAAAAATCTTTAGTTGTAAAAGCTCAAAAGAAACCCAAATTTGCGGTCAGAGCTTATAATCGTTGCCAAATCTGTGGTAGAGCAAGAGCTTATATAAGAGACTTTGGCATTTGTCGTTTATGTTTTAGAAACCTCGTTGCAAACGGCGAAATTCCTGGCGTTAGAAGAGCCAGCTGGTAATATTTGGAGGAAATAAATGAGTATTAGTGATCCGATAGCTGATGCATTAACAAAAGTACGAAATGCATATCGTGCCGGACATAAACAGGTAACCGTACATCATTGTAAATTGGTTGAATCTGTTATGAAAATTCTGGCAAAAGAAAACTTTATCAATAATTTCGACATCATCGAAAGAGAACCTGAAAGAAAAATCTTCAGAAAACAGATCCTTGTCAATTTACGTTATACAAATGATGGGAAACCTATTTTAAGAGGGATTGAACGCATAAGTAAACCCGGACGCCGCGTTTATGTTAAAGCTGCGAATGTCCCATCAGTTTATAATAATACAGGATGTGCTATCATATCCACCAGTCAAGGTGTATTTACCGATAGAGACGCTCGTGCTCAAAAAGCAGGCGGCGAATACATTTGTAAGGTTTGGTAGGGGGAAAAATGTCAAGAATCGGTAAATTACCTATTAATATACCTTCTGGTGTAACTGTTCAATTGGACGGTAGAAATGTTAACGTGAAAGGCAAATTAGGTTCATTGTCTTATAGTTTACAAGATGGCATTGATATAAATATTGAAAACAATGTTTTGACAGTAACAAGAGAAAACGATGAAAGAAATGTAAGAGCTTTGCATGGCTTAACAAGATCCTTGGTTTTCAATATGGTCAAGGGAGTCTCTGATGGATATGAAAAAATTCTTCATATCATCGGTACTGGTTATTCTTCCGAAGTAGTCGGTCCATGGCTTAAAATTAACGTTGGATATTCACATGATGTTCTTTTACAAATACCAAAAGGTATAACAGTAACAGCAGAAGCAGTTCCTCGCGGTAAAGGTGGAAAGCTTTCTATTCAATCTATTGTTACAATTAAAGGATTTCATAAAGAAGATGTCGGCAAATTTACAGCAGAAGTTCGTGCGGTAAGACCACCTGAGAACTATAAAGGTAAAGGCATCCGCTATAGTGATGAAAACGTTACTATTAAAGCAGGAAAATCAGGCGCTAAGTAAACCTTAGTAGAAATCTTGAATGGAGAAAAAATGGAAAAATCAGTAACTTTCTTTAGAGCAAAAGCACGTGAACGTCGTAGAATGGCAATTCGTAAAAAGATTCACGGTACTGCAGAAAGACCAAGACTTGTAGTCTTTCGAAGCTTATCAAATATATATGCACAAATAATTGATGATGTAGAAGGCAAAACATTAGTTGCTATGTCTACAAAGGCAAAAGAAGAAACTTTCACAGGCAAAACAAAGACAGATAAGAGCTTTGAAGTCGGTGAAAAATTAGCTAAAAGAGCATTAGATAAAGGAATTACACAAGTGTGCTTTGATCGCGCTGGATATAAATTCCATGGTCGTGTTAAAGCCCTTGCTGACGGTGCTCGTAAAGCCGGATTAAATTTCTAAGAGGAGGAGAGCTTTGAATCAAATGAATAATTCCGAATCTAATGAATTATTTGAAAAAATAATCGATACTAATCGCGTCGCAAAGGTTGTTAAGGGTGGTAGAAATTTCAGCTTTAACGCTATTGTTGTCGTTGGTGATAAAAAAGGTTCAATAGGTATTGGCATTGGTAAAGCAAATGAAATCACTGATGCTATTCGTAAAGCTAAAGAAAAAGCTGAAAAAAGCATGTTTAGAGTACCTATTGTCCGTGATACAATACCACATGAAATCATTGGTAGATTTGGCGCAAGCAAAATTATGCTAAAACCAGCTTCTGCAGGTACAGGCATTATTGCTGGTGGTACTGCCAGAGCAATTTTTGAAGCCGCAGGTATTACAAATATACTCGCTAAATCTATGGGCTCAAACACTCCTTGTAATGTTGTGAAAGCTACTATCCTGGGTTTAAAAGAACTTAGAACTGTTAGTGAAGCTGCAAGATTACGTGGAAAAACCTTTGCTGAATTAACAGGCACGGAGGAAAAATGAAGCTCAGAGTAACCAAAATCAAAAGTACTATTGGATATAATAAGAGACAAGATCTCGTGATGGAATCTTTAGGCTTAAGAAAAATGAACCAAGTAAAAATCCATGACGATAACCCTTGTATTCGTGGCATGATCAACAAAGTTTCTCACCTTGTAAAGGTTGAAGAGATCAATGAATAATATAAAGCCCGGCATTTTAAAATGCCGGGGCATTTAAATAAATGTTTTGAAGGAGACATAATGCTTCATCAGATGGAACGCCCAAATATAAAAAAGAAAACCAAACGCCTGGGTAAAGGCCAAGGTAGTGGTTATGGACACCAGGCAAGTAAAGGGCATAAAGGTACAAAAGCTCGTAGTGGCGGAAAGGTACCAGTAAGCTTTGAAGGCGGTCAAATGCCTTTACAACGTCGTTTGCCAAAGCGTGGTTTTAAAAATATCTTCCGTATCGAATTTAGAATTGTTGATTTAGAACAAATTCAAAATTCAGAAAATAATGTATTCGATATTGAAGTATTTGAAGATACAAAAATGATTAGATCTGAAGGTAAATACAGATTAAGACCAGTTAAGATTTTATCTAACGGTATTGAGAGCTTTAACAAAAAAGTTACCATTAAAGCTAATGCTTTTTCTGAAAAAGCAAAAGAAGCAATAGAAAAACTTGGTGGTACAGCGGAGGTATTGTAGTTGTTAGAAAGTATCAGAAATGTCTTCAAAATCCCGGAATTGAAGAAGAAAATACTTTTCACCGCTTTTATATTAATTCTGTATAGGTTAGGAAGCTTTATTCCTACACCTGGAGTTGATGCCCAAGCCTTGAAAACTTTCTTTAGTGATAAAGGACAAAATTCAATTTTCGGATTATTTGACCTATTTGTCGGGGGAAACTTTGAAAGAGCATCAGTGTTTGCATTAGGTATTATGCCTTATATTACATCATCGATCGTCTTGCAATTATTAGGTAGCATTATACCATATTTTGAAAAACTCAGAAAAGAAGGCGCCGAAGGTCAAAAGAAATTAACACAAATCACACGTTACGGTACTATACTTATTGGTATTTTTAATGCCGTTGGTATAGCAGTCTTTTTACAGAGCATGAACGTAGTCTACAATCCGGGTGTCATGTTTACATTTACTACTGTGATAACAATGGTTACAGGAACTATGGTTATCATGTGGCTTGGTGAACAAATTACAGAAAATGGTATCGGTAATGGAATATCTTTGATTATTTTTGCTGGTATTATCGCAAGATATCCACAAGGATTTATCCAAATGTTCCAAATGGTAAGAACAGGTACTATGCCTATTCTTACTGCCGTAATCGTTCTTGCTGTAATGGTCGCAATTACAGGCGCTGTTATTCTTGTAACAGAAGCTATCAGAAAAATCAACGTTCAATATGCAAAACGCGTAATTGGTAGAAAGATTTATGGTGGACAAAGCACACATATCCCATTGAGAGTGAACTCAGCAGGCGTTATTCCTATCATCTTTGCTCAATCAGTGATTATGTTTCCACGTACATTTGCTACTTTCTTCCCTAACTCAGCAGTGAGCGATTTTATTGGTCGCACACTCTCACCAGGGCATGCAGTTTACACTGTTCTTTATATGGGACTGATTATTTTCTTCGCATATTTTTACACAGCAATTGCAATGAATCCTGTTGAAATGGCAGAAAACATGAAGAAGCATGGCGGGTTTATTCCTGGCATTACCCCTGGAAAGAATACAGCAAACTATATCAATAATATTCTTGTACGTATAACTTTACCAGGAGCGATCTTCTTTGCAATAATCGCAGTGATACCAGAATTTATGATGAAATGGTCAAATATTCCCTTCTATTTTGGCGGCACAGGCTTGATCATTATCGTAGGTGTTGCTCTTGATACATTAAAGCAAATCGAATCTCACCTTGTGATGAGACACTATGATGGCTTTATGAAAAAGGGCAAACTCAGAGGCCGTTCTTCATAGATATACATTATTACAAAAGGGAGCAGAATAGATCTGTTCCCTTTTTATATAGCTCTTTAAACAGACAAATAAGCACAATTCTAAAGAACGCTTTTAAGTAATAAATCGAGTTTTTTAGCAAAAGAACAATTTAGTGCTTGACAAATATAGTTAAAAATGAAACTTTGCATTAAAGATTATAAATATTTATATAATCAGTGTTTAATATAGGAAGGAAAACAAGGTTTAATATGTCTAAAGCAGGCGTCATAGAAGTGGAAGGAATTGTAAAAGAAGCATTACCAAACACATCTTATCGAGTTGTATTAGAAAATGGCCACGAAATATTGGCGCATAGCTCTGGCAAGATGAGAATGAATTATATTAGAATACTACCTGGCGATAAGGTTAAAGTTGAGTTGTCCCCGTACGACTTAAATCGCGGCAGAATAACCTATCGTTATAAATAAATGGATTATCCATTTCATATCTTATGATTTGAAGATTAGCGAGAAAGGAATTAGAAATGAAAGTAAAATCTTCAGTAAAACCCATATGTAAAGATTGTCGCATAATCAAGCGCAATGGCATAATAAGAATAATATGCCCCTCAAACCCAAAGCATAAGCAAAGACAAGGCTAAAAAGAAGGAGGATGTCAATTGGCACATATAGCAGGTATCGAATTGCCACGCGATAAAAGGGTTATCATTGGTCTTACCTATATTTTTGGAATAGGCAGATCAACATCAGCAAAAATCCTTGCAAAAGCAAATATTAATGAAAATATAAAAGTTAAAGATTTAACTTTAGATCAAGAAAAAATATTACGTGATATTATTCAACATGACGAAGATATCATTGTTGAAGGTACATTGAGAACTCAAGTTACTTTGAATATCAAAAGACTTATGGAAATTGGCTCTTACCGTGGACTCAGACACAAAAAAGGCTTACCAGTTCGCGGACAACGTACCAAAACCAATGCACGCACCAGAAAAGGTCCTAAACCAGGTGCTTTAAAAAGAACAAAAAAATAGAGGTTTAACATGGCAAAAGCAAAAACAACAAAAGTAAAGAAAAAACGCGTTAGACTTTCTATCGACGAAGGAATGGCTACCGTTCATTCAAGTTTTAATAATACAATTGTCTCTTTAAGCGACTTGGCAGGCAATGTAATCACCTGGTCAAGTGGTGGTAAAATAGGTTATAAAGGCTCAAGAAAATCAACACCTTTTGCAGCACAACTTGCAGCAGAAGAAGTTGCTAAGACAGCTATTGAAATGGGAATCAAAAAGGTTCGCGTTGTTATTAAAGGACCAGGCGGCGGAAGAGAATCTGCTATTCGTGCTTTAAATGCAGCTGGATTAAGTGTTACTATGATTAAAGACAACACCCCAATCCCTCACAATGGTTGTAGACCACCAAAAACAAGAAGAATCTAATGGAGGCAATTTAAAATGGCTAGATATACAGGATCAGTATGTAAACTTTGCCGACGCGAAGGTAGCAAACTCATGCTTAAGGGTGCTCGTTGCATGACATCAAAATGTGCTTTTGAAAGAAGAGCATATGTACCTGGTCAGCATGGTGCACCAAATGCGCGTAAAAAAGTTACCGACTACGGTATTCACTTACGTGAAAAACAAAAAGCACGCAGAATTTATGGTGTGCTAGAAAGACAATTCAAAAAATACTTTGAAATTGCAGATAGAAAAAGCGGTGAAACTGGCGACAACTTGCTTGTTTTACTCGAAAGAAGATTGGATAATGTTGTTTATAGAATGGGTTTTGCACCAAGTAGAAATGCTGCAAGACAGATCATTAGACATGGTCATGTGCAAGTAAACGGACATAAAGTTAATATCCCTTCTTATTTGGTTAATCCAACCAATAATATTGAAATAAAAGAAACAAGCCGTTCAATGGGGCTTATCCAAGATGCAGTACAAAACTCGATGGATTCTTCTCATTATGAATGGCTCAGTGTCGATAGAAATAATTTTAAAGGTGAATTTCTCTACACGCCTAAAAGAGAGCAGGTAGAAATCGATATCAATGCTAACCTTATTGTAGAATTCTACTCTAAATAAAACAGGAGATATAATATGATGCTACTTGAACCCTTGCAAATGCCAACCAAAATCGAATTTGATAAGGACACTTATTCAGATACTTATGGTAAGTTTGAAATCGGACCATTTGAACCTGGCTATGCTACTACAATTGGCAATACACTTCGTCGTGTTTTATTGTCCTCTATTCAGGGTGCGGCAGCAAGATTCGTGAAAATCGAAGGCTTACATCATGAGTTTACTCCAATACCAGGTTGCGATGCTGATTATGTAGATTTTATCTTAAATCTTAAAAAATTAGTATTAAAATCAGATACTCTCAACGAGGTTAAGCTCACATTAAATCATAAAGGTATTGGTCCTATAACCGCTGGCGAAATTGAAGAAACTGCCGATATTAAAGTAATCAACAAGGACCTTGTTTTATGCAATATGACTGAAGATACTGAATTGTTTGCTGAAATATGGGTCGGTCAAGGCAGAGGGTATACTCCTGCAGACATGCATAATGTTGATGAAAAATCTGTTGGCGTTATACCTGTAGACTCAATTTATTCTCCAATTACAAAAGTTAATTTTGTTACTGCAAATCAACGTGTTGGCGAAAGAATTGACTTCGATAAATTGATTGTTGAAATTTTTACAAATGGAAGTATCGAACCAAAATACGCTCTATATCTCTCAGCTAAGCTTCTTAAAGATATTTATGCAACTCTCGTGCTTTTTGAAGAGGAACCTGACTATATTGAAGAAGTTGAAATGGATCCAGAACTAGAAAGACTTGAAAAAGTCCTGGCTATAAATGTTAAGGAACTTGAATTGACTGTTCGTGCTGGAAATTGTTTAGCTGCTGCAAAAATTGAAACAATTGGCGAATTGGTAGCCAAGACAGAGCCAGAAATGCTCAAGTATAGAAACTTTGGTAAGAAGTCCCTCGACGAAATCAAAAAGCTCATTACTAACTATGATTTAACACTCGGGATGGACGTTCCAGGCATTCTCAAACGTATTGAAGATGCCAAAAATCGTATGATTAATATAAAGAAAGGTTAGACCTATGCGACATAAATGTGTTGGTAGAAAATTTGGAAGAGAAGCAGACCATAGAAAGGCAATGCTTAAAAATTTAGTCATCTCTCTTTTCCAACATGGACAGATTGAAACCACTCAAGCAAAAGCAAAAGAAATGCGTGGATTAGCAGAAAGAGTTATTACTTATGGTAAAAAAGGTAGCTTGCACCATAAAAGATTGGCTTTCTCAATCGTTCATGATCATGCTTTAGTAAAAAAGATTTTCGATGAAATTGCACCTAAATATTCAAATAGAAACGGTGGCTATACAAGCGTGATTAAGACAAAAATTAGACGTGGCGACGCTGCTCCAATGGCACTCATTCGCCTTGTTGAAGGTGAAGTTGTTGCTGAAAAAGAAAAAGATAATATCAAAGCTGAAGATCTGAATAAAGAATAAATATAGCTTAAAATATTTAAGGGTAGTGATTTTGTAATCGCTACCCTTTTTTTTTATTCAAAATCAGCGAAATAAATTATTGACTCTACATAAAGTGAGGGTGTTGCATAGTAATCAAAATATCTTATGAAAGAATACGCAGACTTATAAATTAAAAACATCACTCTCTATATATATAGGGCTTATAAAATGGGATTTTTCGAAAACTATTTTTACCTAAATCGGCAGATACCTACTACGAGCAGGTTTAGAGAGAGGGTGTTGAATAATGCATAACTCAGGTTTACAGACTTGAAGAATAATGGGTTGTTAGAACTGAGAGCAGAGTTGATGGGTAATTTCGCTTCGTAAAATTGATTGATGGATCTGGAACAACTAATGGTAGTTGTTGATA
>JAKPKU010000220.1 GCA_029553545.1 Candidatus Cloacimonadota bacterium
GTGATAGAAAGCCGTGCCCTGAAAAACCTCCAAGCCATCAAGTGGCAAACAAATGAGACAGGTGCACAGCTATTACATTGTAGCCTAGAAAGGAGAGAAGTTATTCAGTCATCAAACTAGGCTTAACTGAATAATACGTATCAGATGAATGATAAAAAGAAAAATATTTGACTATGGAGCGGAGAATTCAAGTTAAAGGTTGTTTTAGACATCATTGAAAATGAACTCTCTTACAGTCAAGCAGCGCGTAAATATGATATGTATTTATCATCAGGGAGTCTAAATGATACACTACCTGTAAGATGGGTATATCAGTATAGACTCTATGGTAAAGAGCGCTTTTTTCAAACGCCTAAAGACTATCGTAAGAATCCAGTTAGAAAGTTCCATACACCATCCAAAGAGGTAGAACAAAATTTAGAACTCAAAATTAAACACCTAGAAATGGAACTTAAATATACAAAAACACTTATCGCCTTAGTTCAAAAACAGGAACGAACAAACAAAAATACCAAGTAGCCAAAGAATTAAGGCGAAAATATGCATTAAAAGATCTACTTGAGATATCTGGACTTCCTAACTCTGTTTACTATTACTATGAGCATCATCAGACAAAAGATAAATATCATGATATCAAAATACTGATATCAGAGCGAGCAATCGAACATATGGCTATAGACGTATAAAACTTGCACTTCAAAACTTCTATGAGGTCAAAATAGCGTATAAGACGGTCGTTAAGCTCATGAAAGAACTACATATCGTTTGTAAAGTAAGAAAAAAGAGATATCGCTATATCTCTCAAATATCTAATAAAATCACCCCTAATCTACTCAAAAGAGACTTTAAGAAAGACAAGCCTAATATCGCATGTGCAACTGATGTATCGGAATTTAGATTTAATCGTAAACGATTATTTCTATCTGTAATACAAGATCTCTATAACGGTGAAGTCAAAGCATACCAAATATCTAGAAGTCAAAATCAGGATTTGATTCTTAAAACCCTTAAGAAAGCAATCAACCCAAATGAGGATTTATCGAAGCTACTCATTCATTCTGATCAAGGTATTCTATATCAATCACCTAAATATCGTAATTACCTTAAGAAAGCATCATTTACTCAATCCATGAGTGCTAAAGGTAATGCCTATGACAATGCAGTGGTTGAAAGTTTCTTCGAGACGCTTAAATGCGAAACCATCTACTTACAAAAGGTTAAATCATTATCTGACTTACTAAGAACCATAGATGAATAGTATAATCACGAAAGGATTAAGTTGACATTAGGAGGATATTCTCCTATACAATATAGACTCATGAATCAATAAATGATCAATAACTACAAAGAACATAAAGTACAAGAAAATGGTATCAATTCATCTAGGCTAAACCACTTATTGGTTTATTTCTATCCTCTAGAAAACTCCATCTTCTGAAAAAGTATTCATAGAAAAACAGATGAGTACTTTTTTGATTGGGAAGACTAACGTCAATCCAGCTATTTTTATAATCTATAAAGAAGATGATTGATTTTTAAAATCAACTTTATATTAATATTGCCATCGATTTATTCATGAAAATGAGGTATGGACGAAGAAGAATCTATGGTATCATTTTGGTACATATATACAACAGTAAAGCGAAATCAACAAATGAAGAAAACAACCATACTAAAAATGATTGGATTTTTAATGCTTGGCTTTTCGCTCATATTCATTTACCTAGGAGCGGTCGTCTTTCGTGATCGTAGTTGGGATGATTTTGCCTGGAAACCCAATTTTGCCTATTTTGTTCCTGGATTGTTTCTTAGTGTCTTTTCATTGCCTGCTATCGTCAGTGGGTTCACGCCACAAATAACTAAATTTCAAGCTAAACTTCGTAAAGAAACGCTTGATTACGCGAGTGAAGACATCAAAGGGGCGACCGCAAAATCCGCGGAAACGATTATTCCTGCAATTACTCCATCCATAAAGACGGCGTTCAGTGAAATTAGAAGTGGATCAAACGGCGTGCCTAATAAATCTAGAAAAGAACTACTACTCGAAGCAAAAGCATTGTTAGATGAAAAGTTAATTACGGATAAAGAATATGAGATCATGCGTAAGGATATTCTTGATATTGAAGAATCAAAGTAGTATCTGTCAATATAAGATAACTCTATTTAGAAAAGACCAACTCAAATCGAGTTGGTCTTTTTTTAGAATCTTATTCTTTATTGTTTTTTAGTTTTTAAGAAATAGAAACCTGCAATTGCAGTGAAGCCAAGTAGTCCAATTAAGGTAATTAACGCCCTGTTGTTTTGTTGATTAACTGAATAAATTCTACCAGAGACAGAAGGTGGAGTGTACATTCCGGCAAGATCATTGTTTGCAGTAGCCCATTGAGTATAACGAGCACGTGCATTTGCAATGTCAACATCAGAACTAGTTTCAAAAATTGTTTTTTCACTGTCACTTAAATTAGTCACTTTTGGCTTTATTGCAGCATACTTAGTAGCACATTCTGGAGTAGAGATATCGCCACCAGGGTAAGAATTAATTTCGGCGGCCATTGTTGAAGCCTTTGGGGAAATATCAACTAGATAATTGACAATGTCTAGTGTAATTGTGTAATTGCCCGCATAAAACCCTGTTCCAGCAACAATGTTATGATGTGGATCACCACTAGATACAAAACCATAATTTGCACTTACACTAGTCATATTATAGTGCCCTAATGCGCCATCCCAGCCTCCAAAGTTAACTTTAAATGCCTCATCAGCAGCGAGGGATGTATCGAAACTGTACATCCAGGGTTTAGTAGGATCCTGCGTAAATTTTCTTGTTGCATCACCTGTGGTCCAATCATTGGCCGATCCAGCTAAATACACATCCTTGATTACGTTTATTCTATTGCCAGTTTCATACAAGAAAAAAGTATATTCTGATCCTGGGGCAGTTGTGTCTGGGCTAATAATATTATCAGTCCCACTGAATCCGGCCCCCTTAGCTTGTTCGTTCAGTTTATCCACGCCTAACCAGTTCACATCAGAGCCATGAACTTTCCATTCTCCATATATAGTGTGTTTTCCATAATATACTTTTTCTCCGCCAATGTTTGTTGTAAAGGTGGTTAGGTCTTTTGTATTGGTTTCTCCTGACCAACCATTGAACTCTCCAACTATTTTGTACGGACCTGCCGCATCAACTCGAATCGAGTCTGATTTTGTTGTAGCTACTCCAAAAACACCCGCTAGGAGAGCGACAACAGGAAGAAATCTAAGAATCTTCTTCATAATTTTCCTTTCCATACCCTTTATCGTTAGGTATATTTTAAGTTGTTAAAATTATTATATTATTGAATAACAACATTG
>JAKPKU010000242.1 GCA_029553545.1 Candidatus Cloacimonadota bacterium
AAAAAGAAACAGATGAATCGCTTAAATATCTTTAGCAAAGCCTTTCTTGGCTATCGTAGAGAAGACGAAACTCATCAGCAAAAAGTATGGCGTGCAAATGAATTAGTCGAGCTTATAAAAAAAGCAAACCTCAAATTAACAGGAATATACGACTCTACACAGCTCCGCAACTTGATTAAAGACAATATCAATTTAATCGACAATAATTCACCAAGACTGTTTTTTATCATCAAAAATGAAGAATAAACACTTATTTGATAATGACCTATTTTTAAAGAAAGAATACTCTTGCTTAGCAGGAACAGACGAAGCAGGGCGTGGTCCTCTTGCTGGTCCTGTTGTTTGTGCAAGTGTTATATTGCCTGATACTTTCTACCATGAAGATTTAAATGACTCAAAAAAAGTAAGTGAGCAAAAGAGAAACAACCTCTTTGATATCATAAAAAAAGAGGCAATTGATTATTCAATTGTGATTATTGAGCCTGAAGAAATTGACAAAATCAACATTTTGAATGCCACCTTAAAAGGTATACAACAAAGCCTTACAAACTTAGAGCACCTGCCAGACCTTGCATTAATCGATGGCAATGTTTCTCCTAAAAATATGCAAATAAATCATATGTGTGTAAAATCAGGCGATGCTAAACATGCATGCATTGCAGCAGCATCTATCTTAGCAAAGGTTACACGTGATAATATTATGACAGAATACGACAGTATATACCCCCAATACGGCTTTGCAAAGCATAAGGGGTATCCTGTTGCTTCACATTTAAAAGCGCTTGAAGAGCATGGACAATGCTTTATTCACCGTACTACTTACAAACCTGTAAAAGAAATAATTGAAAGAATGGGTACAATTGAAAACAATTAAAATCATTGGAGCTGGTTTAGCTGGCTCTGAATCTGCCTTACAGCTTGCTGATAAAGGCTGGAAAGTGAAACTCTTCGAAATGAGAGATAAGAAACAAACACCTGCTCATAAAACCAATCTATGTGCAGAGCTTGTTTGTTCTAACTCATTAAAATCAACTCTATTAAGCACAGCGTCAGGACTCTTGAAAAAAGAGCTTTCTCTCTTTGACTGCAAGTTATTACCCTTAGCAGAAAAGACATCTGTACCCGCAGGAAATGCCTTAGCCGTTGACAGGCAACTGTTTTCTGAGCTTGTACAGCAAAAGATTATTGAACATCCAAATATCGAACTTATTAATGAAGAAATCACCAAGCTTGACGATGAACTAACTATTCTTGCAACAGGACCTTTATCTTCAGATAGCATTACAGAAGAGCTTTTAAAAATCATTGATGACAGTCAGCTGTATTTCTTTGATGCTATCGCCCCCGTTGTTTATACAGACACAATCAATATGAATACAGTTTATAGTAAATCGAGATACTCAGACGAGAATAGCGACTACCTTAATTGTCCTTTTAATAAAGATGAATATTTGCGGTTTGTGGAAGCTTTGAATAATGGAGAAAAACATGAGGCAAAAGAGTTTGAGAACGATTTGTTTCAAACCCCGATGTTTAAATTCTACGAAAACTGCATACCAATAGAAGAGCTGGCAAGACGCGGGGTTGATACGCTTAGATACGGTGTTATGAGACCCGTAGGACTGGATGATCCACGCACAGGTAAAAGACCTTATGCCATAATTCAACTTAGAATAGAGAACCATAATAAGACAACTTATAATTTAGTAGGATGTCAGACGATGCTCAAATATGGAGCACAAGAGGAGATATTTCGATTAATTCCGGGCCTTGAGAATGCTGAATTTGCAAGACTTGGCTCAATTCATAGAAATACTTATATTAATTCTCCTGAAATATGTAATCCAAATCTCAGCTTAAAAAACAAGAGTAATATCTTCGTAGCAGGGCAACTTTCAGGAGTAGAAGGGTATATAGAATCAATCTTTTCTGGCTTATTAGTTGCAAATATTATCGATAATAATCTTTCATGCTTACCCGAAACAACAATGATGGGGCAATTATGGAGGTATTTAATTACAGAAAATAAACACTTTTTGCCCGTCAATGCCAATTTTGGCTTAATTCCTGCTTTATCAGAGAAGTTTGGCAAAAAGGATCGTAAGTCTGCATACAGCATTCGTGCAGTAGAAGATTTGACAAACTTTATAAATTCTTACAAGAGGGAGATGTAGCTATGAGTATAAGCATGATTGTATCGCTGGTAATATTCATTATAGCTTACGTTTTGATAGCCTTAGAAACCTATCATAAATCTGTTATATCAATGGTTGGAGCCGTTATCTTTATCACACTTGGCTATGTTAGCCAAAACAAAGCATTTTCTGAGTATGTCGATTGGAATGTTATTTTCTTATTAATTGGCATGATGATCATGATGGGAATCGTTAAAGAAACTGGTATGTTCCAATATGTAGCAATTAAATTGGCAAAACTTGCCAAAGGTAGCCCAATCAAAATATTACTTTTACTATTCTTTGCCACAGGAATAATTTCAGCATTCTTAGATAATGTTACCACAATTATAATCATGACCCCCATTTCGATACTTATCTCTGTTGAGCTGGGAATATCACCACTGCCTTTTGTTATTAGTCAAATACTTGCTTCGAACATAGGTGGTACTGCGACATTAATTGGTGACCCACCAAACTTAATGATAGGTAGCGCTGCGGGACTAACTTTTATTGACTTTTTAGTAAATCTAACCCCAGTAATAATCATAAACATGATTGTTACAGCCATTATTTTATGGTTTCTTTTCAAAAAAGAGCTTGTAGTGTCAAATCAAAGACGAGCTAAAATATTAGAATTTGATGAAAAGCAAGCAATTACAAGTAAAAAAGACTTGATCATTGGCTTGTTTGTTATAACTTTATTTATAACTTTATTCTTTCTCCATCATTATACACATCTCGAACCTGCCACTATTGCCTTATTATGCGCAAGCGTGCTTCTGCTAAGATCGAGAAAACTCAAGATAGATAAATTCTTTGCAACAGAAATTGAATGGGGAACAATACTTTTTTTTATCGCCCTATTCATAATGGTTGGTGCTCTCGAAGAGCAAGGAGCAATTGAATATCTATCATCACATATCATCAAAATGACCTCAGGAAGCCCTCGTTTAGCAAGTATAGGCATCGTCTGGACATCTGGCATAGCCTCTGCAATAATCGATAATATTCCATTTGTTGCTACGATGATACCGTTGATTGAAGATATTGGACTGGCAATTGGCACAGTGGCAATTAAACCCTTGTGGTGGGCTCTTTCATTAGGAGTATGTCTCGGGGGCAATGGCACAATGATTGCTGCCTCCGCAAACCTTATTGCTATTGGTATTTGTAATAAGAGTGGTTACAAAATTAGCTTTATGACTTTCACAAAATATGGTGCTTTTATTACCTTTATTAACTTAATAATTGCAACAGTATATTTATTATTTGTATATCATTAAAAATAAGTTGACACATTTCTTAATTTAATTAGTTTATCTAATAGGAGGCAATGATGAAAAAATATTTATTCTTAATGCTGTTAATAACAAGTGCTGTTATTCTTTATGGAGACTATGCTCTACCTGTCAATCCATCTTTTTTTAACCCAAATTTTCAACTTGGCTCTCTTTTGAACCCTAATAATCTAAAAATGTCGCATACTATGTCCTTTGCATCTGGTATAAATAGCAGTGGCAATGGCTTTTATCAATCAGCATATACAAATCATCTTCTGTTTAATATTAAAGATAACCTAAAGTTTAATGTCGATCTTAGTCTTGTCAATCAAGGCTCAATGACTCATCAAAACAATCTGAACTTTAAATCCAATGATGATAATAATAGCCTTGTTATACCTGCTTTTTCAATGGAGTACCAACCATTTGAAAATACAAGAATTTATATTAACTATCAGCAATCTTCAGGCATTCCTTTTAATACTCAAAAAAAACATGACTTATGGCGGTGATTAATTCTATTGTTAAACACATTATCAAGCTTTTTTTATTTTTATATACCTTTTAATACTCAAATAGCTAAACTGCTGGCACTACTTTTTATCACCATTCTTTTTAGTAGTGTTGGCAGTTTTTTAAATGTTTGTATTTATCGAATACCTCTCAAACTCTCTATCGTCAAACCAGGCTCTTTCTGCCCAAAATGCAAGACGCCCATTAAGGCTTGGCATAATATACCTGTCTTGTCTTATTTCTTTTTAGGTGGCAAATGCCGTCATTGCAAAGCAACATTCTCTTTTCGTTATTGCTTTGTAGAGACTATTACTGCCATACTTGCCGTACTCTACTTTATAAAAAATGGTTATGCCCTTGATTTAAACTACCTCAAATTCGTCTTTTTTATGTGCTTTGCGGTGATGATTTTCTTTATTGATATAGATCATCGACTCATACTTGATAAACACAATTACACGCTTATTATTGCAGGACTATTATTCGCTTTGATAGGTGCAACACATCTTTTCCAAGCACTAATTGGTGCAGGTATAGGTTTTGCTATTTTTTACTCAATAGCACTTATCTATTGGCTGATAAAAAAACAAGTTGGCTTAGGTGGTGGAGATATCAAGTATATTACAGCTGTTGGCATGTTTACAGGCATAGAAGGTGTTATCTTCACCATATTCTTTTCTTCTATTTTTGGCGTACTCTTCAATATTATTAATATCGGCAAAGAAAAAGAGTTCGCATATGCACCTTATCTTGTCGCTGCATCTTTACTATACTTCTTTATGGGTGACTCTATAATAAAATGGTATCTGGACATGACATTTCACATGTTGACCCTTTAGTAATTATCTGTCTTCAAACTGTAGTAAAAGCACTAAATAACAAATAAAATACTCATTCTTACTAAAAAATCATATTCAACAAAACACATCATCTTTAAAGGTGTTGATTAATACATATTTTCGGTTCAGAGACTTGAAGAATACTGAAAGCTGAAAGCTAAGAGATGAAATGTAATTGAACTGAGCCAACTAAAGATAGTTGTGGGTACAATAAAAATTCATCCCTAAGCCCGCTTGTAGTAGGCATCTGCTGATTTAGATGAAAATAGTTTTAGAAAAACACCGTTTTATAAGCCCTATATATATAGAGGGTGATGTTTTTTATTTATGCTTAAGTGCGACTTCGTCGGTTGCGGACGAGCAAAGCTCGCCCCTACATTAGGCTGCAAACTGAATGATAGCTTTTTAAGACTGACGAGCAAAGCTCGCCCCTACATTAGACTGCAGACTGGATGATAGCTTTTTAAGACTGACGAGCAAAGCTCGCCCCTACATTAGACTGCAGACTGGATG
>JAKPKU010000250.1 GCA_029553545.1 Candidatus Cloacimonadota bacterium
TTCATTTCTTATCTCCTTGTGGTTGATTAAGTACCAATATAAACCTCCTAACTTATTTGTCAAGAGATATTTACATTAATTTTATGCCTTTTTTTAAATAGATTTCTTGAGAAAATATAGTTGACTATGCAACACCCTCTAACTGTTTCGTCAGAAATAGATGGGAAATTTACCCTCAAATCAGGTAAATTAACGTTTACAATACTGTTCATCAAAATAAAATCACTTTTTGTGCTTATGTCAAAAGGCAACTTGCCAGACAGCATTTCAAAGAGCATGATAGCCATGCTGTAAATGTCAGAGCGCTGATCAATGCCTTCTTCAGCATTAATCTGTTCAGGGCTCATATAGTATAGCTTTTCTATCTTCGCTCCCGTGCGGATAAGACCTTCGTCACCCATGAGTTCGGCAATACCAAAGCCCATGATCTTTATATTATCTTTTTCATCAATCATGATATTCGATGGATTGATATTGCGATGAATAACCCCTTTATTGTGTGCATAAGTCAGCCCGTCACACAATTGCTTAAATATCCTCATTGCTCGCTCTTCAGGTATTGGACCTATTTGGCTGATCAACTGCTTGAGTGTTATCCCTTCTGCATATTCCAAGACCATGATAAACTTATCTTGGTATATGAAGAATTTGTATAATTGTACAATATTTGAGTGGATTATCGAGTTTAGTATGCGCGCTTCTTGCTCAAGTCGTTTGACAAATTGAGGATCTGATGTAAGTAAGGGATTTATTACCTTTAAAGCGACAGTTATACCAAGATTCATATCATTAGCAAGATAGATTTCGCCTATTCGATCTTCACCAAATTTGTTTTTAACATCAAAATTGTTCATTCTGGTACCAGGATTAATAAACATATTCACACCTCATATGAATTTATAATAACAATTTTGCATAGATGAATAATCTTGTCAATGTTTTTTTGAAAAGAGATAGCATACTCAGTAAAATTATTGAATGTATGACTCTTTAACTATTTTCGCTTTTTCAATATACAAAGCTTTACTTTTTTCTGTATCTTCTCACCATTCCAAAGAATATTTTATAAAAATCAACTTGAAAATTGCCTTTTTTACTCTTAAAGCGAACACAAAAAACATAGAAATAAGCCTGTTGTCACGTTTGATTTTCTCTCTTATCGCTTACAAATTCGCCAAAATTGCAAATGACTATTTATCAGTTATATATCTATGCGATTCCCTTTACATTCCCTTTGCTATCTTGGAGAATGAAAGGTAATCTTATAGGAATCTAAAGGGAAAGTAAAGGAGATTTATTATGAATTTTATGAGGCAGAAAAAGATGTTTTTTATGAT
>JAKPKU010000256.1 GCA_029553545.1 Candidatus Cloacimonadota bacterium
CTTATTACATCAACAACACGTTTGATGCGTTAGATTACATCATGATTGAGTGCAATTACGATGAGGCAATTTTAAAACGCAGATATACGAACGGTGAAGTGTCTAAATTGCAATACAAGAGGTTATATAACTCTCATATGAGCCTTGATAGTTGTGTTAAGTTTTTCAAAGCTAATGATTTGAGCAGGTTAAAAGAAGTTTACTTGATGCATTTGAGCGATAAAAATTCAAACGAACAAGATTTTAAAAGAAAAATACAAGAAATAACGGGGTGTATGGTTAATGTATGCCCAAAATAAGAGGAGTTAAAAATGAGCGATGTTAAATGGATTAAGATAGTTACAGACATCTTCGATGATGAAAAAATACTTTTGATTGAACAACTACCTGATGCTGACTCAGTCATCGTGATATGGTTCAAGTTGCTTTGTTTAGCTGGCAAGCAAAATAATGGGGGTGTGTTTATCATGAATAATAGAGTTCCTTACACTTTACAAATGCTTTCAACGATTTTTAGGAGAAAAGAAAGCATTGTAACGCTAGCATTAAAAACGTTTGAAGAGTTTGGAATGATAGAAATTGTAGATTGTGTTATTACAATTCCAAATTGGGAAAAAATACAAAGTATTAGTGGGCTTGATAGCATCAGAGAAAAAGCAAGGTTAAGACAAGCCAAATATCGGGAGAATCAATTGTTATTATTAAATACTAAAGATAAAGAAGAAGAAATAAAGAATAAGAATAAGAATATAGAGAGTAACGTTACATGTAACGTTACGAATAACGTTACATATTTTGAAGATTCTAACCTTAATTCTACCTTTATTTCTTGGCTTGAATATAAAAAAGAGAAACGACAAGCATATAAACCTAAAGGGCTTGAAGCTCTTGTAACGCAAGTCAAAAAGAAAGTTGATGAGTTTGGAGTAGACACTGTTATTAACACAATCCAACAATCAATGTCATGTAATTATCAAGGGATTATATGGAATTATGCAAGGAACGGAAGCAAACCATTCGCTAAAACAGTTAAACAATCTCCTGAGTGGCTTAAAAATTATGAAAACGTTGATGAACCAAAAAAAGAAGAACTCACGCCAGAAGAAGCCAAAAAGGTAATGGAGAAGTTAAAAGCGAAGTATGAAACCAAAATACCAGAAGCATTAAAGGAGAGATCATGAA
>JAKPKU010000244.1 GCA_029553545.1 Candidatus Cloacimonadota bacterium
CATAGTGGAAACTATAATAATGTGATATACTATAGTAAATATCCTTGGCAGACAAGCACTGCGGTATGGATTGAAAACTCAACAGCAGACACAGATTTACTTAATGCAGACACAGAAGAATTGCAGTTTTTTGTCGAAGCTTGCAAAATGGAATTATACAGGGACTTAAAAGACTACGATCAAATGAAAATTGCAGAACAGAAATACGAACAAGCAAAAAATAATTATAAATTAAATTATCCGTCTGAGTCGATAAAGATGGAACAATACTATTACTAATATGGCAGAAAATAAAGAATTATTACGAAACGCTTTAACTGAACTATCTACACGAGAGGGGGGTAGAGATGCTTTAGTTAGAATTGCTCAAAATATGCAACAAAGTTCTACCATTCAATCTCCTTCTGTTATAACCTCAAGAACAGCAAAAAATTTAACAAATCAAAATATTAATTATTTAAATAATTTGGAAAGTGGGTTAAGACAGCAACCAGTTGAAGAAGTTAAAAATATTATAAATGTTCCAACATCTGCCACAAACCCTGCTCAAAATCAATTAGTAAATAATATTAATCAAACAATAACAAACTTAACCCCAGAACAAAGACAAACTCTATTGACTTCTGTAACTGGTGAACTTTTAAGCAGAATAAATCAATCTTCTGGGACAGAATTAGCATTAACAAGTCAAGCAAGAGAAGCAGAACAAGAAGGAGATTATTACGGACTTAATCAAGCTACAAAAGAATTAAAAGAATCTCAAAAGCAAAGATTAGCAGATTTACAAGCATTGCAAAAAGAAACAAGTAAATTAAGAACTCAATACTTAGGAACATTAACTCCAACAGCAGAAGAAACAACACTAGCTACAAGCATTGCAGACTTCCAAGAACAGATGAAGAACTACGATTTAGAAACTCAGAGATTAGTTTACGGACTTGAGGGACAAGGCAGAGGTATTGTTTCAGGACTTGTAGCAGGACAACAAGCTAAATTACAACAACAAAGAGCCTTAGAATATCAATCAATGGCAGCTAAAGAATCTAATCTACTTACAAGATTAGGATTATTACAAGACGCTAGAAAAGCACAACAGACAGCTTTATTAACTGGAATAAGTATGCTTGAAGCAGATAACGAACTAAGCAATAAGATTAGAGATGCGATTGACTCACAAAATCAAGCAGTAATTGATAGTGTTGCTGGAATGTCAACAAAAGCAAAAGACACTTTAACCTTTATCTTAAAGCAATTTGAAGGACTAGATTTTGAATCTTTACCAGAAGAATCAATTAGGTCAATTCAAGCATTAGCAGAAAAAGCTGGTATTGATATAGGAATAATACAAGCAGGATTAAAAGCAGTTAAAGACCAACAAGACTTTGATAGTGTTTCTAAAATGTCAACAAAAGCAAAAGACACTTTAACTCTTATCTTAAAGCAATTTAAAGGATTAGATTTTGAATCTTTACCAGACGAATCAATCAAGTCAATCCAAGCATTAGCAGAACAAGCAGGAATTGATATTGGAATAATACAAGCAGGATTAAAAGCAGTTAAAGACCAACAAGATTTCGAGAATGCTCTAG
>JAKPKU010000247.1 GCA_029553545.1 Candidatus Cloacimonadota bacterium
ACATTTTTGTTTGCCATTCGATGAACAGGATGTTAAATATGCAAAGATATTATGCATACTGAATTTATTTATTTACTCTATCCATACTTATAATGATCATTAAAATTAATCGAAAAGAAGCGCTCAATCTCAATGATGAATTGATAAGAACTTGCTTTTAGTTGATGGCAGTATCAATGAAGGTCTAAGATCTGTCCGTGTGCGAGATGCACTTTGGATAGAGTCTGCAAATATACAAAGATATCTCGGAGATAATCCTTCGCGTCTCAAAGCACTAGAAAAAGCGGTTACTGATACACCGAGCAGCATTGTTGCCAGATATCTTTTAGGTCGTGCATATAGAAAAGAAGGACGATTTGCGGAGGCTTTAAGAGTTCTGGATCCGATTATTAAGGATCATCCAACTGAGTTTAGATCTTTTGTTGAATACGCATTATGTTTATTACACGAGAAAAAGTCTTATGACGAGGCTATTGCAATTTTAAATCAAAGTACACTGTATGGATACAGCGATCCCCGGTTCATAGCAACGTTAGGTGGCATGCTATTCATGAATAAATCTTTTTCAAAAGCTGAAAATGTATTTTTGAAATCAGCTGATCAAAATTTTACAAGTGCGGAATTAAATACCATACAATTCAGACCATTAAATCTTTCGTGCAATGCGATGCCATTAAGCTTAGAAGGCAAAGTTGTCGGAGTAAAAACTGGATTTTCGTTTATTGAATCACCAGGCTATCCAAATTTTCTTTGTCCTGGCTCGAAATATAGAGGTGTAATACTTCAGGAAGGTTTGAAAATTACTTTCGAACCAGCATTCTCTGCTAAAAGCCCTATAGCAGATCATCCGAAAGTTGGATAAAAATTAGCAAGAAAGAAATAAGCTTTAAAACTTTTTTTGGTATATATTGCCTAGAAATAATTATCTAATCTAATTTAACATCATCTTCCATGCCCAGTTCTCGTAATGCTGTTTTCATTTCTTCTATCTTTTGTTTTGAAATGCCTTCAGCTTGATCAATTTCAATATTAAGGATAATTTTCAAATCTGCACTGGTTACGTACTTTGAGAGAACCTTGGTATAAAAATTCATCCATTTCTGAGGTTGAATTTCTCCAGACCATTTTATTTTTTTGGCTTCATCAGTTTTTTTAGGTGGCTTAGGCGGTTCTTTTTCTTTTGATATAATTATTTCAGCATAAGCATTCAACTTATCTACTGATGCTGTAATTTTAAATGTACCTTCTTCTTTATCAGCCTTGAAAACACCTTTTTTATCAACACTACCACCTTGTGCTTCCCAAGTTATACTCTTAATTTCGATTGCGTTGTCATGTTGATCAAATCCTTTTGCTAAGAACCCCTGACTCTTCCCAGGTTGGATAATTGTAGATGCTGGAGATACTTCTATGCGGGTGAGTCTTGGCGGTTCAATTCTTATCCTTGCCTCGTCTCCCGTTATTATGAACATATCATCGGATATTTCGACATCAGATGAGTTTATACTTTCATTAAAATGGAATGGTTTATATTTACCGCCTGACGTTTTCCCGACATAAGCGATCATGCCGTTTGATACGCCACGGGCAATAGTATCTTTTATAGAATCAGGATCAAGAAGGCGGGGAAATTGCGGAGAAGCAAAAAAAGTATTCCTTACAGTCTTTGTGCTCCACTCTTTAAAAGCTGGTGGCCAGTTGCGGACAAGGAAGTTTGGACTGATATCTTTTTCAACGTGTCCGTCTTGTCGCAAACGATTAAATATATGTGTCATTATAGAGTCAGCGGCACTTGAATGAGACAAACCTAAATCAATCTCAAGCCAGTCATTGTTTTTCCCAAGAATCATAATCTTGTTGTAAGTTCTCCAGATTGATTCTTTAAGGTCACGTTCGGCTTTTTTTATATTTGTCGTTATCTGGTTTTTTTGTGCATCGTCAAGTTTAATCTCATGTACTTCATCCTGTATATCATTCCACGCAAGAAGTTTACGTGCTTCCTCAAAAAGCATGTCAGATTTTTCAGGCACACACCAAATAAGTGCACTCTTAAAAGTA
>JAKPKU010000010.1 GCA_029553545.1 Candidatus Cloacimonadota bacterium
AGGGTGGTTATTAAAAATAATTTAATAAGCGGATTTATGCTTAATATTTTTGTAGATACAATAACTGATAGTTTAATTGTGATAAATAATATTTTGATGAATCAAATGCACTATGGCATTGGCGGAAGTATTGTAAGTCTCAATTATCCGGTTTACACTTTTAATTGAACCCAGATTTGTCATTAGAAATTTATTTTTGATGCAACAAATGGCCAACTGAAGAGATTTGTACTGGACCAAATTCCTTCAAACCAACTTCGCCTCCTCATTGCTAAAGATAATTTCAAGATTCTATTATTACCATCTTTGCTAATGTATGAACCAATTGCAAATACTTTATATCGCAGTGTTTTTAACTGCTGATGTGTTTTTGTGTTTAGTATTGCTTGTCTGAATAAGCTCATTAAATTATATCCCATCATTACAAAATTTAATGCTGCTTCTGTTGCAAAGAAATCATCCATATTAAAACTATCTGCTCCAAAATCTTCCTTTAATTCCTTTATCCGATTCTCTGCATCTGCTCGGTTTCTATATGCATCCCATATCATTTTTGCCGACAGGCTTAGATTGGTGATTAAACAACTGTATCGATAATTTTTATATGTTTCTTCTTCTCCAAATAATCGAAGTTGTTTGCCCGTTGCTTTAGATCGTATTGCTATCTCTTGTCTTACTATTATAAGCCGTCTTGGCTTTTCCCAACCCGGACTTTGATAGCTTGTATCGCTTATCTGTATTCCATCGTCTAATCTCAGATATGTTTTCTCTCTGGCGATAGCAAGTTTTAGTGGTCTGTAAAATTTTGCTGCTATTATATAATTGATCGGTTTTGACCGGTTTTCTAAGTATTCAAATATCTTTTTATCATAAAATCCACTGTCTGCCCTCAGCAAGCCTATCGTCTTTCCTGACAAACGCTCAAAGGTGTTTTCTAGAAAACTATAGAAATTATTTGTTGTATATGTGTTACCGCTTCTTAACCAGAAGTTTACCGTCATTCGCACTTCTGATACAAATGCTATCAATGGATGATGTGAATTCCGTCCGGGCTTCTTCGGATTATAGCCTTTCTTTGCACCTTGTTGTCTGCCATATCTGCTTAGTATTGTCGAATCTAAATCTAATGTGTAATTATCAAATTTCATCTGCTTGAAAAACCAGTTGAACATCTCGGTAAAGACCCTTTGGTTATCTGCCTGTGTAAATTTCTTAAAATACCTTTGGAAAGATTTGTGACCTGCCATCTTTGTCCATCCAAATATTTTTTGAATCACTTTGTCCATTCTTGTGACTTCCAGATGTTCAAAACGGCTGGCGCCACTCCAGATGCTTACCCAAAAATTATTTATCAACTGTATTGGACTATATCCTCTGTTTGAATTCTGCCTCGGTAGTGGCAGGCTTGCTAATAGCTCATTTATCTTTGACTTTTCTATTAGCTTTTTCATTAATATCATTCCTCCCCAAGGTGTGATTTCTTTGTCTGTAAATTCTATTTTTAGTTCCATTTTTTTTGTATGTTTTTCTTACTAAAATTCTTCTTGCTTTTTCTTAACCTAAATATAACTTATCTTATTGTATATAAATATCTTATAGCTTGTTGCTTCTAATGCCAGTCATTAGAATCTTTTGACTTAATGACAAATCTGGATTTATAGTTTAGATTTTCTGTAAAGCCCTTTGAAAGAACAAGAAGATTT
>JAKPKU010000007.1 GCA_029553545.1 Candidatus Cloacimonadota bacterium
TGATGCACATTTTTATGTGAACAAGATAAAATTTGAATACACATCGACTAAATCGAGTGTTGTTGAACTTATAAAACTTCTTTAATGGCAACAGTAGTAGATATATTTGAGATAAATGTACAGCCGATTGCAGAGCAGTTGAAGGTATTGAGTGAAAATATCAATGCAACAAAGGAAACATTGACAAAATTAAAGGATGAAAATAAACAATATACTGAAGAAGGTATTGCTGTTACTGCTGCTCTAAAGGCACAACAAAAAGAGTATCGGTCACTTGAAACAGTATTGGTAAATCAATCGAGCGCTATTAAAGAAGTAGCAAAAGCACAATCGCAGGAAATAGATATACGAAAAATTGAGAGTAACTCAATAGAAACAAATAGGAAGCTATATAATTCTTTGTATGGTGAGTATGTTAGAATGAGTGCGGAGCAAAGGGCAAAGACAATACCTACATTAAAGGCATTAAGTGACGAGTTAAAGAAGCAAGAGGGAGCAGTTGGAGACACTAGAAGAAATGTTGGAAATTATGCAGAAGGTTTTAAATCGGCACTTGGGGATTTAAACGCTTTTGGAGTTTCTGCTAATTCTGTTACAAAAGGATTAGATGCTGCTAAATTAGGGTTTCAATCAGCAGGTGGTGGTGTTAAGGGGTTTAGTGCAGCATTAGCAACAACAGGACTACCAATAATTATACTAGCAGTTCAACAACTTATTAATGTATTTGAAGAATTTAAGCCAGTAGCAGATGCCGTAGAAAGTGCTACTATTGCTGTAAAAGATGCTTTTGGGGCATTAATCAGCGGAGGTTCAATAAGTCAAGCTGTTAAGCAAGGGCAAGAATTATTGAATGTAATGCGTGATTTAGAAGACACTGAAAATGCGTATCAAATAGCATTGGATAAATCAAAAGTTAAGATTGATACATTAATAATCGCATCTAAAGATAAGGGGAAAACCGAAAAAGAAAGGATTGCGTTAATTGATGAAGCGAATAAAGTTGAAGAAAAAGCATATAAAGAATCAGTATCAAGAAATGAAAAATCATTAGCACTTCAAATAAAAATATTTGCTCAAAAAAATAAACTTAGTGGTGAAGAAATAGACTTACTTACACAAGGTACGAAAGCAGATGCATTGGCTCTTAGAGAAAGATTAGAGCAAAGTGGGAAGTATAATGAAAAAGAACTAAATACTATACAGGAAGGGCTAAAAAAAAGAGTTCAATTAGAGGGACAAAGTCTAGTATTACAAGAGAAACTACAAAATAGAAGAAATGCACTATTAGAATCAATTTCAGCAGAGCAAG
The DNA here is from genome assembly GCA_029553545.1 of Candidatus Cloacimonadota bacterium. GTDB lineage: Bacteria > Cloacimonadota > Cloacimonadia > Cloacimonadales > WRIO01 > JAGOCT01. The sequence goes on from JAKPKU010000007.1 coordinate 1,310, forward strand.
AAAAAGCAAATGAAAAAGCATTACAGCAAGAACAGAAAAGACAAGAAGAAAGAAAAAAACATCTTGATGAATTAAAGAAAATAGAAGAGCAACACAATAAAGAAGTACAATCGTTAAGCGATGAGTTTGATTTATCGGAACGTGAAAAACTCAATAAAAAGTATCAAGATAAAATTGACTTACTCAATAGCGATAATGAGAAAGAGTTAGCGTTACAGATAAAAATAAACAATGAACGCAATGAAGCATTAAAAAAGTTTGATGAGGACAATCAAAAGAAAATTGAAGCGCAAAAGAAAAAGAATGCTGAAACTGAAAAGGCTATCAATGCTAAAACATTTAACGATAAAATTGAGCAGAATAAACGTTCATTAGATTTAGAACTTGAAAGCGTTGATTTGTCGGTTGGTACTGAGCAGGAAAAGGCAAACAGAAAGCGAGATATTCAATTAAAATATCTTGAAGAACAATTAGCCTTAACACGTGAATTTTTCGGAGCAGATGGTAAAGTAACACAGGAAGAACTAGACGGAATAACTAAGATTGAAAACGCTATTGCTAAGGCTAGGAAAGGTGTACAAGTTAAAGATGAGAAAGCTACTTTTGGTAGTTCTATTGGTTTAACTAAAGAAGATATAGGACAAGCACAAGAAGGGCTACAATCCATACAAACCGCTGTTAATGCAATTAGTTCAGTTCTATCCGCATCAACTGAAATAAGGCTAAATGAAATTGAAGCAGAAAAAAATGCAGAGATACAAGCTGTTGAAGAAAGTACACTATCAAAAGAGCAAAAAGAAGCTAAAATAAGGGGTATTGAAAAGAAGTATGCAGGTGAAAAATATGAAGCTGAAAAGAAAGCATTTGAAACTAACAAGGCATTGCAAATTGTAAACGCTATTATAGCTGGGGCTTTGGGTGTTGTTTCTGCTTTTCAACTTGGCCCAATCGGTGGTGCAATTGCTGCGGCTGCAATCGCTGTTACTACTGCAGCACAAATAGCCGTTATTAGTTCTCAGAAACCACCACCACCACCAAAGTTCGCAAAGGGTGTAATCGGTTTAGATGGGGCAGGTAATGGCACAAGTGATAGTATTGATGCAAAGTTAAGTCGTGGTGAATCGGTTATGACAGCAAGAGCAACGGAGCGTTTTGCGCCTATGCTTGCACAAATGGAATTAGCAGTAGGTAATCGACCTAACTTTCAATTAGGAAAACATAAATTTGCAACTGGATTTATTCCAACTTCGGATGGTGGTTTTTATGCTCGAACGGCATCGGCTTCAATGCTTACCAACTCACAGCTTATAAAAGGTTTTGAAAGTGCTGTTAAAAGTATGCCGTCACCAAATCTTAACTACAATGAGTTTAGTCAGTTTACTAAGAGTGTGGATAATAGCGTAACTATTTCCGAGTTGTAACCTTACTCTCAAATGCGGTAATTTTATCTTTAATAGCATCCCTTATAAAGTCGCTTTTACGGATAAAATTATCATCTAAAATCTTTTTCATTTTAGATTCCCAAAAAGGAGGTAGGGTTGTCTTATGCTGTTTAGCTATATTCTTTTCCTCCAATGTGATTATTTTTTATTGCCAAAAATAGAAAGTAGAACAGGCGCACCAAATACTAAGCGTGCTATTTCGCCCCATTCTAAAGGGTTTAAGTTCATCGCTACAAAACTACAAAATACATAACCGCCTAAAAATAGTGATGCATATTCTTTGGCTAGTAATAAATATTTACTCATGGCTTTAATTTAGTTAGCCCTATTTAGGGCAATTAGAATATCAGTAGCAAATATAGTATTTTCTTTGTAATGTGAA
>JAKPKU010000009.1 GCA_029553545.1 Candidatus Cloacimonadota bacterium
ATCACATCTAAATCTAATTCCCCCACCTTATAGCTTGTTATTTTACTTCAATTAGTGTAATTTATTGTCTTACCTATCACATATACATCACTATCTATATCAAAGAAACTGTTTGTATTTTCTACTACTAATTTCATTTTATCATATATATTTGCTATTATTGCATTTTGTTCAACAGTTATTTCATATATTCTTTGGTTTTTATTTTGTTTTTCTAGTTCTTTATCTGTTTTCTCTATAATATCTCATTCCCTAAATCTTTCAAAAGCTACTCAATATAATCTATCTACATAATCGTTGCTTGTATGTTTTGTGTCTTCTTGTCATTTACCTATAACTATATTATTTCTTGTTGCTGTCCCAATTACTCTTATATTTGATATATTAGCATTATTAGGGAATAGTCAATTATAATTTATCTCTTGATAGTTTATTCAAGAAGTCCTATCAGTTCAAAAATTTCTCTTAAATAATATCTTTTTATCTACTATATCTCGTTGTGCTTCACATTGCTCAGCTAGTTCATCAAGAATTCAAAAATAATCATCTCATTCATTTAGTTTTAAGTTAATTGTTTTAGTGAAATCAACCTCATAAGTCCAAGTTTCATATATTGAATAATCACTTATCAAATCGTTTAGTATAAATCATATATCTTTATCAATATAATCTTTATCTAATAATACTTTCCTATCATTCATTATTGCTTTTTCGCTTCTACATTCTATATTTACTATTCAAAACTGGTTTCGTACTGGCTCTATTTTATAAACATATCCCCTAAATATCCTTGTATCTGTATTTTCAACCTCATAAATCTCTACTATATTGTATTCTTCTATATCTATCAAAGGCATAGAAAACCTAGCGACAGCAAATGTCCCTATATCTTCTTCAATAACAACCTCACTATCTATTATCTCTGTAGTGAGTACTGTATCTATGAACTCGTGTTCTAATACTTTGATTAAAAGTTTCATACAATATATCTAATAAATAAAGGTGTCTCTATATGTTATATACACAATAGGAGTTTCATTTAGATTATCTGTTAATACTGCTATATGGTTTAATCAAGGGTCTAGGAATATATCAGCTCAACTATTCCTTTGTGCTTTGATATTTACTCCGTTATCTGTTACAATAAAATTTTCTAATGGATTATTATTCAAGTTCCTATTATCTAATACAAGATTTGTTGTAGTTCAGTTTATTCTATATTTATTTCCGTTCGCTGTATTGATTATCTTTGGATTGGTGGCTGTTCAAACTATCTGTATCTTACAAGGTGCAATCCAATTTCAAGCATTCGTTACTGGTATAGCTCAAGCAAAGTTTCAAAATGTTGTTGGTAGTGTTGTGCTTAATGTCATACCACCTATCAATGCTTTCGCACCTGTGATTGTGTGAGTAGTTTTCCCATATATCTTTTCACTTTCACTTAATAACTCAAAACTAAAATCTATTACTGGACTATCTAATCAGTTTTCAGGACTAGGCATTGAGTAGACTTTACAATATGCTACCCTTTCATTTCACCCGTCATCTTGAAACTGTAATGGATAAAATCATCTATTTACTATGTTTGGATTTCATTCAGGTTTCAAAGCATTCAATAAAAGACTTCGTGCTGTATGTCTTTTTGCTTTCGTTGTCCCTATTACCTTTCATTCAAAACTAAATAATCTAGGTCAAGCTAATGTTTCACTAGCATATCATCAATGAAAATTTGCTTTGTCTGTTAGATTGGTTCTTAATACTGTGTTCCTTACATTATTTTGGATTATATAGGAATATCAATTACTTCTTTGTGAAGCAACCTGCACTGAGTCAGTGAAATCTAGTCATTTATATCTTCGTGCTTTTCCTATCATTATTTGCTTAGTTTATTAACTAAATAATCTACAAGTGATGGAGATGTTACTGTCGCATTTACAGTAGTTGTCTTTTGGTTGTTATTCACTACAGTTCTTGTAGAACTTCAACCACTACCCATAGCAGAACTTTTTGCTCTTGCTAGTGCATTATATTTTGATATAAGCCCATCTATTGCACTTTTTTGTTCCTCTATCATACCTTTGAATTGTTCGGTATAATCCCTTTCCATCTGTTCTTTTGCTTGTGTGTATGCCTCAAATAATGCTTCCTCTTCGCTTAGTTTGTTTTGTAAATCTAAAAGCTCTTGTTCAGCTATCGCTTTTTTTGCTTCATAATCAGCTTTGATTTTACCTATCTCTGTCAATGCGTCATACTCTTTTTGTGCATCAATCTTTAATTGTAGAGCTTCAATTTCTTCTTCTGTCAATCAAACAAAAGCTTCTGCCCTTTCAGCCTCAAGTTTCGCCCTTTTTGCTGGGTCATCTTCTCAAGCAAGTTCTGTATCTATCTTTGATACCCTTTCAGCTATCGATATGTCTCTATCTTTTTCTAGGTTCTTTAATTCTCTACCTATTTCTCATATTCTTTTTGCATAATCTTCAACTCTT
>JAKPKU010000038.1 GCA_029553545.1 Candidatus Cloacimonadota bacterium
GGTCATGATGATAGCGGCAAGAACGTAGGTTCAGGCGTTTACTTCTACAGAATGTCAACACCTAAGTTCTCAGCTACAGAGAAGATGCTTCTCATGAAATAATAACAGGTCTTTTCTTCGCAGTCAGTGAAGAGAAAATCTCAATAATCTGGCTCGACCTCCGAAAGGGAGTCGAGCTTTTTTTCTTTAGTCCTCGCATTTTTAGTCCTCACTTCGTTGCGGGTTAGGTACTTTACTTCGTAAAGGTTAGGTACTTCGACTTCGTCGAAGGTTAGGAACTTTCACTACTGTGAAAGGTTTTTTTAAAGGTAGCCAGCAACGAAGAGATGCATGCGGGTTGGGCAGTTTTCTGACGAGCAAAGCTCGCCCCTACATTAGGGTGCAAACTGAGTGATTACTTTTAAGGGCTGACGAAGTCGCAAGTAACCGTAGGTACAATTTATCCTTAATTGTACCAGATAAAAATTGTAACATTCAATTCAACGGCTTCGCTGCACAACTAAGGATAGTTGTGGGTACGTTTAAAAAAATCTCTCGATTTTTTTAAACATCACCCGCAGCGAAGCGAGCACCAGAAATAATGTAGGGGCGAGCTTTGCTCGTCAGTCAGCGACGAAGTCGCGAGTAACCGTAGGTACAATTATCCTTAATTGTACCAGATAAAAATTGTAACATTCAATTCAATGGCTTCGCTGCACAACTAAGGATAGTTGTGGGTACGTTTAAAAAAATCTCTCGATTTTTTTAAACAATACCCGCAGCGAAGCGAGGACCAAAGCGGTGTGTTGTTAAAAAAAAGAAATGTACCAGAAATCACATTTTCAATCGTGTATAAAGGTAGTCCAGGCTATTATTCAAGCGTTTTATTTGTCCATTAAAGAACTTTGTAGTAGCTTCGCCGATTTCTTCTGGGTTTTGTTCTAATGCAAGAAAGCTATTTTCCAGTTCGCGTATATAAATCTGTCTATCTTTTGGTGATGATATCACGATAGGTGGGTAAAGGTCATGCATCAAAACCCAGTTTTCAGATAGTCTTGCTACTCTACCATTACCGTCGCTGAAAGGATGAATCCTCACTATTTCATGGTGCAAATAAATACTTTTGATGATCGTATTACTGATCTCGCCCGCATTATAAAACATATTATCCATCAGCGAGCTAATTCTATGCGGTTCAGGTGCATTAAGTTTACCCAATTGCACCAATGATTTTCTATATGTTGCATTGCATTTTGCATGGTTTTCTGGGTCAACTAAATAATGTAGATAAATGACATCTTTTGAACTATTTATACAATGATTTTGGATCACTTCATCGGCGATATAATCCAAGCCTTTGGCAAGATTGCTGGTATAAATCTCTGCTTCTAAGCGACTACTTGCCTCAAACTGAGCGCTTTTGGAGTTCATCACATCTTGCAGCCGAAGCAAGCCTTTTAAATAAGTTCTAAACAACTTTAAATTATTATACTTTTTTTCATAAACTAAATAGCGAAATAGTTTCTTTTTCTTTTCTTCTAATGAACTGAGCGATTGCCAATCTATTTTAATACTCTGTGGATATAATAAAAACATACTCTGAGCCTTTCTATAAACAAAATAAGTTCTACACGAGTCTAATCTCCTCTGCAACTAAATCGTATTCCCAGCTTTCCACAATTTTGACTCTTATAATGTCTCCGATTTGTGCATTTGCCTTGACTACATAGACAATGCCATCGATATCTGGAGCATCATATTGACTTCTTGCTTCCCACTGATATCCTGCTTCAGCTGATTCTTTTTCAATTATAACATCAAGTTCTTGACCGATAAATTTGATAAGATTATCTGTCGAGATTACCTGTTGCAACATCATTATTTTATCACGTCTTTTTTCTGCAGTTTTTTGTGTAATCTGTTTAGGAAAATCGATTGCAGGCGTACCCTCTTCAGGTGAATAACTAAAAACCCCAAGCTTATCGAATTTAATATCTTCGATAAATTTAATAAGTTCATTGAATTTCTTTATGTCTTCGCCAGGAAAGCCTGTAATCAAGCTCGTTCTCAGCACGGCATCAGGCATAATTTTACGTATATATTTCAAGACAGATATGATATGTGCTTTATTGGTATGCCTATTCATACTGGTCAAAATCTCATCATTAATATGCTGAATAGGAATGTCAAAATAATGGCATAATTTAGGCATCTTTGCGAGCTCATCCAGCATTTCAAAGTTAATATGAGCAGGATGTAAATAAAGCAACCTAATCCACTTAAGCCCTTCGATCTTATGAATCTCATGCAATAAGTCAATCAACATTTGCTTTTTATAAAGATCAGTCCCATATTGTGCAGTATCTTGGGCATTGATAATCAATTCTTTTACCCCTTGATCTGCTAATTCCTTTGCCTGTTTGACCATCGACTCGAGGCTTTCACTCTGCAAATCGCCTCTTATGCTCGGTATCGCACAGTATGCGCAATGATTATTGCAACCATCACTTACCCTTAAATACGCATAGTGTTTAGGGGTGAGTACTGCCCGCTTATCAGTGGCATTTTCTGTTTTGAGTATACTTTTAAGCAAGTCAAAGTCTTTCAAACCAATCCAATAATCGACCTCTGGTATCTCATTTTTTAGAGTATCCATATATCTTTTTACTAAACAGCCAGTCACTATCAATTTTTGCTTTTTATTTTCATCTTTCAAAGTTGCATATTCTAAAATTGTATTGATAGATTCTTCTTTAGCAGGATTAATAAACCCGCAAGTATTGATCAGTACATAGTCTGCTTGTTTCTCATTTTCAGTATAGACAATATCAGAATCTAAAAAGATCTGTTTAAAATACTCAGAATCGACTAAGTTTTTAGGACAACCTAAACTGATTAAGGAAAACCTTTTCATTGCACCTCGATAGATTTTATTTTGTTTATAAAGTTAGCGAGCATAGATTATGAAAAATGAAAAGCAGGGCAAGAGTACTGCCCTGCCAAATATATTCTTAACTTAAGAGATGAATCAACAAACCTGATCTCAGTTTTGGTTCAAACCAAGTAGATTTTGGGGGCATGATCTTGCCTGCATCGGCGATATTCATGAGCTCTTCAATTGATGTTGGGTGCATGGAAAAGGCAACTGCTTCGCCTGCATCAACTCTTCTGCTTAGCTCGCCCAATCCTCGGATGCCACCGATAAAGTCGATTCTATTATCAGTACGTGGGTCACCGATACCCAAGATAGGATTGAGTAAATTATTCTGCATAATAGAGACGTCGAGAGCAGCAACAAGATCATTTGCATCAAATGTGCCTTTTTTTGCTGTCAAGATATACCATTTTTTGTTCATATACATACCAAATTTATGTGTTGCTTCTGGTCTATATGGTTCATCTTTAGCATATTCTTCGATAGTAAATTTCTCTGCCACTTTGTTCATAAATTCTTCTTCTGTAAAGCCATTTAGGTCTTTAACAATGCGATTATAATCATATATTGCTAATTGGTCATGTGGGAAGATGACAGATAAGAAGGTATTATATTCTTCCTTGCCCGTATGATTTGGGTTGGCAGCCTTTCTTCTTTGCCCCACTCTCACGGCGGAAGCACAACGATGGTGTCCGTCTGCAATATAGAGGCATTCTATTTCTTTGAAGCGATCCATAAAGTATTGGATATCTTCATCTTTTTCTATACGCCAGACAATGTGTTTTACATCATCTTCAGCGGTAAAGTCATATAGTGGTGGGCTTTTCATCAATTCATTCATCTTGTCAGTAATATTCTTTTGTGCACGGTAGGTCAAGAAAATCGGACCTGTTTGTGCATTCAAGGTATCAACGTGTTTGATTCTATCAGCCTCTTTATCGGCACGTGTAAACTCATGTTTTTTAATCAAATCTTTTTCATATTCTTCGATTGATGAGCCTGCTACCAAGCCTGTCTGAGCGTGACCATTCATCACTTGTTGATACAAGTAAAGGCATGGTTTTTCTTCTTTGATAAGGTGTTTATTATCAATGAGTGAGTAGAGGTTTTCTTTTGCCTTTTGATACACTTTTTCGTCATAAAGATTAATCTCTTTGGGTAGATCAATTTCAGCTTTGTCCACATGTAAAAAACTGAGAGGATTGTCTTTGACCATCTCTCTTGCTTCATCAGAGTTCATCACATCATATGGTAATGCAGCAATCAAATGTGCTTTTTCTTTTGCAGGGCGAACTGCTGGGAAAGGGCGTATAATTGACATATTCAATCTCCTATAATATAGTATTTTAAATTAATACTTTTAAATGTGCTTTTTATGTCAATAAAAATCTTAAAAAAAATAAAAATATTGTTTGCATGTAACTATAAACCAATTTATATTATACTATAAATTTTAAACAACATAAAGGAGAGGCAAATGAAAGTAGTTATTGTAGGTGGAGTCGCAGGCGGCGCTACAGTCGCAGCTAGGCTTAGAAGAATTGACGAACAAGCTGAGATTATTATATTCGAAAGGGGCGAATATATATCTTATGCAAATTGTGGATTACCATATTATATTGGCGGTGTGATTCAAGACAGAGAAAAACTTTTTGTACAAACACCAGAAACGTTCCGTAGCAAGATTAATGTTGATGTAAGAGTTTTTAGTGAAGTTACCAAGATTAATCGTGAACAAAAAAAAGTACTAGTAAAAAACTTAAAAACTGGAGAAGAGTACGAAGAATCTTATGACAAACTCGTTCTATCACCAGGTGCAGAACCAATTAAGCCACCATTACCAGGCATCGATCAAAAGGGTATTTTTACTCTCAGAAACGTTCCTGACACAGACAAAATAAAGTCCTATATCAATGAAAACGACGCCAAGCGAGCTGTAATCATTGGTGCTGGTTTTATTGGCTTGGAAATGGCAGAAAACCTACATCATTTGGGCATGAAAGTCACTATCGTTGAAATGGCAGCACAAGTGATGAACATGCTTGACTATGAAATGGCAGCGCAAATACACCAACATCTAAAAACCAAAAACGTCGAATTCTTTTTAAAAGACTCTGTTGTCTCCTTCACACAAGACAATAATACTTTAGTTGTCAATCTAAAAAGTGGCAAAAAGATCCGCACAGACCTTGTAATACTCTCCATTGGTGTCAGTCCTGATAGCAAATTGGCAAGCGAGGCAGCACTTGAAATCGGCGAGAGAAAAGGCATTGTAGTCAATGATTATATGCAGACAAGTGACCCTGATATTTATGCTTTAGGCGACGCAGTTCTCTTCAAACATCCACTTTTAAACAAGCCTGTCATTACTTATCTTGCTGGACCTGCCAACAAGCAAGGGCGTATCGTTGCCGACAATATTATTTATGGTAATAAGAGAAAGTATAAGGGCTCCATTGCAAGCGCTATAGCCAAAGTATTTGATATTACCGTTGCTTCTACGGGACTGTCAGAAAAAGCATTGAAACTTGAGGGCATACCATTTCTTTCATCTGTTACGCACGGAACGTCGCACTCAGGGTATTATCCAGACGCTTTACCTTTGACAATAAAGCTCTTATTCTCTCCTGATGGCGAAAAGGTTTACGGTGCACAAATCATTGGCTATGAAGGAATTGACAAACGTATTGATATTATTGCAACCGTGCTCAATGACTCAGGTAGTATTTATGATTTACAAGAGATTGAACACGCATATGCTCCACCTTTCTCCTCTGCAAAAGATCCCGTTAATATTGCTGGCTTTGTGGCAGAAAACATGATAAAAGGCTTATTAAAAACTGTCGATTGGCAATATTTACTCGAAGCAGAAAGAGAAAATCACTTTTATCTCGATGCGAGAACTCCAGATGAATTTGCTTTAGGATCAATTGAAGGAGCGGTAAATATCCCTCTCGATGATGTTCGCAGCCGCCTTGATGAAATTCCCAAAGATAAAAAGATTATCACTCTTTGCGGCGTTGGTCTGCGTGGCTATTTGGCTGGTCGTATCCTGATGCAAAACGGCTTTGAAGAGGTTTACAATCTCTCAGGTGGATTCAAAACTTATGAATATTCGACCCAAAAACAGAGCAATGAAGATATATTTGAAAAAGATTATATCAATAAAGATGATATGATCCTGCAAGTTAACCCTGCTCAGATGAGAAAAGATAGAGAGACAAAGACTTTCAATATAGACGCTTGCGGCTTGCAATGCCCTGGTCCTATCATGAAACTCAAAAAAGAAATCGATCAAATTGAAGAAGGCGATATCTTAATCGTCAGTGCGACCGATCAAGGTTTTACAAAAGATGTCAGCTCATGGGCAAATATGACTGGAAATAAGCTTTTGGGTGTCAAACAAGAAAAAGGTAAAATCATTGCTGAAATCATGAAAGAAAACCCAAAACCAAAAATGGGCGGTATTGCACAAGGCAATAATAAAACAATAATCGTATTTAGCGATGATATGGACAAAGCCTTAGCATCCTTTGTCATAGCAAATGGCGCAGCTTCTACAGGCAAAAAGGTCACTATGTTCTTTACTTTCTGGGGACTTAATGTCATCAAAAAAGTAGATAAGCCAAAAGTTAAAAAAGACTTTATGGGCAAGATGTTCTCCATGATGCTGCCCTCACACAATGGCAAGCTAAATCTCTCAAAACTCAATATGTTGGGTATGGGATCTGTCATGATGAAAAAAAGAATGGCATCGCAAAAGATAGAATCACTCAAAGAGATGGTCGATGCAGCTGCAGCAAGTGGTATCCAAATGATTGCATGTCAAATGTCGATGGACGTTATGGGGGTTAAAAGAGAAGAACTTCTTGATAATGTGACCGTCGGAGGCGTCGCAAGCTATTTAGAAGAGGCAGAAAAATCAAATCTCAATCTATTTATTTAGACTAATTAATAAAAATTAACCCCTGTTCGCTCGACGCATAACAGGGGTTTTTTATAAATATAACTTTTTTATTGGCAATTTTAGACAAATCAATTATATTATCAGCATAGTTGTGTTTTAAAAAGCATAAAATCTCATCAAAAGCCTTTGCTCATCCCTTTAGATCTCCTTTAGTTCTCCGTTCATTCTCCAAGATAGTAAAGGGAATGTCAAGGGAATGGCATTAGAAACCTTGAGGTTTTTTAGGGAAATATGAGGGTTTTTTCGTAAAATAATAGAGGTTTTATGTTGTGATTTAATTTGGCATGTCTTGATTATTAAAGAATCATCTTTTTTTATGGTTAAATTGCTTAAAAGAGAATTAAAAGAAAGAGGAGTATTGTTTGAAAGTTTATTTATCTGGAGATCACAAATTTCCGAAGAGAATTGGTGATAATATATTAGCTTATTATGCTAATAATAAAGAAGTTATACTGCGCAAACCAGTAAAGAGAAGTATCTTGCCTCAAAATATTAATATTAAGAATAATCAGCCCTATCTTTGCGCTTTATGGGGGGAGATGACGCTCAATATAAAGGCGTTATTTGCTGATTATGCAAAGATTTATAAAATATCCACCCGACAAAAAAGGACACAGGGGGTATCGGGGTTTAGCGTTTTTTTATATTTTGTTTATCGTGTACAAAAGAGATATAATACACTTATTAGAGATATGAGTAATGATTTTTTATTGAATATCTTGAAGCAATTTAACAGCCTTCGTAAATTGATGAAAGAATCGCTTTTATACCGATTGAATATACGTTTATCGTCGCAGAATTGTAAATTTATAACTCTCAAAAAAGACCCCGTACTTGATGCAAGTAATATGCCTAAACCAGCTGTAATAGGAGAGTTAGAGCAGGATATTAAGTCATTTGAACAAGAGAAATTTGAGCTTGAAGATGATGGTTTTACGTAAATAGATATATTTTTCTGACGAGCAAAGTGAGGAACAAAAATAATATAGGGTGCAGACTAAGTGCGAGAAATTTAAAGCGTACATTCATAGCAAAATAACAATAAAAAGAGACAAATATGATAGTTTTCATTATTTGTAGTTGAAATAATACATCAAATAGTGTTTATAAAAGCATAAAAATAGATATTATTAATGTATAAATAACAGATAGTTAGCAATGTATAATAAGAAAAAGATAAAAAATATATAAAAAACTATTGACAAGAAAACATAGGTTCGATAAATAGGTAAATATAAATCATAGAAGTGATGAAACATTCCGGAGTGGCTCAGGGGTTAGAGCGGGTGGCTGTTAACCACTAGGTCGGGGGTTCAAATCCCTCCTCCGGAGCCATAAATTTAAAAAGCAGGCAAAAGCCTGCTTTTTTTTGTGTAGATGTTTTTTTAGATTAATGCTTTTAGTTTGTCAGCATCAAATCCGAGAGAGGAAGAGTTTTGCTTTCTGATTATTGGCGTTTTGAGCAATAAGGGGTGCTCTAATAGCTTTTCAAAGGGGTCATGCCTGATATACTTGAGGTTTAGCTGTTCATACTCTTTTGAATCTTTATCCATAAGCTCATCGAGCGGGATCTTTTGGCTTACTTTTTTCAGTTCACCTGCACTTAAACCCTTTACTTGCAAGTCAATAAATTGAAATTGAATATTTCTTTCTTTTAAAAACCTTATTGCTTTTTGTGTGTCTTTACACTTTTTAGTACCAATAATTTGTATCATAGATTTTCTTTAACTAAGGGCAGAATCAATGACTCTGCCCTAAATATTCTTTCATTTAGTTTGTTTCTGATAGTTTTTTAACGAGATAATAAAGTGATTTAACAGCAAAGCCAGTTGCACCTTTTTGTTGCCATGCTTTAGGTTTGTCAGTCATAGCAGTACCCGCAATGTCAAGATGCATCCATGGTCTATCTTGTACAAATTCGCCCAAGAATAAGCCTGCTGAAATAGTGCCAGCCCATCTACCGCCAGAGTTTTTTAAATCAGCAACATCAGATTTGTTTAATTTAGCATATTCTTCATCTGCTGGTAATCTCCAGTATTTTTCAGTTGAGTATTTCTCTGAGTCTGTAAGCGCTTGGCATAAAGCATCATCATTGCTAATCACAGCAGCTCTAAAGCCACCTAAAGCGACAACTGCAGCGCCAGTCAATGTAGCGATATCTACTATTTTTGTCACGCGTTCGTGTTTGATTGCAAAGTGAATAGCATCAGCTAAAGTAAGCCTTCCTTCAGCATCAGTTGAGATGATTTCTACAGTTTTGCCTGCCATAGTATTGATAATGTCACCAGGTCTATATGCTCTACCTGAGATCATGTTTTCACAAGCTGCAACAACTGCTGTTACATTGATAGGTAGTTTTGCTTTTGAGATCGCTGCCATAGCGGCAATAACTGCAGCAGATCCAGCCATATCATTTTTCATATTACCCATACCTTCGCCAGGTTTGAGATTATAGCCACCAGTATCAAATGACAAGCCTTTGCCAATAAGACCGAGGATATTATGTGGATTTTCCGCATCACCTTTGTGGTACATTGCAATTAATCGAGGTTGATTATCAGAACCTTTTGCTACATTTATAAAAGCTTCCATGCCAAAAGATGAAATCTTCTTTTCGTCATACACTTTTACTTCAAAGTCATAAGCATTGCCAGTTTTCTGAGCCATTTCTGCTATTTTTCGTGGTGTCATTTCATTTGCGGGCTCATTGACAAGTTGCTTTGCAAGGTTTACTACCTCACCAAATACAGTTCCCGCTTCGACAGTTTCGAGCAATGATTCAATTGATTCTTTTGTGATTAATACTGCTTTTTTTAGTTGATACTCATTCTTTTTCTCTTTGTAAGTATCGAATTCATAAGAGCATTCTTCAAAAGTTTGTGCTGCCAACTTGACAAACTCTTCTGTGCTTTCGCAAAAAGAGAGTAGGTGATCTGCAACAATGTTGATCTCTTTTGTTTTTTCTTTTTTAGATAGTCCATAGATTGATGCAAAAAGGTTTTGTAAATCGGTATAATTGTATGCTTCTTTTTTTGGACCAAGTCCTATTAAAACGATGTCACGATCTTCTTTGGCATTGTTAAAATTGATCTTTTCAACAACATTAGCTTTCCAGTCAAATTTACTTTTAGCAAGCCATGTTTCAAGCATTTTGAAAATAGTAGCTGGAATGAACTTCTTGATATCATTTAAATCAAAGTCTTCCCATGCAGGTATCGCTACCAAGTAGTCTCCTTGAATTTTTTCATTAAGTTGGATTTTCATTGATGCCTCCTATATTATTTTTATTTGATTAAATCCTGTATAAAGGTTAAACCTTTTGCCTCTAACAAAGGCAATTAGATAGAGCTTGTATTCCCACGCGAGTCTGACTGCTTCGGACGTCACTGCTGAATGAGAGATTATGAGGGGGAAGCCAAGTCTAATAGCCTTTTTTACTATTTCAGATGACACTCTGCCTGTTGATAGCAAAATGCAATCATTTAACTTTTTATTTTGTTTTAAGAAATAACCAGAAACCTTATCGACAGCATTGTGGCGTCCTATATCATTGATCGTGCAGAGGATTGTTTCATCTTGAAGAATTGCTGCACTATGTACCCCGCCAGTTTGTTGAAAGAGGGCAGAATCTTTTTGAAACTCCATCATAGCATTGAGTATAGTAGATCTCTTGATGGTGAGCGGGGAAAAGTCATTGACTTTACCGCTGATCGAGCTACTCAATGACGCAGCACAACCAGATGTCTTTTCTTTTGTTTGCATAAAGTTGCTTATTCTTTCATACGGTATATCGCAAGTAAAAAGAATCTGATGATTGTCTTTGTCAAGCTCAACCTCAGTAACTTCATTAAAAGACTTGATTATTCCTTCTGAGAATAAAAAGCCCCAAGCAAGCTCTTCAAGATACTCAGGTAAGGTCGATAAACCAATAAATCGCTTTTTATTGATGTAAATATCAAAAGATATCTCGCGGACAACTACGTCTGTTAGATATTCATCAGAATTGTCTGTGTATCTTCTTATTTCAATGACCCTTTTTAGATTGTCTTCCATTATACCTAATACCGTCAAATCTCCACAATGCGAGTATCATCGACATATTTTCGTGTTTTGTACTCTGTGATCGCATGTATTTTGTTTGTTATTTCTACAATTCTTTCGACATTTGCAAGTATTGTGTCAATACTTTTCTTTAATGAGGGGTCATTTGCAGCTTTTGCTTCCAGTAGCTCACAGTGACCTAAGATTATTTGTAAAGGTTGGTTTAATTCATGTGAGATAGTGCCAGCGATTTCTAATATGCTTTTTAGTTTTTCTGTATAAATAGCACTTTCTTCAGCTTTCTTTTTTAAAGTAATGTCTTCACCAACTTTAACATAGTGTGTTGTTTCACCGCTTTGGCTAAAAATTGGTGCTACAGATGCAGATTCCCAGTAATAATTGCCGTCTTTGCTTTTATTGTAAAACTCGCCAGTCCATTTTTTGCCTTGCCTTAATGTTTCCCAAAACTTTGAGTAGAATTCTGGGGTTTGATTTCCAGAGTTGAAGATATTTGGGTTTTTTCCCAATAACTCTTCAAGTGTATAGCCTGTAAGCTCAATTATTTTTGGGTTTGCATACTCAATGTTTCCCTGATTATTTGTGATCAGTATCAGGCTTGGGCTCTGCTCTACAGCTTGTACCATTTTATTTAGTAGGTTTTCTTGTTCTTTTCTTTTTAATGCGTATGTGCATGCTACAGGTATCATCTGCAAATAAGCTCTTTCATTGTCTTTAACCAAAAAGTCATACGCCCCAGCTTTCATGCTCTGCACAGCTAATTCTGCATCGTTTGCTCCCGTAATCATAATTAGAGGGATGTCTTTGTACAATGTCATCAACTGCAATGCATTTCCATCTCCCAGCTGATAATCAGCCACAATAGTGTCTATTTTATTCTCTTTTAAAATACGCAAAGCCTCTCTAAATGAGCCTGCAAAGAAAAATGTATATTCATCACTATAATCCTTTAAAAACCTCTCTAATGCTTTTCTGTCAATAATATCATCTTCAACAAGTAAAATGTTTTGATAAAGCATAAAAATCTCCTTTTAATTACAAAGTATATGTACATTCCAATAATCGAATGTAACCTTTAAAGCGTGCTCAAAGTCAGTATTATTTGCACTTTTATAAATATAGCCCTTCGCCCCATATTGGTATGATTTTTTGATGTCATTTTCATCCAAAGATGTTGTTACAACGATAATTGGAATGAGGAATAGGTCTGTTTCTTTATTCGCAAATGTTAAAAATTCAAAACCATTGTACATAGGTGTATTTAAATCTAAAAATATAATACCTATCGAGTCAGTCTTGCTTGATTTAATGTGATTTATAAATTCTTCTCCGTTTTTAAATACCAGGACATGATTGTTAATTGATAGATTATTTAAACATCTTTTGAAAACCATTGTATCCACTTGATCATCTTCAATTAACACTATTGATTTATTATTTAACATTTAATCTCCTTAATACTAATATAATAAAAGTAATGGTTATGTCAAGTTTTTTTGAATTTATTTAGTATAGCCCAAATAATAATCAATAAAGGCGAATTAAATATGAATTAATATTGAAATGACATATGTAACAGACGCAAATAATTTCATAGTTTAGTATTCTGTGAT
>JAKPKU010000052.1 GCA_029553545.1 Candidatus Cloacimonadota bacterium
TGTATCATTCATAATGTTGTAAGGAGCCTTAAATTTGTTTGTTTTGCTTAGTGCATAGGAGAGGTCTGTCCAAATTTTGGATAGACCAACAAAAGGGAGGTAAAAAAGCTCCAAAATACATAGATTTCTGACAAAAAGGTACAGATTTAGCTTAAATTAGGGCTTTATATTCTCACTTTTTTTGTAAATTTCTAAATCAAAAGTCTCGTATTTTACCTTTTTTTAAAAAAGATTGTAAGATCAATGGATATCCTTAATTACGATCTTCTTGACAGAATCTTGAAAAAAGTCTCTATAAAAATCAAGTTCTACTTGACAAAATATGTTAATTATTTTTTTCATACATATATGATTATTAAATAGTGCTTAATAATTCAATAATCAAAGATTAAGTTGAGAAATGAAAGGAGGTGAACACATGCCAACAGTATATGCTAAAGAAACAGAGCCTTTCGAAATTACATTAAAACGCTTCAAGAAAAAATGTGAAAAAGCTGCTATTTTATCCGAAATAAAGAAAAGACAAGCCTATGAAAAACCAAGTATCGAGAAAAAAAGGAAAAATAACGCTGCCAGAAGAAAGATGGTAAAACTTAGCCGCAAAGCAGAAAGGTATAGTTAATGCTTTTAAGATTAAATAATGATCTTAAAGACGCAATGCGCCACAAAGAAACTCTCAAGCTTGATGTAATTAGAATGCTCAAAACAAATATAAAAAACTGTGAAATCGAGCTTAAAAAAGAGTTGAATGATGAAGAAATTATTAGCCTAATTCAAAAGTCTATCAAAGGCAAAGAACAAGCTAATGCCCTTTTTTTACAGGGTAATCGCCCTGACTTGGTAGAAAATAGCGAAAAAGAGATCGAGATTTTAAAATCCTATCTTCCCAAAGCACTTTCTGAAGAAGAGCTAATAAGTATTATTGATAACACAATAGCAACTCTTAATGCTACTTCAATAAAAGAAATGGGTGCCGTAATTAAATCTGTCAAAGAACAAGTTGGTTCTCGCTCAGATGGCTCCATAATAAGCGCTTTAGTAAAACAAAAACTATCTTAAATTAAGGGGATGCAAATCCCCTTTTTATTCTCCTATATCAATACAAAGATTAAAAAATGGAATATTTATGAACTTTAATGTATTAAATACAATTCTAATTGCTTACCTTATTGCATCGTTGTTTTACGGCTTTAAAAAAGGACTGATTGCCACAGTTGTACATTGGATTGGTTTAGCAATAACCAGTGTTTTGATTATTAGATATGCCCCTATGGTAAAGACTGGAATCATGAATAAGTTCCCAATAGGTTCTTTTTTAGCAAATTGTTTGACATATTTATTGATCTTTGTGATGATAGCAATACTTGCAAAACTTATAATTATTCTATTACATCAAATAGCTAATCTATTATCTCTTTCATTTCTAAACAAATGCTTTGGCGCCGTAATCGGCTTTTTAAATGCCATCATAATTTTGATAGTAATAATTGCAATAATCGAAATTATTCCTTATACAGATAGTATTCAGAATTACCTTAATAAATCATATATTATACAAGAAACTCAAAAAATTAAAGAAACTATCAAACCAAGTGTAATTAAACAGATTAATAAGAATAAAGAAAAAGATACTAAATAAATTTTATCTATAATGCAAAATTCAATTCAACACCTTGAATTCAATAAGCTAATTGATTTGATTAAAAATAATTGCCATAGCCTTACTGGCAAACAACTTACTGCTAATATTAAACCAATTAATGATATAGATATTAAAATATCTAAGATCAAACTTATCAATGAAATACAAAGATTATTAGTATTAGGTTATTCCTATCAATTTGATTTAATTACAGACTTATCTGACCTACTTTTGGATTGGGCACATAATTCGTATAACTATGATGAATTTAAGCTAATTATCGATTGTATTATATATTCAAATAATATTATAAATAATAAAGATAGTTTTACTGAATACCCCCTTTTCTCGAATAAAGTTAATCAACTATCCCCTTTCTTTTATTTAGAAAAAAGATTTAATGAGATATATTCAATCGAAGGAGAAGTGCTTGATACCGCATCAAAAGAGCTTTCAAATATCAGAAAACGAAAGAAACAATTAAGAAAAAACATAATTCAAGAACTTGATTCTTTACAAAAAGATCAACAGTGGGAAAGACACCTTCAAGACAAAATTGTATCGCATCGTGATGATAGATATGTGCTGTTGATAAAAGAAGGCGCAAGTGGTTTTGTCGATGGTATAAGTCATGGTAGATCAGCCAGTAATGCCTCAATTTATTTTGAACCGAAGCAAATTGTCGGACTAAATAATGAACTTAATAAAATAGATAGTGAAGAACAACAAGAAATATATAGAATATTATGTCAGTTTAGCCAAGAAATATTTGAGGTTAAGACTCAGATCAACAATAACTCTTGCTTGTTAGCAGAGCTTGACTGTGACTTTGCTATTGCACGCTTTTCCAATAGAATAATGGCGACCTGCCCAACATTTGTAGAACAGCCTTATTTGGAGCTGATTAATGCACGCCACCCTCTTTTGATTATCCAATATAATGATATAAAAAAGGTGATACCCTTCAACCTAAAGCTTGGGCAAGAGAAGAAAATACTATTAATCTCTGGACCCAATACTGGTGGCAAAACTATAACATTAAAAGCAATCGGTTTATTAACATTAATGGCACATTCAGGGCTTCCCATTCCTGCGGAGTCTGGTTCTAAAATAGGCTTATATAAACAGATTTTCGCAGACATTGGAGACAACCAATCAATAGAGTCATATCTTAGTAGTTTTTCTGCACACATCAAAAATCTTGCCAATATGCTTGACCATGGTGATGAAAATACTTTAGTCTTAATAGATGAAATTGGCGCTGCAACTGACCCAGAGCAAGGATCAGCGCTTGCTCAAGCAATACTTGAAAAATTCGTTAATATGAATGTGACAGGTATAATCACAACTCACTATACAGCTTTAAAAATCTTTGCAGAGCATACAGAAACATGCGTTAATGCATCCATGCAGTTTGATTCTAATAATCATTTACCCACATACCAATTTCAGTTTGGAATGCCAGGGCATAGCTTTGCAATTGAAATTGCTGCTTCGCTCGGTATCGATAAAAATGTAATAAATAAAGCAAAAGATTTAGCAGGTAATCAAAGTGTAGAGCTCACTCATTTATTAACTAAACTCAGCGATGAAAAGAGCAAATTAAGCAGAGCAACATATCAGCATGAGCTCAAATCCAAGCTGCTTGAACAAAAAGCATATGAATTTGAGAAAAAAACGAAAGAGTTTGAATCTCTAAAAAAAGAAAAGATACGTGAAAGCCTTTTAAAAACAAATGAGGAACTCACCCACTTGCAAAAAGAGCTGAATCGTGAAATAGACGAAATAAAAAAGCTGAGTAAAACCGAGAAAAGAAAACAATTAGAAAAAGCATCACAAAAGATAAATATTATCCAAAACGATTTAATTGACCGTGCTAATAAGCTTAATAAACAAAAACAGCATTATCTGACTAATGATGAAATAGTCGTTGGGTCTATCGTCTGGTTGAAGAAAATGGAGACAAATGCAACAGTTGTCGAAATAAGTAAAGATAGTGCTAAAGTCGATATGAATGGGATCTTTTTTACTTTACCTATGTCTGATCTCATCTTACAAGAAAAAAAGGCTGAAAAACAGGAAGCCGTCATTTCAAGTAATATTAATTCATCAGATAATATATCAAGTTTTGAATTAAAGCTATTAGGGCTTACATTTGACGAAGCAAAGCCTTTGATTGATGAATTTATAGACCATGCAGTTTTTAATAGATTAAATCGTATCAGAATCGTTCATGGCAAAGGGACCGGCATCTTAAGAAGCAAGGTGCGTTCTTATCTAAAGCAAAATAAACGTGTTAAAGACTTTTTTGCACCTCCACAAGAGGCTGGTGGCGATGGAGTCACAGTGGTGTGTATTTCATGATAGACGACAAGTTTACACAGACAGTTATTAACAATACCAATATTGTCGATTTGATCGGCTCCTATATCAGTTTAAAGCGGTCTGGATCGAACTATAAAGCCTGTTGCCCGTTTCATGAAGAAAAGACTGGTTCATTCATGGTAAGCCCTTCTAAACAGATATATAAGTGTTTTGGTTGCGGTAAAGCAGGCAATGTTATTACTTTTGTTAGAGATTATGAAAAAATCTCCTATATGGATGCGCTAAAAAAGCTTGCAGAAAGAATAAACCTTGAAATACCTGATAATAAAAAAAACAGTAAAAAAGATAGTAAATTAGAGCTAATTTACAAAATATATAGTTTAACTAATGAGTACTATGTTGAGAATTTAAAAAAACATGGAAATCTTGCAAAAAAATACCTTGCAAGTAGAAGTATTTCAGAAGAAACAATCACTAAGTTTAATATTGGCTATGCGCTTGATAGCTTTTCTGGATTAAAGAAGTACTTGCAAAGAAATCAAATCAATAATAATATATTAGTTGAGACTGGATTATTTAAAGCCAAAGATAATAATGTCTATGACATGTTTCGTGACAGAATAATGTTTCCAATTTTTGCAATTAATGGGAAGGTAATAGCCTATGGCGGAAGAGCATATACTGCAGAACAAGAAAAGATAGGCAAGTATATAAACTCCCCCACCACACCAATATATATAAAAAGCAAAGAGTTGTATGGACTTTACCACTCCCGCTTTGACATAAGCAAGAAGAATTATGCGATAATTGCAGAAGGATATTTAGACTTTTTAAGACTTTGGGAATGTGGCTTTACTAACTCAGTTGCCTCATTGGGTACAGCATTAACCGATGAGCAAATTCAATTATTAGGTAGATATACCAAACATATAAATATCTTATTCGATGGAGATAAAGCAGGTAAAAATGCTGCAATTAAAGCAGCAGGAATAGCGGTTAAACATGGGCTTAATGCCAAGATTATTCAGTTACCTGAGAATGAAGATCCGGACTCTTTTTTGATAAACAACCCTCCCATGGCATTACAGCATTTAATAGACAATGCATTGACCTTAAATGAGTTTTTGAAAATGAATCAAAATTTAATCGAGACACGAGAAGCTATTGACTATCTGATTGATATTTCAAAACAAATGACAGACCCAATAAGCAAGGATTTGTTTTTAAAGGACATAAGTGAAAGCTTTAAAATTCAAGAAAGCAGCTTAAGAGAGCAGATCGCTAAGCAATCATTTGTGCAGGGTCATGATGTTCAAAAACCTAAGAAGTTTGAGTTTAAAAAGAGTATTGCTGAAGAAAACTTGATACAAAGTATATTACAAAACAATAATATAATAAAAAAAGTTTTGCAAGAGATAGATTTTGATTATTTTATAAATGAAGATATGAGAATTATATTTAAAATTCTATCAGATAATCAAGATTTTGATTACAATGAAAGGACTGCAGAGTTTTTGAATAAGTTTGATAATGAAGATTTAAGAAACAAGGTTTCAGGTTTCTTTTTAGCAGATGCTTTTGAATTCGATGTAGATGATTTAATATTACAAATAAAAGTTAGAAAATATCAAGAGGATATAAATATTATAAACGAAGAAATAACAAAAAACCCGGATAATGCAGAATTATATGAGAGGAAAATATTTCTTAAGCGAGAAATACAAGCCCTTTCTAAATCTGTTGTCCACAAAACTTTATTTTAAGGAGAGTAAATGCTGAGTTATAATGATTGTATGCAAAAATTAATTATACTCGGTAAGGAAGCAGGGTATATTACATTTAAACAAATTAATGAAATACTGCCCGACAATCCCTTATTTTTAGACAAGGTAGACGATATTATTTTTGATTTGAAAGAACAGGGTATTGAGATTATTGATGAGACCCAAAAGAAAATCACTAAGTCTGCAGCTCAAGTAAAGAAAACAGTCCAAACAAAAAAGAATGTAAATAGAAAATACTACGACGACCCCGTCAAAATGTATTTCAAAGAAATGGGACGAGTTGGATTACTTGACAGAGAAGGTGAAATTCGAATCGCTAAGAAGATCGAAAGCTTTCAAAGAATGATTAATCAAAATGTATTTAAATGTGGTAGTACATTAAAAGAAATGTTTAACTTTCTTTATCGATACAATGAAAGACGTGTCAGAATCGACCAAATCTTCAGGCTCGAGTTTGGTAGTTGGGTAGATAAAACTCAAGACCAAAAAATAATGGATGAGTTTAAATCTATTATACGTGAAGCAGAAGATATATTTAATGACGTCGGAGAAATGATCGATAACTCAGGCTTTGATGATGATGGCATGCTTTTAATGCAAGACGAAATAGACAAGAAAAGAGAACAAATTGTTAGTGCTTTTCAAAGACTTGTTTTTAATGAAAAACTCATTAAGAGAATGGTTTACAGAATAAGAAGCTTGGTAAACCGTATTGAGGAATCACAACAACAAATAAACGATTTAGTACGTATTAAAGGGTTTTCATTTGATGACATTTGCACTTTAGGCAGAAGAGCTAAAAAGTCTGATGAAGACTTTATTGAAGTAAAAAATGAGACAGGCATCGACCCTAATCAATTTATTGAGACACTTCGCAAAATAAAGAATGCAAGACGTAAAATTAGACGTGTTGAGCTCGAAACAAAGATGAATTCAGATGAAATGATGAATCTGATGAGAGAAATAGAGCGTGCTGAAAAAATGAGAGAACGCTCGAAAAATGAACTTATCGAAGCCAATGTTCGTCTCGTTGTTAGTATCGCCAAAAAGTATACGAAGCGTGGTCTTGACTTTATGGACTTAATTCAAGAAGGAAATACAGGCTTAATGCGCGCTGTAGACAAATACGACTACAGAAAAGGCTACAAATTCTCTACTTATGCTACTTGGTGGATAAGACAAGCTATTACAAGAGCTATAGCCGATCAAGCTCGTACCATACGTATTCCTGTTCATATGATTGAGTCCATTAATAAAATAAACCGCATGAGCAGAAAACTTATGCAAAAACTCGGCAGAGAACCACACCCAGATGAATTAGCAGAAGCATTAGAAATCTCTGTAGATAAAATTAAAAACATACTTTCAATATCAAAAGAACCTGTATCTCTTGATAAACCGCTTGGAAATGATAGTGAAGATAGCAATTTAGGGGACTTTGTCGAAGATAAATCTACTATATCACCAGAACGTATGGCTGAAAGAAATCTCTTAAAAAGACAAGTCGATGATATCCTTAAAACACTCAATCAAAGAGAAGAAAGAGTTATTAGATTACGCTTTGGAATCGACGATGGTAATCATAGAACTCTCGAAGAAGTGGGCAATATATTTAACGTAACACGTGAGCGTATTAGACAAATTGAGGACAAAGCACTCAGAAAACTTAGACACCCCTCAAGAAGCGCTACCCTTACTCAGTTTATCGAAAACTTCAACGTAAAACAAGATTAATACTATTTTCTGGGCAAAAGAAAGCTTTTGCCCAGTATTTTTAATATAAAAAACTTAAATGAGAAGGTTTATATAATGAGTTGGCTTTTTTGTGTAATAAGCAATAAACCATTCCTTAAATGGGAAATAGATAAATTCATTCAAACACACAAACAGACAAGTAGTACCTTAATAAAACCATCTTTCTATCTTGCTTTTAGTGATGCGAAGCATAATGTCACTGTTCATTATGATAATTACGAACAAAAGTCAGGCTGGATAGTACTTGGGAATGGATATCTGACCAAAGAAACAGGCTATGGCGTAGCAGAAAAAAACGATTGGAAAAGACTAATCGATGGCGATATTAACTCGCAAGATATGAATGGTAACTATTTAGTATTTAAATGGAATGAGCAATTTATCGAGGCTTGGAATGATACTCTTGGAGTACAAAGCTTATATTATACAAAGTGCCAAGGCTATGTTGTATTATCCAGTAGATTAGATTGGACATTACCATTTTTGGACAATAAACCATGGAATTACAATGCCTTTGGTGCATTTGCTTTGCTCCCTCAATTCTTCTTATCAGACTCATTATTAAAGAATGTATCAAAACTTGGTGCCTCATCTTATTTAAAAGCAAATATCAATAATTTCCAGAAAGGTAGCCGTAATTACGATCTTTTATGTGATCAGAGCACAGATTTGAATCAATACTTCTTCAAGTTGAACAAATCTATCTCAATAATACCTGATGCAGAAAGAAAGCTATTATTAGAGCCAAATAAATCACTCACAAATAGCTTTATCCTCTCTATTCTTCTCAATAAACCTAATAAGAATTGGTCTGTATTAGAACCTTTTGAAAAAGAAGAGCTTGACCAATTCATTGCTTTTCAAGATCTATTTCATTTTAACTCTGAACAAAACCCTGGCTACGACGACAAGAAAAGGCTTTTTAATCTTTGGAATGAATATATTTTAAGCACATTACACAATGATATCCCCTATGAATTAAACTATATTCAGTTTGCAAATAAGCTTAATCAAGCAGAATACAGTTTAAATCAAACATTCTTTTCACATTTCTTTTTTAGGAATACTAATTATAATTCCACAAGACAGCTAATCAAAGCTATAAAAGAAAACAATGTCGATTCAGTATTAAAGTATTTTTCTCAAGATACAAGCTGGCTCAGAGATGATTTTAAGAAATTTCTTAAAAAAGGATTATCATCTCATTTACATTCTTTCCAAGAGCAAATTGAACTCAATACGTACAAAAGTGATGAGCAAAAAGACCAAATGATCATACTTTTATCTCAAGGTATCCACTATTACTCGACAAAGCAGGCTTTTTTTTCACAGTATACAAATATATACAATCCCTTTTTACTCGTAGATTTATTAAAAGCACGAATAAATCTCGACATAAAGCCCTCTGCCCTATTTAAAGAATATCACAATCAAATTGCAAGAAACTACCCTGAACTACTATTTCATGCAAAAACTAAAGAGATAAAATATAGTTTAAATGATAAACAAAGTATTGACATGATGATGTTTGATTTCTTTAAAACAGAGATAATTAATAGTTTAAATAAACCAGAAGTCCAGTTGTCTCCTTACTATAACCATAAAAAGATTGCAAAGATTATTTCAAAAGCGAGCTCTGGTAATATTAAATACATTCAAATGCTACTAAAGTGCTATTCCTTTGAACTAATCCGTAGCTATTTTGAATAGACCAACAAGAGATAAAAGTATAAAAGGTCAATAATTCATAAATTATCATTGACTCTTTTACATTATATTTAAAATGTGTTTATAAATAAACGATACAAAGGAGTTCTCATGGCAAAAGAGCCAAAAACAGCAATAATACCTACAAGAGAAGATGATTACCCTGAATGGTATCAACAAGTAATTAAAGCAGCCGATATGGCAGAAAATAGCGATGTTCGCGGATGTATGGTAATTAAGCCTTGGGGATATGCAATCTGGGAAAACATTCAAAAGAACTTGGATCAAATGTTCAAAGAGACAGGGCATAAAAATGCTTATTTCCCAATATTCATACCAAAAAGCTTTTTTGAAAAAGAGGCTGAACACGTCGAAGGCTTTGCTAAAGAATGCGCAGTTGTGACACATTCACGTCTTGAAGATGATGGAACAGGCAAACTCAAAGTAGCTGGTAAATTAACTGAACCTTATATTGTTCGTCCAACTTCTGAAACCATTATTGGTGCCTCATTTTCAAAATGGGTGCAATCTTATAGAGATTTGCCGTTATTGATTAATCAATGGGCAAATGTTGTGCGCTGGGAGCTTCGTACAAGACTCTTTTTAAGAACTGCAGAGTTTTTATGGCAAGAAGGACACACTGTACATTCTACAAAAGAAGAAGCACAGATTGAAACAAAACAAATGCTCGGCGTTTATGCTCAGTTTGCAAGAGAATACCTCGCAATACCCGTTGTTGAAGGTGAAAAAACAGAAGGAGAACGTTTCCCTGGTGCAGTTAATACTTTTACTATCGAAGCTATGATGCAAGATAAAAAAGCCCTTCAAGCTGGTACATCACACTTTTTAGGACAAAACTTTGCTAAAGCATCTGAAATTAAATTCCAAAGCAAAAATGGCGAAATAGAATATGCATGGACAACATCTTGGGGCGTCTCAACACGACTTATTGGAGCGCTTATAATGGCGCATAGCGATGATAATGGACTGATTATTCCACCAAGAATATCTCCTGAACACTTAATCTTTATCCCTATTTATAAAAATGAAGAAGATAAAGTAAAAGTATTAGCATACATTGACGGTATTGTTAACGAGATAAAACCTCTACGCTATCATGATGAAAAAATTAGATATAACATCGACGATAGAGATATGACAAATAGCGAAAAGGGATGGTATTGGATAAAAAAAGGGGCACCTCTTCGCATTGAAATAGGACCTCGTGACATAGAAAATAACTCTGTATTTGTCGGCAGAAGAGATAAAGAACCAAAAGAAAAACAATCGTATAGCGTAAAAGACTTTACAGGACAATTGATTCAAATGCTCGATGAGATTCAAAACAATATTTACCAAAGAGCAATGTCTTTTAGAGAAAAAAATACTTTTATGATCGATGATAAAGATCAGTTTTATAAATTCTTTACATTAAAAGACACTGAAAAGCCAGAAATACACGGAGGCTTTGTAAATGCACACTGGTGTGGTTGTAATGAATGTGAAGAAGCGATTAAAGGCGATCTAAAAGTTACTATTCGTTGTATACCACTTGATGCCAAAGAAGAGAGTGGCAAATGTATTTACTGTGGCAAAGACAGTAAAAAAAGAGTATTATTCGCTAAAAGTTATTAAACCTTATTTAGTGCTTCATAGAACTCATTTACATAATAGTGTGACTCTTGAAGCACTTTTTTTATATCTGTATGCAATACTCTATTAATGGCTAATGCGGATGAAAATGCACAGCCAGTGCCGTGTGAATAAGCCCAATGCCGTCTTGCATATTCAAATCCATGGCAATCATTTTTACTAATATATGCTTCTTGAATCAAATTGCCTGAAAAATGACCTCCCTTGACATATAAGTCACAATTATACTGCTTAACTATCATTTTTGCTGCTTCAATTGCTCTTTTATAATCTAAGTTCTTTTCTCCGATAAGCATGGCTAATTCATTGCTATTTGGTGTAATAACAGAAACACAATCACTTAGTGATTTCTTTAATAATGCAATATATGAGTCATCGATAAAATCAAAACCAGAGCTTGATTGAAAGACAGGATCTAAAACAACATAGGTTTCAATCTTCTGCAAATAATGATAAATAATGTCAAGAATCTCTATATTTGGAACAAGCCCAATCTTTATACAGTCAGGCTTGAACGACTTAAGTAAACATTGCAATTGTTTTTCAAAAACCTCTTTTTCAAGAGGAGTGACTGAATAAACGTTATTAAAATCTTGAGATGTAATAGCTGTAAGCGCTGATAAACCCCAAAAACCATAGTATTGAGCCACTTTTAAATCTTGATATACCCCTGCCCCACCTGATGTGTCTGAAGCTGCTATTGTTAAGAAATAACTCATTCTGCCTCCATTTTTGAAATAGGTATGCTATTAATAAATAACAGCATACCTATGTTTTTTAGTATATTATTGATTAGCGACTCTTATTGCACAATGTTTTCCACACATTGAACATTCTTCTTTACCTAAGCTACTTTCCTGTTTTCTTTTTTTTGCAAGTTCTGGATCAAGTGCATATTCATACATTTTTTCCCATGAAAGCTCAGCACGTGCTTTTGACATATTTAAGTCTGTTTGTATTGATTTTTTAATTCCTTTGGAAATATCAGCACTATGAGCAGCAATTTTGAAAGCAATGGTGCCTTGTTTGATATCATCAATATTGGGCAAACATAAATGCTCTGAAGGAGTAACGCAACAAAGGAAATCTGCTCCGTACACTGCAGCAGCTGTAGCCCCAATAGCAC
The DNA here is from genome assembly GCA_029553545.1 of Candidatus Cloacimonadota bacterium. GTDB lineage: Bacteria > Cloacimonadota > Cloacimonadia > Cloacimonadales > WRIO01 > JAGOCT01. The sequence goes on from JAKPKU010000052.1 coordinate 11,993, forward strand.
CAGTAATATGGTCATAACCAGCAGAGATATCAGTCGTTAAAGGACCCAATACATAAAAAGGTGCTTCTTTGCATAAGCTCTTCTGCAACTCAATGTTCATTTGAATATCTTTCCAAGGTACATGCCCAGGTCCCTCTACCATTACTTGCACACCTTCTTGCCTGCAGTTTTTTACCAGCTCACCTAATACCATTAATTCTGCGAGTTGTGCTTGGTCAGTTGCATCAACTAAGCCGCCAGGTCTTAATCCATCACCAAGACTTAATGTCACTTCATGTTTTTTGCAAATAGCTAAAAGCCTGTCAAAGTGCTCGTATAATGGGTTCTCTTTATTGTTTGTTTTCATCCAATGCTTTAACATGCTGCCGCCACGACTAACAATTCCAACTACACGAGGGTTTCTATCTAAAAAGTCTAAACTTCTCCGATTAAGCCCACAATGCACTGTCATAAAGTCAACGCCCTGCTCTGCTTGTTTTTCAATTTCATCAAAGAGCATATTTATTGACATACTTGTTAATTCATGATTATCTTCGAGTAGTTTTGTAATAACAGAATAAATTGGAACGGTCCCCATCATGATATTGCTATTAGCTAACAGCTCTTTTCTAATCAAGTCCAAATCGCCTGCAGTCGATAAATCCATAAAACTATCAGCACCAAACTGTATTGCCACTTCAAGCTTTTTCAGCTCTTCTTTAATATCAACATTGTTTTCTGAGGTACCTAAGTTAATATTAATTTTCGTTGTTAGACCTTTGCCAATAGCTCTTGCAGTAAAAGAACGATTATTATTCTTGGGAATAACAATAGTTCCACTGCACAAGCCTTCAATAATAGCACTTTCAGGTACCTGTTCATATATAGCACATTCTTTGATTGATTTATTAATCACATTATTCTTTGCATCATTTATTATTGTCATTTTTCCTTCTTTCTTGATAATCATTGATCAGATTTTTCATAGATATTAAGCGATTTGCAAAATCTGTTGATTTCATAAAATAACGAACCATAGCTATATTACGAATTCCAGACGATAGAACACTATTGATATTTGTATCATCGATTCCACCAATACCCACAACAGGCGTTTTTGCTTGATCGCTCATTTCTAATACTTTTTTAATTGGTAAAAGACCAGTAACAGGGTCGGGTATTTTCTTTGTAGGCGTTGAATACAGTGGACCAAATCCTATATAGTCAGGCTTTTGAGATAATGCTATTTCTACTTGTTGGAGATTGTGCGTTGAAAGCCCAATAATACTGTTCTTTTTGATAATTATTTCAGCATCTTCTTTACTCAAATCATCTTGCCCTAAATGAACGCCATCTGCGTCAACAAGCTGTGCTATAGCCACATTATCATTAACTATAAATTTTGTATCAGATCCCTTACAGATCGAATAAATATCTCTTGCCAACTCTAAATTTTGTTTGTCCGAAAGGTTCTTTTCACGCAATTGTAAATATTTGATTTTGTTTTTAACACAGATCTCAGCAATTGTTGTGTGTGGCAAAACTGGTTCTGTAATGATGATATACAAGCCAAAATCATTCATTTTTTAAGAGCTCCTTCTCTATCAACTCTGCAGCCTTTTTGCCTGATAGGAGCATTCCTCCAAAGATTGGTCCCATTCTAAAACTGCCAAATACACCATTCGCAGCCATTCCAGAAACAAATAAGCCTGGATAAGCTTCTTTTGTATTTTCAACAGTGCTTGTTTCACCTTTATCAATAGATAAAGACATTTCACCAACAATTTTTCCATTAGCAGTATTTAACTGAACATTGTTCTTTTGTGCTGTGAGCCTTACAACCTCAGATGGATGACCTGTCGCATCTAATACAAATTTAGAACGGACCATTAGCGGGTCGACGTGCATTTCAAGACGACCAATTGCTGTCCAGTTAATCACGACGCCTGACACCCGATTATTAAGAAAAATAACATCTTCAACTGACACACAACTGAATATTTTAACACCAGCTTTGGTACAATGATAGATTAACGATGAAGTAGATTGAACAGAATCAGCAGTAGCAAGTTCATCAGATATCTTTTGATAATTGATATTATACTCATCTAAAACATGCCAAGCCTTTTTTTGAATAACCAACTCATTCATCATCATTGCTCCACCCCACATTCCACCACCAGGAGCAAGTTTAGCATCGTATAATGCTACTTTATACCCCTTCTTTGCGAGAGTTTCGCTTGCAACGAGTCCCGAAGGACCTCCACCTACTACGACAACATCAAGACTCAAATTATCTTGAAACTTTTTGAAATAAGATTGCACAATGGCACTGGAAACTGTAGCTTCCATTACTCCTCCTTTCTTAATTAAGCAGAAACACTATTCTGCCTTGGAGGGTAATGAGCATAGGAAAGGGATTTTCTGTTTTTCCTCCCTACGCCGGCATTACCCGGATCAGGTTCAATGGGTTTATTCTCAGCCCTTGCGAGCACCCCTTTAGATGTCTTTACATCTACGGTTATCATTTTTTAATACTGTATATATATGTCAAGGCTTTTTCATTTTTTTGTTGTTCTATATCTTTAAAATCACTAAATTACATAATTTACGAGGCATAAATAAAAGTGTCTTCAATATATGAAAAGGTAATTTATTATTGCACATTTCAGAAGTCATAGTTTAGGCTCATAGATTTGGAAAATAATAAATATAAAGAATTGTGTTATTATAAAAAAATAATCGCCCCTAAACTCGCTTGTAGTAGGCATCTGCTGTTTTAGATGAAAATAGTTTTAGAAAAACACTATTTTCTAAGCCCTATTATATATAGAGGGTGATGTTTTTATTTATTCTTTACTTTATTCTTTTACATGTTATTTTGGTTTACTATGTAACAGTCTCATTAATTGTATGCATAATTTGTATGATTTTTCTGAAAAAATAACTCATTGATTGAATCTTTTTTTTATCTCTTTTACATACACTTCAATGATAAACTAAAAACTACAAAATAATAGTTGACTTTTTTTCAAAACATTATTATTATGACTCATATTGGAGGGTGATATGAAAAAAACATTAATAATCTTGATACTAATAATATCTTGTAACCTAATGGCGCAAAAAGTTCCATTTGATTTAAACCTAACGGGCAACCCATTTTATAATTCAATTAGGGCGGCTTCTATTGATGTAGACAACCCAAACAATCAACCTATTATCTTTACTGTCAGAGTTGCAAATCAATCAAACAGAAAAGTCGATGAAGCCTACATGTCTTTTACACTAAAATGGAATGGAAACATAATCATCAATAAATCAATATCTTCATTTAAGGACTACTCATTAAATGTTTTAAACAATACAAGCTCACCGCTGATTTTTACCAATAGAGATATTATTAATGATAATGGTAGCCAATATTTATCTGCAGCAACACCGTCAATTTCTTTGAATGATTTTTTAAATAACCCACATTTTAAGTCTGCAATTATGAATACGGGACTTTTCCCTGATGGAGTGTATGAATTTATCATGCAAATCAAATCTTCTAATAACCCCAATTCTACACCGCTTAGCAATGAAGCAATTTATGTTATGAACATTCATAATGTTAGTAATATTGTTCTTATAACGCCTGGAGTTCAAGCAGGGCAGCCCATTCCAAATATATCTCAAAGACCTGTTGTCTATTCATGGTCTGCAAATATTTCAAATCCAGCAAACCCCTATATTTTTGAAATACGTGAGTTTGCACAAGAATCATCCATAAATATTAACAATATAGCCAACTCTGGACGACTGTTTTATCAGGAGACGAAAACATCTCCTATATTTAATGAAAACTTAGAATATATAGAAAACAACTACTATGCATGGCGAGTATCAGTACCATTAACCACTGATCAATCACAATTTGGCGGGACTCCTATGAGACATAGCCCATGGTATATTTATAAATTTGTTAGTTCGACAACTAATATTCCAAGTCCATACGCAAACTTAATGCCCCAACTTGAAGCACTTCAAAGCCCAGTGGTAAACCAGCTTATCAATCAGTTTTTTGTACCAACAGGTACTTTCTATCATGATAATAATAAAATAAATGCAAGTCAGGCTTTAACAATTATTCAGCAAATCTTAAACTCTCAAAGCCATGTTATAGAAATTATAGATTGAGGTAAACATGAAAAGATTTTTATTAATAATATTCATACTAAGTTTTGTAGTCTTAACTTACGCACAAAATATTGCTGTGATCGCTGGTATGAAAGGAAAAATCAATATTGTTAGAAATAGTACAACATTAATAGCCAAAACTGGTGATGTATTAAAGAATAATGATCAAGTGCAATCTGAAGATGAGTCTTTTGCTGCTATTAGATTTGTGGATAATGGAGCAACAACAAAGCTTTTCCCAAACTCAATCATTATTATCAATGCCTCTGTAAATGGAAATGTATTGAATAAAAGTAATTCAATTGTTAAGGGAACGGCAAAAGCAAAAGTAACCCCAAAATCAGGTAATTATATAGTCGAAACTCCAAATACTGTGGCGTCTGTAAAAGGGACCAACTTTTTAACTACATACGATAATTTTATCACCACAATTGGCATTATTGAAGGTGAAGTAGAAATAAGAAACAAAACAAGCGATAGATCTGTTGATGCACATTCTAACGACGTTATACAAAGCGATGATGAAGGAAATGTCACTGAAATAGATAATAGTGAATATATTCAAAACAATATTGATGATGAAAATGAAAAAGGACAATTGAATGACGATGATGATGGAATGAACAATCCAAAGGGTAATACAGGAGATTCAGGTACTCATATTTTCGAAATGGAACTAAAAAACCCTGATGGAACCATTAAGAAAGTGAGAATTTCCTATGAATAGGGTTCTTTTACTCGTTATCATATTGATAACAATTTCGTCATTATATACATTAAGAGTTTCTCATGAACAACTAAGAATATCTGACAATTATGATAATCAACTGTCTTTTAATGTTGAAGAGACTCAATCAGATATAAGTCAAATTTCTCTATATTATAAATCAGACTTAGATAGAGCTTACTTAAAAAAAGACTTGTTAAGTGAAAGTTCATTATTAGCAAACTTTTCTTTTCTGATTCAACATGAAATTGATGAAATTAAAAAGAAAAACGGCACCTTTTTTGAATACTATGTTGTTATATCTAATACTGCAGGAGAGATTATTAGCTTCCCAGAAATAAACCCAGAGTTTAACCCATATCGCTCACCTATTCAAAAAGAACAGATTAAAGATGCTTTTATATTAATATCACCAGATGATCTTTCAAACTTGATTGAAGGGCAGAATATAGTAATTTCAATGTTTAATATTAAAGATAAACTTAATGCTAATACCATAAATGTTAAACTAAATAATAAACAGCTTAAAACAGGATATACTGTTGATGACGCATTGTTAATTATTAAGGTGCCAAAAACGTCAAAAGATAATAAACTTTCTGTTTCTGCTCGCTTAACCGACGGACAATTTGTGGTTTCGCCTACTTGGGATTTCCAAAAGAAAACACACATATCAAATTTTAGCTACTATGGTAATTTAACTCTATTAGCAAATTCGAATACATATATGAATATGGCTGATTCACTTAATTATGAATCGAACCATGAAGAATCTGCAATACTTCAAGTTACAGGTAAATATAAATCAATTTTTATAAAAAACTATCTGCTGATATCATCTTTGGAGAACAGTAATAATCAAAAGATTAATAAGTATTACTTGGGCTTTATATCACCAAAATTTGATCTGCACTTGGGTGATTATTCACCTAACTATTCAGAATTTACAACTTACAACAAATCAGTCGAAGGCGTATCTACTACCTTAAAACTTAATAATTACAGAGTATCAGTGTCTGCAGGAAGACTTGAACGCAAAGTTGAACCAAATATAATAGATGATTATTATGCATATAGATCGTTTAACAAAGAACATTTATCAGCAAAAATGACATATGGTAACCCTAACAACAGCTCTTTTTCATTAAACTTTGCCAAATCTAAAGACAACTTAAGTAGCCTCCGTAAATCTGCATATGAAATAGAGACAGACAGCACCACACAATATATCATTGAAGCAAAAGACAACTTAGTAGTCGGTGCAGATTTTGAATTGCATTTATTCTCAAGAAGAGTAAACCTATTTGCTGAAGCAGCAATGAGTATTTATAATAGTAATATTAACCCTGGAGTAATGACTCAAGAAGAACTTGAAGACTATTTGGATGACTCCTTTCCTTTCGATCCTGAAGCAGTAGAACCACTAATAATCGTTAATAAAAACATGGAACCCTTTAAAGTAGGGCTAAATAATTCAGCTCTCAAAGCAGGCATCAATATGAATGCGCTCTACAATAACCTTACAGTCAGTTTTATCCAAACAGGTCCATCATTTTACTCTTTGAGTTCAGCAAACATTTTACAAGATAAAAGAATTATTAGATTTATAGACAATATTGTAGTATCAAATCAATTCTTTATTTCTGGTGGTGCCGAGCTTTCTTGTGATAACACAGTTAACCATAAGAATAAAACATTGACCACTCAAAGTCTCTTTATGAATCTTAATTATTCCCCTTCAGGTCTACCTTTTTTATCATTAAATTTCATTAATAACTCTAATAAAGATGATGCTTTTAGTGATGATCCTTTAAAAACAGATATAAATAATAGATACATGCAGCTAACAACAGGGTACTCTTATGGCTTTTTACCTTTTGCATACACAACAAGTTCTATTAGCTATGGAATAGGTTTTGACGAAGATAAGTCACAAGCAAAAGCATTTAACAATGATCGAAATGATATAGGTTTTAATAACACATTTAGATTTAATAATATCCCCTTAGTATCAAAGTTTGGTATCTTGATTAGCACAACAAAAAACAAATTCGATGAAAACAACCAGTTTAAATACAATACTGCTTATTTTAATAATGAATACCCTCTGCTTGATAATAAGGTCATACCATTTCTTAATATGAAAGCTAATTTAAACTCTGAAGACAATATCTCAAGTCAGAACTTTATTGTAAGCACTGGCGCAAAGTATTATCCTATTAAAAAAACATGGCTTAGTGCAGACATAACATATAAAACCTATACTGAAGAAAATTCTCAACAGGATTTTAACTTGCTCGCTGGTAGGTTAATTATCTCTACATCTTTCTAATTATATGAAGAAATATTTGTTAATATTTGTCTTTGCCTTAGCAACTTTTTTGTCAACAGTTGTATTTTATTGCACAGGTTTTGGCGAGCATATAGAACATAAAGCATATGACTTAATGCTAAAATATAAAAGCCATCGATCGCAAAAAATAGACGATATAGTTATTGTTGCCGTTGATGACGAGACGTTCCAAGCTTTAGATATACAATGGCCATTCCCCCGTGAATACCACGCTCATTTAATTCGAAATCTAAAAAAGCTGGGTGCAAAACAAATTATTTTCGATATTGAGTTTTCTGAGCCATATAAAAAAGAAGCTGATATAGATCTCGGTAAAGCTGCTGCAGAACACGGAAATGTAATATTTGCAGGGAAAATATATCAAACAAATGATAATAACTACCTTAAAACAACTACACTACCTCCAATTTCTGACATAAGAAGCCAAAGCCCTATATGGGGCTTAGTGAACATGCCAAGTGACAGTGATGGGTTTGTTAGAAAATATGCATTGTTTCAAACCATAAATAATGATCACTATTATTCTCTCGCACTAAAAAGTTACTCTATTATTCAAAATGATACTATTTCCATACACAATAATACGATCAAAATAGATGATAAAAACCTTTCTCTACTTGGAAACAATGAGCTTTTAATTAATTATTATGGACCAGCAAAGTTCTTTAAGCACTTTTCTTATTCCAGTGTGATTGATGATAGCGCATTTGTTTTACCTATGGAGGAATTTTTTGAGATAAATGATTTTTATCATTTAGAAGACACAAATGCCTTTAAAGATAAGATTGTCCTTGTTGGCGCTACTGTAGATGAATTAAAAGATAATTTTCATACACCAGTTAATAATAAAAACCAACTAATGGCAGGTGTAGAAATACATGCAAATATGCTTCAAATGCTTTTAGATAAGAATTACTTAACAACAGTACCAAAAGTATTTAATTATGCGTTTATTTTTATAATAATAATCCTTCTCTCATCTTTTTACTACAAACTTAAACCACTTTCAAGCCTTTTATATAGCCTTCTTTTTATTACTCTTTATATCATTATTGTATTCTTCCTATTTACATTTAAAAATTACTTGTTGACTATATTGCTATTACCAACAATTATACTGCTGCTATATTTAAGCTATCTTGTGTATCATTATGTCCAAGAAAATAAAGAGAAAAAAGCAATAAAGAAAACATTTCAACATTATATGGCACCCGCTTTAGTTAAAGAACTTTTGAAATCACCAGATAAGGTTAAGTATGGAGGGTCGCAACAAGAAGTAAGCGTATTGTTCTCTGATATACGCGGCTTTACAACATATTCGGAATCTCATGGAGTTGAAGACACTGTGTCAATGCTTAGAGAATATCTAACAGAAATGGTGAATACAATTATCGATAATCAAGGTATATTAGATAAGTTTATTGGTGATGCTGTCATGGCTCTTTTTAATACGCCTGTACCTATCGAAAATCATGCGTATAAAGCCTGCTGTTGTGCTATGGATATGATTGAAAGCTTGAGAAAGCTTCAGAGGAAATGGATAAATGAAGGTAAAGAAATAATAAACATTGGTATTGGTGTTAACACTGGTACAGCTGTTGTTGGCAATCTTGGCTCTGAACAAATCTTTGACTATACTGCTATCGGTGACACTATCAATCTTGGTGCAAGATTAGAATCAATTAATAAAGACTATAGCACTGTAAATGGAATCATCATCAGTGAATTCACTTTAGAGTATGTTAAAGATTTAATAAAATACGAATACCTTGATGAAGTAATAGTCAAAGGAAAAACCAAACCAATCAAAATATATCAACTCATAGAAATTTTGGATAGAGGAAACATAAAAAAATGACAAAGAAAATAATCGTTTTATGCGGTGGGTTTTCAGATGAAAAAGAAATATCAATGAAAAGCTCATCTGCAATTTCAGCAGCTCTTTTAGAAAATAATTATAAAGTTGAACTTGTAAACCCGTCTGATTTCCATTCGTATAGCGAATTACTTGGCTATTTAAAAATGAAGAAACCTTATATTGTCTTTAATGGCTTGCATGGTGCTGAAGGTGAAGACGGACGAATTCAGTCACTTTTGTCTTTAGAAAGCATTCCATTCACTGGTACAAAGCACACAGGGAGTGCGATTGCAATGAACAAATATGTTTCAACTTTAATAGCTGAAGCATTAAAAATACCTTGCCCGAGACAAGTACTATTAACAAATAATAAACAATTAAGTGAACAAGAAATTGAGTATTTACAATTACCTTTTATCGTAAAACCAAACAGTAATGGATCATCTGTCGGTGTATCTATTATTTCAAAGCCTGAGCAAGTTGAAAAGGCAGTATTAGAAGCATATAAACATGATGATATGGTATTGTGCCAAGAGTTTATACCTGGAAGAGAAATTACAGTTAGTATTTTCGGAGATAAAACCTTGCCAATAGTAGAAATTGTGCCAAAAGAAGGATTCTATGATTTTAATAATAAATATACAAAAGGTAATACAGAATATATATGCCCAGCAGACTTCTCTCAACAAGATGCAGAATTAGTAAAGAAATATGCAAAGACTATCTTTTCAGCTTGCTCGTGCTCAGTTTATGGTAGAGTTGATTTTAGATATAATGGTAAAGATTTCTATTTCCTCGAGATTAATACATTACCTGGCATGACTGAATTAAGCCTAACACCAATGTCTGCAAAAGCAGTTGGTATTTCCTTTAACGAGCTCATCAAAGAAATAATCAATTTATCACTTCAAGACTAAGCAACTTAATTGGGGTGTTTATTAATGCATAATTCAGGTTTATTAGCTTGAAGATTACAGAAAGCTGAGAACAAAGAGATAAAATGTAATTGATTTGAGACAACTAAGGGTAGTTGTTGGTACAAATAAAATCATCTCTAAACCCGCTCGTAGTAGGCATCTGCTGATTTGGGTGAAAATAGTTTTCGAAAAACTCCAATTTATAAGCCCTATATATATAGAGGGTGATGTTTTTAATTCTTAAATCTGCTTTATTCTTTTACATGTTATTTTAGCTTACTATACAATATCCTCTAAATATAAAAAAAGAGGTGCTTTTGCACCTCTTATTTTTCAATTCGAACTTTATTGATATTCAAGTAATTCTTGTTCAAGTTTTTTAAGGTGCTTCACCATATCAGGGTGCATACCAGATTCTTTTGTTATTGCTTTTACAGGGCACACTTCCATACAGTTACCACATTTTACACAATCAACTTGTGCAATAGTAAACTTGTCTTGTCTACTGCCTGAAATACATGATGTAGGGCATCTTCTTGCACACAAAGAACAACCAATACATTTGTCTTTATTAATCACATAATGCATTAAATCAAGACAAACTTTTGTTGGGCAAGCTTGATTATTGATATGCTCTTCATATTCTTCTCTAAAGTACTTAATTGTGCTTAATACAGGATTAGGAGCTGTTTGACCAAGTCCACACAATGATAATTGTTTAATGCTATTACCTAATGTAACAAGCTCATCGATGTCTGTTGGTTTACCCTTTCCTTTTGTAATTTTATCAAGGATTTCATACATTTGCTTTAAACCAATACGGCAAGGAGCACATTTTCCACAAGATTCATCAACTGAAAACTCTAAAAAGAATTTTGCAATGTTTACCATACAGTTGCTATCGTTCATAACGATAACACCACCTGAACCCATCATTGCGCCTTTTTCTTTTAGTGATTCGTAGTCAATTTTTACATCAAGGTGGTCATTTGTAAGGCATCCACCTGATGGTCCACCAAGCTGAACTGCTTTAAACTTATTATCTCCAACAATGCCACCACCAACTTCATAGATTAAATCTTTAACGGTGATACCCATTGGAACTTCAACCAATCCTGTGTTTTTGACATCACCAGTTAATGCAAATACTTTTGTTCCCTTTGATGTCTCTGTACCCATGCTTGAGAACCATTCAGGGCCTTTATTGAAGATTGGAGCAATATTTCCCAATGTTTCAACATTGTTGACTAAAGTTGGTTTTTTCCATAATCCTTCATTAGCAGGATATGGTGGCTTTTGAATTGGTTGACCTCTTTGTCCCATAATTGAAGAGATAAGCGCTGTTTCTTCACCGCACACAAAAGCGCCTGCACCTGTTCTTACAAATGCATCAAATGAAAATTCAGTACCAAGAATATTATTGCCCATGAGACCATATTCTTTTGCTTGTTCAATTGCTAATTTGATTCTGGTAATAGCAAGAGGATATTCAGCTCTAATGTAGAAATAGCCCTCTGATGCGCCTACTGAATAAGCTGCAATCATCATACCTTCAAGTACTCTATGAGGGTCTCCTTCAAGTAGAGAACGATCCATGAAAGCACCTGGGTCGCCTTCGTCAGCATTACATACTACATATTTTGGTGAACCTTTTGCTTTGTTTACAAATTCCCATTTCATACCTGTTGGGAAACCAGCTCCACCTCTACCACGTAAGCCTGAGCGTTTAATAATCTCTATTGCGTCTTCTGGTTTGTTATTTAATACGTTCGCTAAAGCTTCATAACCACCAAGAGCAATATACTCTTCGATTTTTTCAGGGTTTAAATAACCACAGTGTTCCAATGCAACTTTGATTTGTTTTTGATAGAATGGTATTTCATCTTTGGTTGCATGTGTTTTATCTTTTTCTTGTTGCATTAAGCGCTTTACAGGGCGGCCCTTGATAAAATGTTCATTTACAATTTCTTCAGCATCTTCAGGCGTTACTTTGATATAAAAAATACCCTCAGGGTAAACCATAAGAACGGGTCCAAAATCACAAGGTCCCATACATCCAGTTTCAATGATGTTTACTTCATCGTAAATTTCATTCTTTTTAAGTTCTTCGATAAATCTGTCTTTTATACGAAGAGCTCCTGCTGAAACGCATCCTGATCCACAACAGATCAAGAGATCGATTCGCTTTGTTGGCATTATAAATCCTCCTATTATTCAGTTGAAATTAAAAATTCTTTTACAGGATTGCCGTTAACTAAATGTTCAACAACAATTCGTTTAGCTATTTCTGAGTTGATATTGCCATAGCAATAACGAGGTTTTCCCTCTTCAATAACATCTACAACAGGTTCCATGGAAGATAAACCTTTTTCACCTGTTTGAGAGACAACAACATCAGTAAGTGCACGTGTTGACACTTCATCAATAAAAGTCTTCATTACATCTTTTGCACCTGCAGCAATACCAGATGTTCCCATACCAACAACTACTTTAATGCGAACATTGCTGTTTCTAAGCTTCATTTCTTGTTGAGCCTTTTCACGAATTGCTTTAAGATCTGCTAAAGTTTTCATTAGAATTCCTCCAATTCTATATTTTTTATACCTTCATTCAATGTATCTTTTAGGTAGATAACTACATCTGGCCATGTAATAGGAATATCACCAAGCTCAGATTTAATTTCTCTTGTATCTAAAATAAATACCTTTTCTTCTTTGTTTTGTAAAATATGAAATAATTTAATAAAAAAGTTTATTTCTGAGTGTCCGACTATTGAACTTAAAAATGTATCTTCAATGCTTCCCAATGGCATACGATCAATGTGATTGTGTTCAAATTCAGCATATAATCTTGTACCTTTACCGATAGTTGATTCCATTAAAAAGCTACCATTACAGCGTTCTGCATTTTCTTTAAATAACGGTATTCCTAATCCAATCTTCTTTTTTCTTTCAGATTTTGATGTATAGAATGGGTTTTGTGCGCTTGTTAATGTATCTTCATCCATACCTACACCGTTATCTATGATTTCAAAGCTCAATTTATTTTCTGTCTCATCTATACCAATTACAATTGAAATTAAATCACAATTTGCCCGTGCAGAATTTTCAATAATATCGATTAAATGTAATGATAAATCCTGCATGTTTTCTTTCTAGTCGCGATACTTGTTGATTATTTCTTTGAGCTTATCCCTGTTATCTACACGCCCATAAGTGTCTTCACCTATAACGAAAACTGGTGCAAGAGAGCATGCACCAACGCATCTTACAGCTGATAATGAAAAAAGACGATCTTCGGTTGTATCTCCGATTTGAATGCCTAATTCATCTGACATCATTTGCAAAATTCTTGGAGCGCCTTTAACAAAACATGCCGTTCCTGTGCATACGTTTATAACGTGTTTGCCACGTGGTTTCATTGAGAAAAAGTTATAGAATGTTACAACACCATATACTTGGCTAACAGGAATTCCAAGCTCTGATGCGATATACTCTTGAACTTCAACAGGTAAATACCCAAAGATCTCTTGAGCTTGATGCAAGATCTCAATGAGTGGGTTAGTTAATTGTTTTTTTTCATCAATGACTTTTTGAAGTTGATCATAGAGTGCATTGTCATTTTCTTTACCTTTACACATTTTTCCTCCGTTATGATTTATTTTACTTTATGATAAAATCATTCTGCCGTCTATTCCACTGCATGCCTTTTTTATTTCAGCAACAGTAGGTTCATTTATAAAGAACTTTGTAAATCCTGATGCTACATCTTGTATATAATGAGCGTCAGAACTTCTAATTAAAGTATAGTTTTTTAAATAGGGATATTTTGTAAACAAATTTTCTATAATACATTTTGCTGTTATTCCAATTGCTTGAAATTTAGGCTCTTGTGGAATAAATCCAAGCTGTGCAATTATACTAAAAGATAGCGCATCTTCATGAGCTGGATAACAAAAACCATTAAATTCTAATACTTTTTCATAAGCTTCATCTAAAGTCCACATTGAAGAGTTAATCAATGCTTTTTCTTCAAAACCTATTATTTCATCATTATCTCCCAAGATAACTTGATCACCAAAAAAATCAGGGTCATTTGCTATCGGCAGTAATGAGTCATAAAGAGCTTGTGAAAAAGCAAAGCCATCTTCATGAGAATCAAAAAAAGCCAAAAGATGTATTTCTTCTTGGGTTTGAACTTCAACTCCCATGATGCATGACAAGTTATATTCTTGAGCTTTTTTATAGTATGTGCTAAAATTTAACATACTATTATGATCAGTAATAGCAAAGATGTCTATCTTATGCTCTATAAGCTTATCTATAACTGCTTGAGGAGACATGCCCAAATCTCCACATGGTGACAAAACTGAATGTATATGCAAATCTGCTTTATACCATTTCATTTTTTATTGATGCATTAATTGATATAAGCGCCCAGCAATTTCAAAAGTAGACAAGCCACTTTTTATAAGACAGACATTTTCTTCAATTGCTTTATCAATTACTGTTTGATCTGGTGTAACATTATTTGCAAAACAAACACAGTTCATATTTGCCAATGCAGCTACTGCTATGACGTTTAAATGCTTCATTATAGTAATCCACACTTGATTTTCTCTTGCATTTCCCATCACATCGCTTAATAAATCAGATACATACCCTCCTTCAATGATTACATTTTCAAGGTTTTGAGTATCAGTTAAAACTTCTCCATCGATAGACTTGATAAATTCTTTGGTATTTATTCCCATAGTGCCTTCTTTTTAATCATCATTTTTGTTTTTATTCTTTTTCAATAGTATAACACAATCTTCAATGCTGGCTTTACCTTGAACAATATCTTCAGCTAATGCTTGGCAGTTTGGTGTGCCGCAAGCCCCACAATCGATCAGGGGTAATTGCTCTTTTATCTCATTAAGCCTCTTCATTTTTATAATAGCTTGTTTCATGTCTTTATCTAACTGCATTATTGAGCGTGGTTCAAGCGGTAATACATCAAATTCTCCATTTAAGTAGCTTGAAAAAATCGGATCAAGCTCATGATCATGATGTTCTGCATTTCTGATTAGCGATTGTATGCGACTTCTTGCAATAAATGGGTTTTCTACATTTAAAATTCCGCCAACACAACCGCTGGTACAGCTTCGTAATACGATATAATCGTATTGATCTAATATATGGTCTTCAACTTTTTGAAGTATTTCAATCACATTTTCTATACCATTTACAGCAATAGTTCTTATTTTGTTGTTTCCAACTTCATCCGCTTCTTGCCCAGACAAAGCTCTTGATAAGCCCTTTTCATGTGTAATAAAATCATAATTTAAATATCGTATTGTCGATAAATCATTTCTGACTGAATTATAAATATCCCTTATGGCGATAGCTCCTTCTTGTATTCTTTTATAGGCACCTTGAGGTTGGTGTACAGCGGCGACTTGAGCGATACATGGTACTATTAAAAAGACTCCTATATCTGAAGGAGAGAGGTTTTGAATCTTTGAGTATTTTTCTCTATAATACATAGATAAAACGCTCATTGGAGCTTCAACATGAAATATATTTGGGAGTAAAGATGGAAATCGAACTTGAATTAGTCTTATAACCGCTGGGCAATTACTCGATAAAATGGGTCTAATGTTTTTATGCTCAGCAATATAATGGCGTTTCATTTTAGTCATGATGTTTGTTGCCATTGATTCTTCAATTACTTTGTCAAATCCCAGATGATAGAGAGCTTTAATAGTAGTAGAATAATCAATATCTTCGGTAAACTGCCCTGCAAATGGTGTTGAGATAATTGCTACTTTGTATTTAAAATCATTTATCATACTCAATGGATCAGAAGTAGCAACGATTGCGCCAAATGGGCATACGCCAATACATTTACCACAATCTACGCATCGAGTATGATCTAAATGAACTCTTCCATCACGAATTCTCAATGCTTCTGTTGGGCATATTCTAACGCAATGCATACAGCCTTTGCATTTTTCATTTATTAGGTCTATTGCGTGAAAGTATTGTTTCGTTGTCATATAATTCTCATTCTAATAAAAAATTATGATCTCCAGTAAAGTAGATTTGCTTTCTTCTGAATCTATATGCATAATATCAGAGTTTTTCTTGATATTTGGAAGACCCAATCCTGCACCAAATCCCATTTCTCTAACAAGATCATCGGCTGTTGACCACCCAGGCTCCAAAGCTTTTTCAAGACTTTTAATTCCTGGTCCATTATCTTTGAATTTTATATGAACACAGTCTAAGTAAATATCACAAATGATATTACCACCAATTGAGTGTGCAGTAACATTAATTTCAGCTTCATAAGATGCAACAGCTACTCGCCTTAAAATTTCTGGATTAACACCTAATCGTTTTAACATAAGTTTTATCTCTGATGATGCCTTACCAGAATTTACAAAGTCTTTGTGCCCAACTTTATAAGTAATAGACATTTCCGGCTCTGGTTTTTCTTTCTTAAACTTTTCAAAGTTTACTTGCGCGTTTTCTGTTATATTCCAATACTCAGCCATATTATATTTTACAACTCCTTAAACCGGTATTGTATAAAATACCTGCCGATTTATAGAGTGTAAACTTTGTGGTTATGAGCGGTAAATCACGCTCATTTGCCATTTCAATTAGGTCCTCTGCAGGTTTTTTGCCTCTCACAAAGACTATTCCCAACAAATCAATCATATCTGATAATCTGATTACTTGTGGGTTGGTAAGCCCTGTCAGAAGCAAGGTTGCCTCCTTTGTACACATAAGAATATCACTGATTAAATCTGACCCAAATGCGCATGTTATTTCTCTATCTAAATGCTCTGGGTCAGTTAGTATTGTTCCTTCTAAAAGCTCAACAAGTTCTCTTAATTTCATATGTACTCCATAATATAGTATTATGTTAGTACATTAATTTATTTACCATACTTAGTCAAGCAAAAAGTTATATTATTTTAAATTTGTTTTGTTAAATAAAAAAAGCATTGGTTGTCCAATGCTTTAATTTGGTGCAGAAGGCGGGACTTGAACCCGCATACCCGATGTGAGCACAAGATCCTTAGTCTTGCGTGTCTGCCAATTCCACCACTTCTGCTCTTTTAAAATTTATTGAGGCACAACAGGCTGAGGTTGAGTTTGAGGTTGTGCTGGTTGTTCAGTTGTCTTAGTGCTTTTTTGAAGTTCTTTTTGGACATTTGATCCTTTTGATTGACCTGGATTCATTGTTGCCAATAAAACACATGAGATAATAAATACACCGAATAATATCTTGGTCGCGTTTTTTATTGCATCGCTTGCGCTCTGTGCTCCAAATGTATTTGACGCTATACCTGCAAAGTTACTATCAAGTCCACCTTTGCCTGTTTGCATTAATACTACTAATACCAAAGCTAAACAAATTATAATATGTATTATGATTAATAAAGTCCACATCATTCATCTCCTTAAAATATCTTCTTTCAAATTCTTAAACATAGCATATTCTGTCAATATATTTTTTACAATCTTTATTTATTTTTTTATGACCTGTAATTAATTCCTATATTTTCATAGACTTCCATCATTGTGTTTGATGCTATAATATTAGCTTTCTTATTACCTTCAGTCAAGACATCGTAGACGAAATCAGGTTTTTGAATAAATTCATTGTATTTTGTACGAATTGGCTCCAGCTCGTCAGCCATATTTTTGGCTAAAATCTTTTTACAATCAATACAACCAATACTGGCACTACGGCAACCATCAGCTATTTCCACTTGTGTCTGTTCATCTGAAAATAATTGATGAAAAGAATATACATTACATTTATCTGGATCTCCAGGGTCTGTTCTTTTTATACGTGCAGGGTCAGTCACAGCCCGCGACAGTTTTTTCCATATTTCTTCAGGCGTTTCGTGTAAGTATATACAGTTATCGAGCGATTTACCCATTTTTGCAGAGCCATCTAAGCCTTTAACCCTCGAGCCTTTACGTATAATATCTTTAATCTCTGGAAATACTTCTCCGAACCTTGCATTAAAGCGTCTCAATATCTCGCGTGCAAGCTCTAAATGTGGTAATTGATCTTCTCCAACAGGCACAAATTCGGCTTTATAAAGTATAATATCAGCCGTCATAAGGACAGGATAATCCATCAATCCCATATTTATATTATCTGCCATTTGGAGTGATTTTTCTTTAAAAGTTGGGACTCTTTCCAACCAACTCACAGGTGTAAGGCAGTTCAAAATCCAAGTTAATTCTGCATGTTTTGGGCATTGAGATTGGATCATTAGTATTGACTTATCAGGATTAAGCCCGCATGCAAGATAATTACAAGCAATTTTAAATACGTTTTCTTTTAATTCTTTTGGCTCATATTGCATAGTCATAGCATGCAAGTCAACAATGCTATATATACATTCATATTCCTCTTGCAAAGGAATCCAATTCTTTAAAGCTCCGAGATAGTTTCCTAAATGCAAATCTCCAGTTGGTTTGATTCCGCTAAAAACTCTTTTCATAATAAAACCCTTTACCTTTGATGATATTGATAATTCCAAATTATTCTTTTGCCAATATTAGTCAATGAAATTATTAATTATTAAAAAAGTGCAGGCTTCCCTGCACTTATAATATTTTCTACGCTTGTAGAAGGTTTATAATTGGTCAAATACTGATTTAATGATTTGAACGCACTCGTCAAGTTGTTCTTTTGAAATTACAAGTGGTGGTGCAAGACGAATGATATGTCTATGAGTTGGTTTGCAAATTAAGCCTTTTTCTTTTAACATAACGCACACATCCCAAGCTTCTTTACCATTTTTAGGTTCAATTATTATAGCATTCAACAAACCTTTACCACGAATTTTTGTAAGCATTGGATGATTAATCTTATTTAATTCTTCACGGAAATAAACACCTAATTCTTGTGATCTTTCTGCAAGTTTTTCATCTCTAACGACTTCCATTGCTGCAGTTGCAACAGCACAAGCTAAAGGATTTCCGCCATAAGTTGAGCCATGTTCACCTGGTTTGATTGTAAGCATGATATCTTTTGATGATAATACAGCTGAAACAGGCATTGCACCGCCAGAGAGTGCCTTACCAAGAATCAATATATCAGGTTTAACATTATCCCAATCGCATGCTAAAAGCTTGCCTGTACGTGCTATACCTGATTGAATTTCGTCAGCTACAAATAATACATTATGCTTTTTACAAATATCAAAACATTTCTTTAAATAGCCATCATCTGGTACATAAACGCCAGCTTCGCCTTGAATTGGTTCAACAAAGAATGCAGCTACTTTTTTGCCATTTTTCTCTAAATATTCTTCTAATGCATTTACGTCATTATAAGGTACTGTTGCAAATCCTGGTGTATATGGACCAAAATTTGTTCTGCAGTCTGGGTCGGTTGAGACAGAAATAATAGTTATTGTTCTACCGTGGAAGTTACCATCACAAAAAACTAATACTGCTTCGTTCTCTGGAATCCCTTTTTTGACATAGCCCCAACGGCGAGCCAATTTCATTGCAGTTTCTACTGCTTCTGCACCAGAGTTCATAGCTAAAACCATTTCAAAATCAAAGAATTCTGTAATAAACTTTTCAAATTCTCCCAACTTGTTATTAAAAAAGGCACGGGAGGTTAAAGTTATTGTTTTCGCTTGTTCAATCATAGCTTCGACAATTCTTGGATGACAATGCCCTTGGTTAACTGCTGAGTATGCTGAAAGGAAGTCATAATAACGTTTCCCCTCTGGATCCCAAACAAATGGTCCTTCACCTTTTGCAATCACAATAGGAAGTGGATGATAATTATGAGCTCCATATTGTTCCTCAAGCTCCATAGCAGTTTGACTGCTTACTTTTCCATAAACTAATTTTTCAGTCATGAATTCCTCCTTATTTTTCTTTTGTGCTCCTTTATAAAACAAAAGACATATCTTGTCAAATGATATTTTAATAATCATGGTAATATATTGATACCTACGCTTTTATAGTTGAAATATTATTATACTTTTTTGACTTTATTATGATGTAAAATAAAGAATCAAACTAATAATAGGAATATTCGAATATTTATGAGGCTGTCGCACAGCAACCAAAATAGCTTATAAAAGAATAAAGCAGAACCATAAATAAAAACATCACCCTCTATATATATAGGGTTTAGAAAATGGTGTTTTTCGAAAACTATTTTCACCCAAATCAGCAGATGCCTACTACGAGCTGGTTTAAAGGTGATTTTTTTTAAAACCAATAACTATCATTAGTTGACTCAGATCAATTACATTTCATAGCTCAGTTCTCAGCTTTCAGTATTCTTCAAATCTGTAAACTTAAATTATGCATTAATCTACACCATCTTTATTATTATATATTGAAAACATTATATCATCTGAACAACTCGCTCTTGATTTAATTTTATTTAAAAACTATATTCTTTTTTTCAACATTTATAAATTAATATTTTTCTGAGGGTTTAATCACATTTTTGTTCATTATTATTAAGTATTAATTCAATATGAAGCCTTTTCATCACGAATTTGTGTTGACATTTTAAGATCCAAATAATAACTGTTTCTAATAATAAAATACAAAAGGAGGAAGAATAATGAAAAAAACACTTTTCATTGTTTCTTTGCTTGTTGCTTGTAGCTTGTTACTTGCATCACCTGCAAGGAATAGAGTAAAAAACTTTGACTCTATTTTAACAAACAAGTCAATTGGGCACGCTATGACAAATAGCTCTGATCAAAAAAGGGTTTTAACTGTTACAAACTTTCCTTGGAATGAAAGCTTTGATGGTAGCGATTTTCCTGAAGGTTGGACAACGTTAGATCTGGACAATGACGGCGAAACATGGTATCATTATGATGATGAACCAGAAGAGGCACACTCTGGTATTGGGTGGGTTGGCTCCTACTCATGGGATCCAGGTTATGATTGTGAACCAGATAATTGGCTCATTACACCTATGATTTCTTTACCAGCTACTCATGAAGCTGAATTAAGCTATTGGATAACACCCATTTTTTTAGATGATCCACATGATACTTATTCAATCATGATTTCAACAACAGACGATGACCCAGATTCTTTTAGCACATTATTTACTGAAGTTGTCAATTATGAACCTTGGACACAGAGATTCATTGATTTATCAAATTATGCTGGTGAAAATGTTTATATAGCATTCCGTCACCATGATTGTGCTGATGCATGGATGGTTTGTTTAGATGATGTAAAAATCGAACTTGGTGATCCAATTGAAATTAATACCCTCTACCCACCACAAGATTTAACTGGCGAAGTAGTCGGTTCTGATGTTACACTCAACTGGATGGAAGCTGGCGCTCCAACTGCTTGGATCACTCACAGCGGTCAATTTGGTAATAACTCTATCGGCACAAACGCTGCAGCAAACTTCGACGTTGCTCAAAGATTTACTGCTGCTCAACTTGCTAATTTAGGCGTTGCTGGCGGACAATTACTCAAAGTTAAATTCATACCTCATGAACCAGCTGCAACATATACCGTAAAAGTTTGGACTGGCGGTAGTGCTACTGGTGGCAACTACAATCCTGGCACACAAGTAGCATCAAAAGTAGCTGCAAACATCACTGTAGATGCTTGGAACACTGTAATTCTTGACACTCCTGTTGATATTCCTACAACTGGTGAATTATGGATCGGTTACAATAACAATACACCTGGTGGCTTCCCTGCTGGCGTTGATCAAGGTCCTGCTATTGATGGTTATGGCAACTTATTGAACATGGGTGGTTGGGGCACACTGCTCGAAGCAGCAGCAACTCTCAACTACAACTGGTGTATCGAAGGTCTTGCAACAACAGTTGA
>JAKPKU010000014.1 GCA_029553545.1 Candidatus Cloacimonadota bacterium
AGATTTACGAAATAATAAAAGATATCTAATTTGAATAGATGTAAAATGAAATTTTACATGCCAATTTTCACATTATATTCTCTCAATGGCATTCCTTATGCCAGTTCCAGAGCTTATGCATATGCTTGAATGGTATGAATAACAGCCTTCCATGATGATTATCTGCGTAACCCTATCCATAAAAATATTAAAGCTCTCTTGCATTTTTGTAAGTTTTTAATGAACTCAATAAATTCTTAGACCTTAGTTGAGCTCCTTTATTAAATCGATATTTTCTTCTTTTAGAGACATACTGCATCTTTAGAAGAATTATGAATTTTCTGATGCTCACTACCCTCAGCTTTAATTCCAATTAAATGTAAAAAAAATATCAGATTAAGGAAAAAAAAATAAATAAAGTTATTCTTTATTGCCAAGCCCAAACTTCTTTATGATCCAATTCATTGGAAGTGAGTTGTTAACTCCTCTGTATTCAAGTGTCACGATGTTTATATTTCCACATTCGGCGGGATTGCATCCCCCTTCATAATTATATCCGCTACCAGCACAGAAGCAATTGACTTCATTATGTCTCAAATTATCTCCAGGACGACTCGCTCCTTGGACTAACTTGACTTCAATCTTACCATCTTTTGCCCACTGGAGTAGTTGACTCTGGGTGACTGTAAAAGTTTTTGTTATAAGGGAGTATGAGCATTGTACACCTGGTAGCCATACCCCTAAGGAAGTACCTTCTACTATTACATCTAAAGCTTCAGAGTCCGTAGAATCATAGTAATCATAATCCCCCCTTACCGTGACAGTCAAAGTTCCATCTCCAATAGGTCTTTTAGGAACGTCTGTAAATACGAAGAACGTGTCAACTGCATTGGATTGAGAGGAACCACCAGGACATTGATTCTGGCTTATCGTCTGGTTATAGTTTGCGCCTGCACTTATCATAAATATTGAAGATACAATAAGTATCCCTATCAAAATAATTGCTTTCTTTTTCATAATAATCCCTAGTAGAGTCTCCTAATATAAATCTCAATACTATTTAACTTTTACGGATTTCACTGCTTTGTTTAGGCATTATCTATTTAAGACATTTAAAAGCCTTTCAAGATTTTCCTTATCAAAACGTCTAATGTAAGTGTTGAACTCTTCCTCACTAAAAGCATCTTCCTTTTCCATCATGTGCTGTTTGATATAAGTAAGATCTTTTTCTATCGAGTTTAGTTTTTCGATTATTATTTTCTGTAGCTTACTTTCCATAATAAGTAACTAGCTGTCAAATAAAAAAAAAGATAAAAAAATATAATTTATTCCTTGTTGCCAAGTCCGAATTTTTTCATTATCCAGTCCATTGGAAGTGATTTCTTAGTTTCCCCACAAACAACATCGAGATAAATTATATAGACGTCGAGAAGTCCATAAATGTTGCCATCTCTATAGTCAAGCCAGACCACACGGTCACAATATATTTCTGGAAGTATAGCTTTGCCTGATTTTGTGATCTGGAATCTTTCCTTGGTCTTTAGATTGTAGCCAAAGATGTCAATATTTTCAGTATTTTCAAACTGTATCCCTCCAATCCATACAACAATATCACCGTATATTGCTGGAA
>JAKPKU010000094.1 GCA_029553545.1 Candidatus Cloacimonadota bacterium
TACGATAACGCTCGTATGGAAAGCTGGTTTGCAACGCTCAAGAAGGAAAAACTCTACAAGCTCGATACCGCGCATATGACGGTTGAAGAAGTGAAAAAGGAGGTTTGGCGATATACTTTTGCATATTACAATACGGTCAGAGTAACTACCGTAACTGAAGACGGATTTCCTCCGTCTGTTTATCAAGGAAAAGCATCAGATCCAAAGGCTGTTGCTTAAATATTTGGGGTATTTGGGGACTGCACTTATATTGCCTATTCCACCTGAACATGAGAAAATGGGCAAAGGTGTAACCTTAAGCGTAGAAGAACTTAAAAAGCTGAGGGATTTACTTAATGAGATGAAACTTTAGGGAGGTTGAGATATGTACAGTATTAAGGGAAAACAAGCTGCCAGGATTGAACCGGTCACTTTTTCAGAGTTGAATATGACAGAAAATGATATAGAAGAAATTTTAAGAAACAGTATTGATATGATCTGTGATGAAGAAGAGTCCATGCTTATTGTCGGTAGACAAGTCAGAAATGAAAAGAATGGAAGAAGTGATTTGACTGCAGTTGATAACAATGGAAATATTGTACTTATTGAAATCAAGAGGGATCGTAAAGATATTGAACATCGCAAAGAAGCTTTTGAATTCCAGGCAATAAGATATGCTGCTAGTTATGCAACAATAGATAAGACCGATGATTTAGTGAAGAAGGTTTATGCTCCCTACATTGAAAAATATAGAAGTGAGTTTGAACTTGGAGAGTTAACCTCATTTGAACTTGGTATTCGCAAGTTGAATGAGTTCCTTCAGGTCAATGATGCACAGAAGAACTTTAATGAAAAGCAAAGAATTATTCTAGTGGCGTCTGATTTTGACGAACAGACATTGTCGGCAGTTGCGTGGCTAAATAGTAATAATGTTGACATGAGTTGCTATAGATTAACTCCATACAAGCTAAATGAAGATTTGTTTTTCTATGTGGAAAAGCTACTCCCGGTGACCAACTATGATGATTATTATGTGAACTTGATGGATAAATCAATCGTGACAACAGTAACAGGAGATAAAAAAATAACACGGAGATCTTTGCCTAAAATTGACTTAATGCTCGAATGGGGTGTTGTTAAAGAAGGCGACATCATTGTTGCCAAAGATAGAGAGGATGAAGGAAGGCTTCTATCCAATGGTAATGTAATGGTCAATGGTGAAGAAAAGTCGATGCAAGCATGGCTGAAGGAAATTTATGGGTGGTCTAGTGTTCAGACTTATGTTTTTGCTGTGCATAAGGAAACTGGAAAAACTCTATCTCAGATTCGTGAAGAGTATATGGTACAAAAGGAGACTGAGAGCACTGAAATTTAAAAATAAGCAGTGCTAAGTGTTAAATTATTATTGTAAAAAAGAGGAGGCATCGCAATGAAAAGATTATGTTTTGGTACACTTATGCACATATTGTATCAAGCTCTCAACCAAAAGGTTACGATTAAATCGTTATGCGATGCTATCTTTTCATCATATGCCCAATCAATAGAGCTTCGAGATGGTTCTCTTCCAGGACACCTTAAAAGTGGCCGTGACAATGTACCACCAGATGTTATTGATGCTGCTCGGAATACATCTTTTGAAGATGCAGAAAAAGTATTTCAAACTAAAGTGATTTCATTGATCAAAGATAGTAAACGTGAATCGGTAGTCCGTGCTATTAAAGACGTTTTGCGTGAGGATACAAATATCCAAGATCAAACTGTGATTGGATACATCGAGGGTTATGAAAAAAATAATATCTTAATTAATTCTACATTGGGTCTGTGAATTCTTTTCTACAGGACATGAACATGCAGGGAGAATAGATTTTCTTGAGTTATCTGAGGATAATAATCCTGTAATTCTTGAATATAAAAAAAATAGAAATCCCATCAATCGCAAGGGATGTCACAGACGTCGGTCATTATGGAACAGGAGATTTTGAATTAACAATTACCAATGATGAAGAATTGGAAGTTGCAAAAGAATACATATTTAAATCGTATGAGAATATAGGCGGGTAAGATATTAGTAAAAGTTGTTCTTTCCCGATAAGATTTTAAATTTACCAAAAATACAGATAATCAGTTGCTTACAAATTGTAGGCAACTGAAATTAAGAGCGGCATTTCTAAAAAGATAGAACCTTTTTTCGCTTATCATGCCTAGCTATGGTATGGCACTGAAATAGATAAGCAAGCCATTCAAAATAGCTATATTTTTCTTTCAAAGCATGCTAAAATCTATACTCATAAGAGGCTGAAGCTGATAGCCTACTTTATGATAATTATTTAAAATAAAACATAAAAAGGTGAAAAAATAGATGGATGTTTCTATGTCGTATAATGGTGGTTTGACAGCAGAACAATTTCTTTTTTACGAAATAAGAATTGTTTCGAAGCAGTATCTTGAAAAAAAATCAGTTGAAGATGTAATTTTAAACGTTAGAAAGGATAATTTATTCCAATATCCAACAGAAAGGCATGTTACTCGACTTGTTCGC
>JAKPKU010000103.1 GCA_029553545.1 Candidatus Cloacimonadota bacterium
TTTACAGAAGCCATTAATGAATCGAAGTTTTGTACAAAAGTTAGATTGTTTAATTGTTCAGGTGGCATAGTAATAAAGTCTTTGAACGCAGACGATATTATTGATGTTTGTCGCAGCATTATTGGAATTAGAAAATAAATAATAAAAAATATCAATGTAATGAGCAACAAATAGAAGAGTAGGATTGAGTACAGCCGCCTTAGCCCTAAGTTTTCAAAAACATTAACAACACGCTCCGCAAAATAAACAAATATCAGCGAAAGAATTATATAAATGAAGATGCTTTTATAGATGAATAAAGCAAAACCGGCAATGACTACACACAATAGGATAAAACTAACCTTCATAAGATTAATGTTATTCAAGTTCATTTTTCAACCTATCGTAATAGTTTCCTGCGATCTCTTCAGCAAGATTATATAGAAGTTTTATCCCACTACCAGGGTATTTACTTGCAAACTTGACAAAGTCATATTTAGAAATTGCCAAGAGACTACAATCAGTTACTGCCTTTGCAGAGCTTATTCTAACCTTATCATCAAAGAGCCCTATTTCTCCAAAGTGCTGATTTGGGCACAAACTCTCAAAGGCTTTGTTTATACCGTTTTTTGTAAAATATAGCTCAACATTACCTTCCAATATAAAATAAATCACTACATGCGGATAGTTTTCTTGATAAATAATTTCATCTTTTGTAAACTTTCTTTCAATGAGATAATTAGATAAATAGGAAAGCTCTGTTTTGTTTAAATTCTTAAACAATTTAATATTGGTAAGCTTTGCTGTATTTGAACTATCTTTAAACAGGTTTTTTAAAATGTCTATCATATAAACTGCCTATTCTTTCCAAGCTTCTTGCCCAATTAAAGGAACAAATGTACAGGGGACAAGCTCTTCAATGTGGTTTTCTGTCTCATCTTTTGTCAGTAATATGATTCTTTGTGATAATGTATCGCCAATAGGGATAACTAATTTACCACCAACTTTAAGCTGTTTAATAAGTGAATCAGGTATGTTTGGAGACCCAGCACTGACAATTATTTTATCGAAATCATTTTTTACAGGTAGAGAGTTTTCCCACCCTTTAGTACCATCACCAACTTTATAAAAGATATTTTTATAATCCAAATCCCTCAAAATTTCTCTTGCCTGCATTGATAATTCTCCATACCTTTCAACAGTATAGACTTCTTTGCAAAGCTCGGCTAAAAGTGCTGTTTGATACCCCGAGCCTGTGCCTATTTCTAAAATACAATCATCTGCTTTTATATCAAGTAACTGCATCATATAAGCGATTATGAAAGGCTGAGAAGTAGTTTGATTACATTCTATTTGTAGAGGGTGGTCTTGATATGAATACTCTTTCCATTTGTCATCTACAAAGCGCTCTCTTGGTACTTTTGCAAATGATGCAAGTAGCTCCACATTACTTATTCCGCGGGGAACTAAGTGCTTTTCAATCATTAAAAATCTTTGGTCTTCAAATCTCATTTACTGCTCTCAATTATCAATAAGTATATTATTTTTATTCTTATCTAAAAAATCAACATAAGCTTGATGAGCTTCATAGTCGTTATAGTCGACCTTTAGTGGTGATAATGCTACGAACCCATTCTTGACAAGATATCCATCATAATCAGTGCCTGTATTCTCCCAAATAGGCGTATCTCCACCTATCCATATTATCTTCCTATTTCGGTGGTCTTTTTGCTCATAGACAATGTTTTGATACTTTCTAAAACCTGTTTTGCAGACTTCGATGCCTTTGATTTTCTCGATAGGAAGATTAGGCACATTAATATTAATCAGCTGTCTATGTCCAATTAATGATTGAATGTCGAGCTCGATTAAACGGTCAATTATGCTGGCTGCAGTCGCCCAATATTGGTTTTCGTAGCTGGTAATAGACAGGGCAATTGCTTTATATCCCCAACACATAGCTTCAACTGCTACACCAACAGTCCCTGAATACAAAACATCGTCGCCAATATTCTGACCTGCATTGATGCCAGAAATGACTAAATCTATTTTTTCTTCTACCAATAAATGCTCCAAGGCAACAAGCACACAGTCAACAGGTGTACCACTTACCGACCAACTATTAGACGAATATTGCTTTACTCTCAGTGGTTCTCTAATTGTAATTGCATGAGACATCGCACTTCTTTCTGTGCTGGGGGCGATCATAAACACTTTATGCCCTCTCTTTTCAAAGGTATCTAATAATATTTTTAATCCTTTACTTTCAATCCCATCATCATTGCATAATAAAATGTTCATTTAATCTCCTAAATATACTTTAATATCACTTTTATAAAATTCTTAATATCTCTTAAAGATTTAATGTAGCTTTTTTCATCACTATAAATCGTTTCAATCCTTACATAATCGATCTTTGATAGCTGTTTGCTCATTTCTAATATTATCGCTGTTTCGAATTGATAACGGTCTTCTTCAACGTGTATATTTCTCAGTTTATCAAGTCGATAAAGTCTATATCCACATTGCGAATCATATATTCTTTGTCCAGAAAAAAGGCTTACAATCTTAGACGTTATTGTATTTGACAATATCCTCATAAAAGGCATTTTCTTTATAACAAAATCACGTTTACCAATAATCAAATCTGCTAAAACATAGTTCTGCTTTCTAAAAAAACGTGGGATACTTTTAGGAGAATGCTGCAAGTCACTATCAAGTGTAAATGCATACTCAAATTTGTTGTCAATGCCATACTTAAAACCAGCTTTCAAAGCCACCCCTTTGCCTTTATTAGCATCAAATCTTATGCAATTTATCCCTAAACTTTGACATAGTTCGTAAGATCCGTCTGTCGATCCATCATCGATGGCAACTATTTGATTAATTGGTATTTGTGCTATTATCTCCTTAAAAAGCTGCTTTAAGTGCCGTTTGGCGTTATATATTGGTACAATCACTAAAGTATTATCTTTATTTGCTAAACTCATTATTAATCCTTAACTACAAAATAATCCTATACTAATAATCTTCAAGTATATGTTTATGTCAAGGCAATTATGAATTTTTTATAAATGATACTTTAAAATACATGATCATAGTAAGATATCGCTTTAAAAACTTTATAAAAAGAACTCAATAAAAAGGATTAAGTTACTATACTTCTTTTAATTAATAATTATTATATGGACTTCATTTTCAAAAACAAAAGATCATTGATTTTGTGATCTTCTAAAGAAAAGAATGTATAACATAATTTAAAATAACGTTAGAAAAAAACTAAATAATCAATTTACATGGCTTATTTTTCTCCTTTTCATTCAATATTCTGTTGACTGTTGTATACGACTATTTATCAAAGAGATGCCTACTTGATCACCCTTGCATTCCCCTTGCTATCTTGGAGAATGAAAGGTATTTTAATAGGAATCAAAAGGGAATGGAATGGAGATTATGTAATCGCTTTTTTATAATCTTAAGACTCTTATAACAAGGCTAAATGAGATTTTGTTTACAATGCTTTTTATTTCTTATATCGATGAAGCTAACTGGCATGAAAGATCTCACTTATACTTTTATTTTACCATTTTTAGAATGCACTATTTTAGAAGCAGATATTTTTTTACATTATTCATGATCTGTTTATTAAAATAAAGCACTCACAATTAAGATGCGTTAGTCTTTTCACACGAAACAATGATTTTAGTTTTTCAAGTTTTTAGCTGATAAAAAAACACTTGACCTATTTTACAAAAATCAAATACTTGGCTTTAGGAGGAATAATGAAGATACATTTAATTGTTGGGGCAAGGCCTAACTTTATGAAAATGGCACCTTTATATAGGGAATTTAAAAAATATTGTGATTTATTTGAGGTGAGATTAATACATACTGGTCAGCATTATGACCAGAAAATGTCAAAAGTCTTCTTTGACGATTTAAACATGCCACAACCTGATTTTTATTTAGGTGTTGGGTCTGGCTCTCATGGTGCTCAGACAGCTAAAATTATGGAAGAATATGAAAAAGTATTGTTGGAAGATAAGCCTGATTGGGTTATCGTGGCTGGGGATGTGAATAGCACTGTCGCATGCGCTCTGGACGCTGTTAAGCTTCACATTAAGGTTGCGCATCTTGAAGCTGGGCTACGCAGTTTTGATAGATCTATGCCAGAAGAGATAAACCGGCTTGCAACTGACGCCATATCTGATCTATTACTTACGCCAAGTTTGGATGGGAATCAACACTTGAAGAATGAAGGTGTATCTGATGATAAGATTGTCTTTGTGGGTAATATTATGATTGACTCACTTGTTCAGCAGAAGGATAAAGCAGATGTATCTGAGATTTTAACCCAACTTAACCAGCAACATAAGATGAAACTTGAGAAGGGTAATTATTGTTTAATTACTTTGCATAGACCGTCTAATGTTGACACCAAAGAGGGCTTGAAAGTGATATTAGATGCATTTGAAAAGATTGCCAAGGACTTACACCTCATTTTTCCTATTCATCCACGTACACAGAAAAATATAGAGAAGTTTGGGTTTGAAGAACAAATCAAGCGTATGACTAATTTAATTTTTACTGATCCTATTGGTTATTATGATTTTATGCATCTGCAAATGAATGCAAAGTTCATTTTAACAGACTCTGGTGGCATTCAGGAAGAATCAACTTACTTTGGTGTACCATGCCTGACTCTTAGAGAAAATACAGAACGTCCAATAACAATTACAGAAGGTACAAACCAGCTTGTAGAGCTTAAAACAGAGACTATTATTGAAAAAGCAGATGAGATTATTAAGGGAAATAGCAAAAAGGGTAAAATTCCTGATTTATGGGATGGTAAGACAGCTGAAAGAATAGTGAGCTTATTTAAAAGAATGAGAGGTGAAGCATGAAAATTATCACTGTAATTGGCGCTAGACCTCAGTTTATCAAAGCAGCAACTGTTAGTCGAAAACTAAAAGAATATCCAGAGATTGAAGAAATCATTTTGCATACAGGCCAACACTATGACAAAAATATTAGTGATATATTCTTTGAAGAATTAAATATACCTTCTCCCAAGTATAATCTAAATGTTGGTTCAGCTTCTCATGGTGCGCAAACAGCGAAGATGCTGCATGATATTGAAGAGGTTTTATTGAATGAGAAGCCAGACTGTGTACTTGTCTATGGTGATACTAATTCCACAATTGCAGGGGCGATGGCAGCGGTTAAGCTTCATATTCCTGTTGCACATGTTGAGGCAGGATTGAGATCTTTTAATAGAAAGATGCCTGAAGAAATTAACCGAATAGTCACCGATGCCGTCTCAGATTTATTACTTGCACCCACGAAAAATGCTGTAAAACAGTTAAATATTGAAGGTAAACAAGAGAGCACTGTGTTTGTCGGTGATGTGATGTATGATTCAGTATTGTACTATAAAAGTATGATTGATAAAAGAGATAAACCAGCGATCATAGCAGGGATAGATAGTTTTTATCTCTGTACAATTCATCGTGCTGAGAATACTGATATAGAAGATAATTTGAGAGCGATATTTAATGCCTTAGCACAGACAAAAAAGACGATCCTTTTGCCTTTACATCCCCGAACTAAGCATATTATCAGTAAGATGAATATCAAGATTGCAGATAATATAAGGATTATTGAGCCTGTCGGCTATTTGGACATGCTTAGTTTGCTTGTGCATTGTGACAAGATGATTACAGATTCGGGAGGAGTTCAGAAAGAAGCTTATTTCCTCCAAAAACCATGCATAACACTGCGCAATGAAACAGAGTGGATTGAGACACTTGAAAATGGATGGAACACGCTTTGTGGGGCTAATATGCAAGCAATATTAGATGCTTGTGATTCGATGCCTGGCAAACAAACTATGTTAGAAGAATTTGGCGATGGTAATGCTGCTGACAAGATCATACAGCTCATGCTGAAAAAATTTAGTTAAAAGTAATTTGACAAAATCTCAATTTTAAAAAAGATGATCCAAATTAAATATTACTAGGAGATAGAATGGAAAAGTTAATCTATATTGATGGCAACTCATTGACCCTTGAACAAGTGTGGGAAGTTGCATGCAATAAAGCTAAAGTAAAGCTAACAGATGAAGCAATGGACAAAGTAAATAATTGCCGTGCTTATGTTGATAGAGTGATTAATGAAGGAAGAATCGTTTATGGTTTGACCACAGGATTTGGTAAGTTTTCTACTATATCAATCGCTAAAGAAGATATTGAAGAACTGCAAACTAACCTAATTCTTAGTCATGCAACTGGTGTTGGGAATTATTTATCTATTGAAGAAACCCGCGCAATTCATTTATTACGTGCAAATGTGCTGGCAAAGGGTAATTCAGGTATAAGATTATCAACTTTACAAACTCTAATTGATATGCTCAATGCAGAAATTCATCCATGTATTCCAGAAAAAGGGTCTGTAGGAGCAAGTGGCGATTTGGCTCCATTATCTCACTTAGCTTTAGTGTTATTGGGTCATGGAAAGGCTGAGTATAAGGGAGAAATTATCGACGGTGGTTTGGCAATGCAAAAAGCAGGCTTAACCCCTGTAAAGCTCGCTGCTAAAGAAGGACTCGCTTTAAATAATGGCACACAAGTGATGACTGGTATCATGGCTATCAATATCAAAAAAGCTGAAGACTTGGCACAAAGTGCTGATGTGATTGCAGCTCTAACTGTTGATGCTTTGACAGGCACACCAGCTGCTTATGATGAGCTTGTTCATAAAGTAAGACCACATAATGGGCAAATTTGTTCTGCTTATAATCTTAATGAATTATTGAAAAATAGCCCTTTAAGACAATCACATATTAACTGTAAGAATGTGCAAGATGCATATAGCTTGCGTTGTACACCACAGGTAAATGGAGCCGTGAGAGATGCTATTGCCTTTGTTAGACAGACTCTGGAAGTAGAAATAAACTCAGCAACAGATAACCCATTGATCTTCCCTGATGATGATAAAGTCTTATCTGGTGGCAACTTTCATGGTGAACCTGTTGCATTTGCGGCAGATATCTTAGGCTTTACTGTTTCTGAACTTGGTAATATCTCTGAAAGACGTCAAGAACAGATGTTTAATCCTGAATTAAATAGAGGATTGAATGCGTTTTTAGCACCACGTCCAGGAATTGACTCTGGGTTTATGATTGCTCAACTTACTTCTGCATCTCTAATCTCTGAAAATAAAGTCTTAGCACATCCTGCTTCTGTAGACTCTATACCTACCTCTGCAAACCAAGAAGATCATGTAAGTATGGGGACTATTGGGGCTGTCAAAGCACGCACCATTATCAATAATACCACTTATGTTTTGGCTATTGAATTAATGGCAGCTTGTCAAGCACTTGAAAGTAGGAGCTATCAGACATCTGAGGCTTTGCAAGATGTAAAAGACAGCTTTAGAAAAATTGTGAAAGTGATTGAAAAAGATAGAATAATTTACCCAGATATCGAAAACTCAAAGACCTTCGTTGAGTCTGGTAAAGCTATAGATATCGTAAATCAATATATGATTCTAAAATAGATAAATGTTTCTTATAAAGTGAATAACGGTGAATAGTAGAAAGGTTAAGAGCTTGCATTACAATAAAATAGTTAAGAATATCTCTACTATTTATCGTTCTCACTTTGCTAAAAGTCTCAGATACAAACTGATAAGCATCTCATTATTATTAGGAATAGTACTATTCTTTACTTCTTGCGCCTATTATAATACCTTTTATAATGCAAAAAAGTACTTTGAGTCAGCTCAGAAAAAGCCACTAACCAATCGTAATAAGCCTTCAGCAAATGCCATCGAAGAGTATAATAAAGTCATCAAAAAATGTGGAGTAATTCTTACTGATTACAAGGATAGCAAATGGGCTGATGATGCACTATTCCTGCTTGCCAAAGCCCTTTATTATCGAGGCAATAATGAGCTCCAAGCCCTCGAAAAAGCAGAGGATTTGATTAAATTCTACCCTGATAGTCCATTCGTTCCTGAATCACATATCCTCATTGCGCGTATTAATTATACGCTGTATAAAAAGGATGAGGCATTTAAGAAATTACAAGACTTTTTGCAACAGGCTGAATTTAAAGAACATCATCCCAAAGCCCTTGTTTTACTTGCTGATTATTATATTCAAGAGGGCAAATATATCGACGCACAGATGTATTTACGCACTTTAACTGAAAAATATCCTAATTCAAAAGAATACTCGGATGCCTTCTTTCTACTGGGTAAAACTTTATTTGATAATGAAGATTACACAAACTCCTTGAATGCTTTTAAAGAGTTAAGTAAGAAGAAGATAGATAAAGAATTGAAGCTTTCAGCTAATTACTATATTGCTCTCAATCAATTTCACTTAAAGCATTATTCTGAGGCAAATAAAACAGTAAAGAAGCTCTCCAAAGATGAGTTTCGTGAAAATGAAATACCTAAATTAAATATATTAAATGCACGTATTCTGATTGAAAATGGTAATATTGAACAGGGTAAAAGTGAGCTGGAAGACGTTATTAAGAAAAACCCCAGAACCTTGTATTCAGCTGAAGCAGTGTACTTTATAGCTGAAACAAACTTCTCTAAATTACATATGTATGAATCAGCTATCACGTATTATAATAGAGTTAAAACTGAGTCAACTACTTCGCCATATGTACAAAAAGCAATAGTAAGAAGCGCCATTGCCAGTCAGATTATCCAACTACAAAAGCCTATTAGCGGATTACCTCTGGATGATTTGATTAATGAACAGCTAAAACTTGCTGAGTATTTTTTGTATGAACTTGACCAACCAGATTCAGCTTTGGCAATTTATCAAAAGATACCAAAACAAAAAGAACAAGTTATAGCTCTGAGAGATAGCTTTGAACAAAAGAATATTTTCCTTGAAAGCAATGCTGATTTGGCATTAGATTCGCTTTTAGTAAAGTATAATGAGACTTTTTCTGATAGTATAAAGTGGAATGAATCTATCATGGACTCTTTACGCATTGTCTTTCAAAAATCTTTACCAGATAGCTTAAATTGGTTGAAAATTGTCAATGATTCACTGAATTATAGCTATAAAAATGCTTTCAAGGACTCTACAAGCTGGATAATGGCTTTAAATGATTCTGTGACTGTAAAATACAAGAAGAATTTTCTTGATAATATTAGTACAAGATTAGACAGATATAATCAGGATATTGTGCAATATGAGCAGCAATATATACCCTTTATGAGCTTTGTCCAGGCTGTGATTTATGATTATATCAAGAAAGACCAGGATAAAGTATTTGAGCTTTTAGGGTTTTTAAATGCCAATTACCCAGAGCATAAATATACAATTGCCTTACAAAATTATCTGAATAATGAAGAAGTTGATTTCTTAACCAAAGAAGAAAGAGAAAATAAGCAAAATTACGATACGGCAATGAACATGATAAAAGATAATACTATAGAGTCATTATCTATTTTGGAGGATATTGCTGATGATGAAGATAATGAGCTTTATGTGAAGGCTAACTTCACTTTAGGGCTTACTTTTTATATCGATTTGCAAGATTCAACTAATGCAAAGCCCTACTTCAATAAGGTCTTACTTACTGCTCCTCAATCTGATTATGCACAATTTGTAAATAAAATCTATAATGGCACATCTTTTATTATAATTGACGTACTACCTGCAGTTTTGGACATACAAAAGTACGAGAAAAGTCAAGCTGATTCATTGTCTGAAAGCACTTTTTTAGATAGCATAAATGTCACTAAAGACAGTCTACATGTTACAGAAATAATAAAAGATGAAATCAGCGAACCAGTTGAGATTAAGCCCACAAATCAAGACACAGAAGAGCATGAAGACTTGCCCTTAGATACCATTATTGACATTATCAAACCAGAAGATGAAGATGAAATTGTGAATGAAAGATAGTATTTTTTCAGAACAGTGTTTTGTATTGAAGTTTTTGCTTATCAGCTTGGGATTAGTTTACTCTCTTGTATTAAAAACAAATATCATTTCCTATCTTATAATTGTCAATATTATTTTCTTTCTATTTGGTTATAAGCTTTTACTGGAGTGGTTCAGCGTTTTAAGAAAGATGGCATTATTCTTTGTTTCTTATTTAGTCTTCGCTTTGCTTTTTGACATTGATTATAGTGTGCAAATGAGCTTTTTAATTAGGATGGTATACCTCTTACAATTGTCCGTATATCTTACCAGGAGCAGCAGTATGCGAAATGTATTATATGATTTACGCTTCTTTTTAAAGAATTCATTCTTCTATCAATTATTCTATTACTTGATAGCGTTGAACACTTCATTTTTTATCTTTAATAAGTTATGGCACAGAGAATTAGCTGATCAAAAGAAACATGGCATTAAGATTAGTAATATAGGAGCAATTGTGGTAAAAGTCATTGAAGATGGCTTTGCTAAGCTCTTTATTGTAAAATATCTTGTTAACCGAGCCTTACATAGCAAACACACGACTGAGAGAGTGATTGTCTCATATGCAAATCTCTTATTAGGCTATCAGTTTGCAATTTACATTTTGGCTGCATCGCTGTAGATATGATGAATTTAAAAAGAATTGCGCTACAAATAGCCTATGATGGTTCTCAATTTTATGGATGGCAAAAGCAGTATATTTCACCCACCGTCCAAGAAGTGCTCGAGCAGGCATTAGAAAAGATATTTAAAGTGCAAACTAACCTTACAGGCTCTGGTAGAACAGATTCAGGTGTTCATGCACTTTGTCAAATTGCTCACTTTGAGCACAATGTCAACATGAATACAGAGCAATTAAAGCTTGCGCTGGTGACAAAGATCCCACATAGTATAAAAATCTTGAATGCATGGGAGGTTGACGTAGCTTTTCATGCGAGATACTCTGCTACGAAACGCCATTATACCTATCTTATTTCAAAGGAGTTTACACCTTTTCAGAGGCTTTATCAGGCAAACTTATATAAGTATAAGATAAATGCAGAGAGGATTGCTGAGGCAATACCTTACTTTATTGGCGAGAACGATTTTACCTCTTTTTGTAAACCAAACCCAGAAGTAAATAATCATGTTTGCTGTATTGACAGCCTTTCCATAGAGGAGACTACAGATTGCTTTGTGATAAAGATTTCAGCAAATAGATTTTTGCACAATATGGTGAGACGCATCGTTGGTGCATTAGTGATGGTGAGCCACAGAAATCATTCACCAGAGATAATTAGCAAATGGATTAATGATAAAAAGCATGAGCAGAAGAACTTTTTTACTGCACCAGCAAGCGGTTTGTATTTAGCTGAGGTTGAATATAACAAAGAGTTATTTCCATATGATATCAAAAAGATTAAGATTTATTAGAACTTCATGTTTACAATTTATGCTATTGTCTAAACTTTTTATATAGTAGCTATATGATTATATTTCAATTATATATTATAAAAAAAAGAAACCATTTACACAACAAAATGTGTTTTTTTTAAAGAAAACTGATTAATTGCTTGACAGAAAAACCCCCAATAAAGATTATGCATAGACAGACGAATAGATGGGGCCTATAGCTCAGTTGGTAGAGCTTCCGGCTCATAACCGGATGGTCAGAGGTTCGAATCCTCTTGGGCCCACCAATAAATTTGCCGCTATATGCGGCTTTAATTTTTTAAGGGAGTTAAGATGATTATCATAAAAAACAAAGAGCAAATTGAAGGCGTCAAAAAGGCAAGTAAAATAGCTGCAAATACACTGAAGTATGTAGAACCTTTTATACAAGAGGGCGTCAATACAGAAAGACTAAATCAGCTTTGCCACGACTATATGATACAACATGACTCAATACCAGCTACACTCAACTATCATGGCTTCCCAAAAAGTATTTGTACTTCTATCAATAATGTCGTCTGCCATGGAATACCTTCTGAAAAAGAGATCTTGAAGAGCGGAGATATTGTAAATATTGACGTGACTGCTATACACAATGGATATTATGGTGATTGCTCGAAAACGTATATTATTGGTGAAGCAAAACCTGAAGTGATAGACTTTGTTAAAAGGACAGAAAACTCTCTAAACCTCGCTATCAAAGCTCTACGCCCTGGCAATCTCCTCTCAATTGTTGGCACTA
The DNA here is from genome assembly GCA_029553545.1 of Candidatus Cloacimonadota bacterium. Classification (GTDB taxonomy): domain Bacteria; phylum Cloacimonadota; class Cloacimonadia; order Cloacimonadales; family WRIO01; genus JAGOCT01. The sequence continues at coordinate 12,111 of JAKPKU010000103.1, forward strand.
CGATACAGACATATGTTGAGCAATTCTCATATTCTGTTGTGCGAGAATATGGTGGGCATGGCGTGGGCGTACACTTTCATGAAGATCCTCATGTGAGCCACTTTTATACAAGAGACAATGATATTAAGCTTAAAAAGGGCATGATATTTACAATTGAGCCCATGATTAATTTGAGCAAAAACTGGCGTGTTGTCACCTGTAAAAAAGATGGGTGGACAGTTAGAACACAAGATAAATCTTTGTCAGCTCAGTTTGAGCATACAGTATTGATTACCCATGATTCTTATGAAATTTTAACCCTACCTGATGAGGGTTAAACAGATTTTTTAAAGTAGATTAAAGCTAAGCCTGCAGAGATAATTGAGACAGTAAGAGACGTGGTAGCAGCGCCAATCATTCCGTATTTTTTTATCAAGAGATAATCTAAGACTATATTAAAGATACCCGTTATTATGACAATTAGCAGGTTGTATTGTACTTTTTTTAAAGCATTTAACGTGTTGCCTGCAGGTGAGCGGAACGAGCCAATGACAAAGTAACCAAGCATGAGTATTCTAAATGATGGAATGGCATTTTCATAGTCTGCACCGAATAATAATCTGATGATAAAAGGTGCTAAAGCTATGGCTGAGAGTGAAATGATGGCATTGATACTCGATAGAACTAAGACCAGCTTTTTAAAGAGAGACTTGATTTGTTCTTTATTTTTTGTAGCTTGCACCAAATATGGATAGATATAAATCAAGACAGTCATCGGTAGGAAATTCATCGCAAAGGGTATGATTGTCGCTATTTTATAGGTAGCGACTAAGCTTTCGTCTTTCATCAATAAGCCGATGAGAAACACATCTAAGATAAAGAGTAGCGATGAAAAGATATTTGAGAGCATAGAGATAAGCGAAAAAGAAAGAAATTCTTTAATCTCAAGATAAGAGAGCTTATAAGATGCGTAAATCTTTTTGATATGTGGCTTTAAAAGATAAATACCCGTTATTACACTGATAATAACAGCCATATACCGACCAAAAGCCACCCCGTATATACCCCATATTAGGGCACCAAGTGTTGAGAATGTTAAAAAAGTCGCAGAGTTGACAGTGGTAAGCAAAGAGAATTTTTTGTTTTCAAATGATGAACGAAAATACATCTGTATAGTGTCAAAAACGATATTTAATACAGGGAATAAGGCTAAAATAAGCAAAATAGGTTTGCTCTCTGGTATGCCAAGCTCGCCAAAGAAATAAAATATTACTATCGATAAAGCAATGATACTATTGACAATTAGTCCAACAATGAGAGTAAATTTCATATAAGAGTATTGCTTCTCAGGCTTATCTTGGTTTGCACTTGCAAATTGTAATAGTCCTACCACACAGCCTAAGCCTTGCAGTAATAAGAAAAACTGAAGTATATTCTCAGCATAAGTCCAGACGCCGTATAATTGCTTTGAGAGTATCCTTACCAAGAGAATGCTTGCAGAAAATTGTATAACTTTATTGATAAATGATGCTCCAAATATGTGGTAAAACCCCCGCTCCCAGAGTTTTTGGAGTTGGCATTGTATTCTTTTTAAAAACAAAGTATTCATTCGACCTCTTATCTTGAGCCATTAATACTCTTTTGACCATTTTGTCAATCAATATATTGTTAGAGCGTAGCATAGCATCCCTTAGTCATAATAAAAAGCTTTCTAAAAGCAGTTATCATACTTTATTTAATGGGGGATGTGCTTTTCAAGTTAAAACGCATTCACATTTAATACATTAATAAAGTGACTTCATAGAAAATCAATATAAACTGTAAAAAATACTGCTTGAAAATTGACATATTTAACAATTAAAGAGCCATGAAAAAATACAATTAATCCTATTTTATCATTTGTTTTAGTCTCATTTCATAAAAATTCTGATCATTGATGTATATTATTATTTACCAGTAATATGTCTATGCGATTACCCTTACATTCCCCTTGCTATCTTGGAGAACTTATGGTAATCTTATAGGAATCAAAAGGGAAAGTAAAGTAGATTTATTAAGAGTTTTTTATAGGATAAAAAAGATTAATCTCGTTATCATTTTTTTTAAATATTGAGATGGAGTGTATGAAGCTTGTCTGATTTATATATTTAACTTTGTTTCATCTATATTAAAAGAAAACAACTATAATAACTCAAATTTTATTTAAGAGAGTAAAGTACTGAAAAAAGGTAAAATACCAATGCATTATAAAGAGCTATTAGCAACTAAAAGTCTGCATATTTATAAAATAGACAATTTATTATTGACAAAAATTACACAAAAGTATAAATTGAATTAATATAAGAAGTAATGATATTTGGAGGAAGAAATGAAAAAGTGCAAGGTTATATTTTTAGGATTTTTATTGGTGATTGGATTAAGCTCACTATTAGCGGTGGACAATGTAGAAGAAGTTAATCAAGGTATAAAGATCGAAGACCCTCAAGAAAAGTCATTAGAACGTATGGCGTCAGAATACGCTACAGCAGGTGACTCTCTTTTTGCTATACCAGATTATGCTGGCGCATTTGTAGAGTATCAAAATGCATATAAGACATATGAAAAAGCTATCACAGATATTACACCATTTGATGAAGAACTTAAAAAAATGGCTAATAACCTTTATAGCTCTGCTACTAATGCTAAGATGTACGACAAAGCTGTAGTTTGGGGCGAGAAATACCTTGAATTTGCGCCAAATGATGAAGCTGTAGTTAGAAATGTTGCAACGATTTATGCAGTTGGACTTAAGCAAAATGAAAAGTCAATTGAAGTCTGGACCAAATACGACACAGCTAATAATGCAAATACAGCAAAGCTCGCAATTGCTGATAGATACTCAAGAATGAAAGAATATGAAAAGTCTATTATTTGGTACAAAAAAGCTTATGAACAAAGTAAAGACGCAGACTTATTTGAAAAAATTGCTGACCTTTATATCAAACTCAAAAAGAATGCTGATGCTGTTAAGACTTATGAAGACTTTTTAGCAAGCAATCCATCAGAATCTGATCTATTTAAAACTTATAAGAATCTTGGTACACTTTATAATAAATTAAAAGATGTTGACAAAGCTATTCTAAACTTTGAAAAGGCTATCGAACTTAATTCTGACCCACAAATCACCCTGTTCTTAGTTTCGAATTACTATGATAAAAAGAACTATAATAAAGCAATAAATTATGCTAATATTTTAATCTCAAATAATCCCAATAATGCTGATGCACTGTATTTTAGAGCATTATCTTATTACTATAATAACGATAAAAACTCTGCCAAAACAGATTTTGAAAAAATTACCAGTAATCCAAAATATGGCAAGTCAGCAAGTGATTTCATTAATCTAATTAACCAAGGTAGATAATTTGAAGCATTTAATTAGGCTCTTAATTCTCTTATTTGCTGTACTTTTGCTTTTTGGTTGTGATTCCAGAAGTTCTGAAATGCCTGAGATTTCAATAAATCTCGAGACAGCTAAAATATACTATCCGCATATTAGCACTGTTGATGAATATACATACTATGAAACAAAAGTCGAAGTCACCTTGACAGGACAGCCAGATCAGACTCAAAATGCCTTAATAGAGCTTACTTATGATGAAGAGATTATCGGCATTATCACCAATACGGGCAATGCAAAATTGCTTAAAACAAATAATAGTGGCATAGTAGAAGCTGATATTATTAGCCGAAAAGAGGGTATTGCAAATATCAACTTTAAAGTTAAAAATTGGAGCACCAATGCTAACTGCACTGTGACAGTGAGTTTGCCTGAAATAACTTATTTGATTACAGATAAAGAAAATGTGTATGCAAATAACATTGATGAAGCCAGTTTATTAGTTCGTATCATGCCACCTTTACCTAATCGATATGTAAAATTTGTATCCAGTATCGGTGTTGTTGGAAGTGACTCTGTGGCAACAAATAACAATGGTATCGCAACTAATAAGTTTAGAAGTGCTGTAGCAGGGAATGCACTCATTACAGCAAAATTGAGAGATTGGCAATCACAGATTAAGACATTAAATATTAATGTGCTGCCAGAAGAATAGAATAGTGGAGGCAAAATGAGACCTATTTATATTGCGGGTAATTGGAAAATGAACAAGTCAATAGCCGAAAATAATGCTTTTTTTGAAGGACTTGTTAGCTTTAATACAAGCTTTAACTCCAAAAGAATTGTACAAATTGTTTGCCCACCTTATATCTATTTAGAAAAAACTAAAGAGATTACTAAAGGCACAAATATTTGTATAGGTGCTCAAAACTGTTCCGAGCAAGATAATGGTGCCTTTACTGGAGAGATTTCTGTAGAAATGCTCAAAGGTCTCAATATTGAATACTGTATTGTTGGACACTCAGAAAGACGCCAATTCTTTTTTGAGACAGATAGTCTCATTCAACAAAAGTATTTAAAGCTTAAAGCACAGGGGATTACAGCTATTATTTGTATTGGTGAGACTTTGGCTGAAAGAGAAGCAAATAGAACATTCTCTGTGATAGAAACACAATTAGAAGGCATATTTGATGGGCTATATACTCTTGATAATAATACTTTCTTAATTGCCTATGAACCTGTCTGGGCAATTGGAACAGGGAAAACTGCAAGCCCAGAACAAGCTCAAGAAGTTCATCAATTTATTAGAAATTGGTTTGAAAAAAAATATAATAAAGAAATAGCAAATGGTATCGCAATACTTTATGGTGGTAGCGTCAAGCCAAGTAACATCAAAGAACTATTATCGTGTCCTGATATAGATGGGGGCTTGATAGGTGGTGCTTCACTTGATCTAAAATCATATACGGAAATGGTTTCTATTGCAGAAGGTGAATAATGTTAGATTTAAAATTTATCAGAGAAAATGTCGATTTAGTTAAACAGTCTGTCAAGAATAAAAATGAGAAGGCAGACATTGATGCACTCATTAACTTAGATGAAAAAAAACGTAAGGCTCAATTTGAATTTGATAACTTAAGAGCTGAACAGAATAGAGTTTCCAAAGAAATAGCTTTGCTTAAAAAAGAAAAAAAAGATGCCAGCGAATTACTGTCAGAAATGCAAAGCTTAGCTACCAAAATTAAAGAGATTTCGGTCGATTTAAGCGACTTAAGTGCCTCACTTGACACTTATGTGCTTACTGTACCTAATATCCCTCACAGTAGCGTTAAAATAGGCAAAAACGAGGAAGAAAATACCATCATTAGAGAATGGGGCGAAAAAAGAGAGTTTAGCTTTACGCCCAAAGAACATACTGAAATTGCTGAAGGACTAAACTTGCTTGATATTACTCGTGGAGCAAAAATAACTGGTAGTGGTTTCCCCGTTTATACAAAGCACGGAGCATTATTAGAACGTGCATTAATTAACTTCATGCTTGATTTTCATATTCAAAAACATGGCTATTGTGAAGTAATGGTACCACATATTGTCAACCGTCAAACTATGACTGGTACAGGGCAATTACCAAAACTTGAAAATGATATGTATCACATCAATGAAGATGATTTTTTCTTGATACCCACAGCAGAAGTGCCTGTTACTAACCTCTATGCCAATGAAATATTGCCATTGGATAAGATACCTCAAAAACTTGTGGCTTATACACCTTGCTTTAGGCGCGAAGCTGGCTCATATGGCAAGGATACCAAAGGTTTGCAAAGACTACATCAATTTAATAAAGTAGAGATGGTAAGATTTGTGCATCCAGATGATTCTTGGACGATACTTGAAGAAATGTGCCAAGATGCAGAAGAAATATTACAAGCTCTTAAGCTGCCGTATCATGTCCTTTCTCTTTGTACTGGCGATATGAGCTTTGCATCAGCTAAAACTTATGATTTAATGGTATGGGTACCAGGTGCACAAAAATACCTTGAAGTATCCTCTGTGTCAAACTTTACAGATTTCCAAGCCAGACGTGCTAATATTCGTTTACGTGATGCAGATGGTAAAGTAAATTTTGTACATACCCTCAATGGCTCTGGTTTGGCTACTCCAAGAACATTTATCGCAATCTTAGAAAACTATCAAAATGAAGATGGATCTATTACTATACCTGATGCATTACTGCCTTATATGCATGGAATGACACGTATTTAGATCTTTACACTATATTCCACTACTCAATGGCAGGTAAAATAAACTGACAATTTTGATTACCAAATAAATCGACCCCCAAAACGGGGGTTGATTAATTAGAAATTTGTAATGCATAATTTTGATTTACAAATTTGAAGAATAATAATTATAATAAAATATACTGCCGTAAAAAGAAAACTATACCTATAGATTACAAAAATCGTTAGATTTTACCTCATCTAATGTAGGGGAGAGCTGTGCTCATCTGAAGCAACAAGGCCGCAAGCATCACCTGCAGCAAAGCATAGAACGAAAAGTGCTTTATCGTGTGCTATTCAAAAAAGAAAGTGCATTGTAAAAACAAATCACATCTAAACCCGTTCGTAGTAGTCATCTGCGGATTTAGGTGAAAATAGTTTTCAAAAAACTCCATTTTGTAAAGCCTATATATATAGAGGGTGGTGTTTTTTAAACTCATAAATCGGCTTTATTCTTTTAGAAGTAATTTTGATTTACTATACAACAGTCTCTCATAGTATATATTGTAAGGGAAATTTGAAATAATATATTTATAGTATTTTTACAAAAATAGTGTAATAATAATATTTATTTGAATTTTTGTTGACATAATAACAACTCATTTTATTATGGTAAAATATGAATTATATTATAGATACAGAAACAAGCGGTTCATCAAAAGAAGATCGAGTAATTAGTTTAGCAATTGGCACGTTCGAACATGATCACTTAAGTGATTTAAAGATTGAGATGTTTAATCCAGGGGTTCCTATTAAAGATGGTTCACGCTGGGTGCATAAAATCAGTGACTCTATGGTTAAAGACAAACCAAAGTTCAAGAACACTGAGTTTTATACAATAATTAAGGATATCTTTTCTGACAAATCAAATGTCATTATCGGTCATGCTATCGAGAATGATTTGTATATGATAGCACGTGAAGGAATAGAATGCTCTTGTCGAATAATCGATACAGCACGCTGTGCGAAACATATCTTTAACTTTACTAAGAATTCTTTAAAGTTTTTGAAAGCAGAGCTCAATTTAGACAGTGAAATCCTCGCTAATTACTCTGCCCATACAGCTGATGGCGATGTGATGATTACATATTTGCTTTTGCTTGAATTCTTAAAGTATAAAAGCTTTGATGAGTTGATTGAACTGACCATGAACAATATTTTAAATCATTCTCTCCCAAGTAAAAAGTATAATAGAATACCTATTCAGCAGGTAATTAAACAAAACCGCGAATATGTTAGAGAAGTTTGGTTAAGTACAACCAACCCATCTTTGAGGTATTGCCTCACCTATCACCTCCATAGGAATAGAATAAAAGCTAAGATGGTCAGTAGTGGCTAAATACCTTTCATAATTAATTGTTCCCATGGCTTTGATAAGAAATACTTTAATGTAAATCTTTGCTTACCTTTAATCTGCTCTGGAACTTTGTTTTCATATTTATCTAATACAAGAAAATAATCAAATTTAAGTCCCAGCTCATTTGCCACATCTTGAACTATATCTATGCCTTGCTCTATTGTTGATTTTTCGGTGAATTCCATTAAATTGGCATTAGAAATCAATTCTGTTATTTTAAGTTTTGAGGTGTGTTCAAGCATGTCTTTCATTTCTATTATTTGAGCCTTGTTTTGAGTAAAAGGACGGTTTGTATTAATAACAAACTTAATTTCATAGCCTCGCTTAGTAATCTCTTCATTATACCTGCCAAGTGTTCTACAGCCTGCAGGGTCTCCACCAACATCGAGGATCACTGTTTTATTGGTGTTTTCTATAGCCCACTTAATTTTTGGTGAAAGCATGGGTAAATCAGCATGGCTAAATTGACCATCTGGAGCAATAACTTCAATGCCTATCTTTGCGAACTCATCCCGTACGTCACGGCTGCGAAAATAGGGATTTACGACGTCCATATCTACTAATATGGTATCTAATCCTTCTTCCATATAGTGACGTGCAAGATTAATTGAATACTCGCTTTTACCGCTACCATAAGCGCCTATTACAATAATTAATTTATTCATGATAATGTCTCCTTTAATAATCTATCTTTAGATAATATATTTTATTAATCAAAATAATCAAATTATTTGTTACTATAAGACAATAAAAAGCATTTTAACAAGGAGAGTAATCGATGTTCGCTTTCCGTGCTTGACTACATAACTCTCTTGTTTTTAGGTGATAAAGCTTTCCATCTTTCATAAAGTTGGTACCACATTGCCTAAAACTTGTCGGATTTTCTGATGATATTGGTATCAATACCTCTCTTGTAGTCGCCTTTATGAATATAGCAGTATTTACAGCCATCGCTGTATTTGTGGCAGCCTTTCCAAGGGTTCCAGATTGTCATTTTAAGTACTTTATTTACCCTTAGAAGAATTATTGGGGCATGAGTAATGAAATAAGATTTGTGGGTTATTAGAATCAACGCTTTCGCTTAATGTAAAATACCCCTGATTAGCATAGTCCCAACAGACAGCTTCGCCTTGCATCTCGAATCGATAGTCTAAGACTATAGGTTTCTTTTTAAATGTAATGCTCAATTCTTCATTGCTACTTCTTTCATATAACCAGATATTAGTGTAATTTTTTACCAAAATCTTGCTGCCATCCTTTGAGATATCTGCTGCTACAACGTAATTACCAGGTAGTGAACAAATCTTTTTTGCAGTATTAATTTTTGCAAAACTGTAAGGGTGGCTAATTTTGTAAATACCAACCTGTGGTTCACGCTTTGTAATAATGATTATATCTTGAGTAATAGGGTCAACAAAAAAAGCCTCAGCATCGCGAGCTCCGTCTTCATACTTATAGTTAATAGTGTTTATGCTATCAATAGTTTGATTGGGCTTTTTCTCATCATATCTCAGTTCTGCAAACTTATAAATAGTGCAGTATTCATGTTGCGCTCTGTTGTCACCTATATCACCGACAAAGATAAAATTCTTTCCATTTTCTGTTGATATAGCAATTTCTTCCCAATCTCTATTTTTGACTCCTTTTAGCAACCACTCGCCTTTTTTCTTCCCATTATAATCTAACAAATAGATGATAGGCTTGCCTCCAGAGTCATTATGCGTATAAAGAATATTCTTATTGAATCTGCTGGCAATGAGTCCAGAAGCTTCATTTGCTTCTTTGAAATTTAATTCAAAATACTCAATTGCAAATAGGGTATGAAGCACTAATAGAACAGAAATAATTAATATTGTTTTTTTCATTACATCCTCCTTATAGCCAAATTATTAAGATGGCAAAATAAATCAAGTCTTTTTTTAAAATAATATTGCAGTATTGCAATATAATGCTTGACAAATAATCCGTATCTTATATATTTGCAACAAAAGGAGGCTAAGATGAAAATAAGCATTGGTGACAAATTGGTTATGATTCGTAAGAGTCTTGGACTGAATATGACAGAAACTGCAGAAAAACTCGATGTTGTGAAGTCTAATTTATCTCGCTATGAAAGGAATATAGTCAGCCCAACAATCTATTTTATTGAGAAACTCATTTTAATTTTACACGTGAATATTAATTGGTTAACAGGAGGTGTCGGAGAAATGTTTTTGAGTGAAGAAGAAATTGAACAATTGCAGATAGCACAAGAAATGAGCATGGAAGAAGCCAAAGCACTTATTAATTCTGTCAAATGCATTGATATGCCACAGTATCATTATAGTTCATTTGGAGTGCCTGTGTATACTGATAATGATAATGATTCTATGTTTGAATTATTACCCGTAGTAGGCGAAATATCCGCTGGAGAGCCCATTGCAATAGTAAATAATGAGCCATTAGACTTTGTTCCTTTTCCATATTACCGCCCTAATCTCAGGCTCGACGATTTTTTTGTCTTTAGGGTAAATGGTTTGAGTATGAAGCCAGAAATTGAACATCAAGATATAGTTTTTATTCAAAAGACTACAGAATGGGAAAAAGTGAATAATCGAATCGTGGCTGTGATAATATCAGGTGAATTAACTATCAAGAAGCTCGAGCTAAAGCCTGAATTAAATGAGATTCACTTGATACCGATTAATAAAAACTTTGATGTGCTAAAGGTACCTATGGATGAAGTTAGACAAGTTTCGCTATTAGGAGAGTTAAAGGCTATTCGAAGAGTAAAAAAATAGGCTTTTAGTTAAGCTTGTAATATTTTGCTCACTAAAAGCCTTGAAGGTTTATAAGTTTATTAAGCTTTCATCTTTAATGCTTATGATAAAAGCAGTGATAAGCTTAACTGTATTTTCGATATCTGACCACGATACCATTTCGTTAGGGCTGTGCATGTATCTGCATGGTATGCTAATTAATAATCCTGCAGCACCTGCATTTTCTGAAAAGATGGCATCAAGATCTGTACCTGTTCTCGATGGGTATATCTCAATTTGATAGGGTATTTCCTCTTTATCAGCTATTGATTTTATATGTTTGAATAGTTTGGCATTTATTCTTGACCCCATTGTTATTGCTGGTCCTTTACCAAGCTTTACATCAGCAGAGTCTTTAATACTCGTATCTGGATGGTCAATTGCAAAAGTGACATCAATCGCAATAGCTATATCAGGTTTAATGATGTAACTTGCTGTTCTTGCGCCAGAAGCGCCAACTTCTTCTTGTACATTGGACACCGCATAAACAGAGCAATGAGTTTTTACTGATTTTAATTCTTCTAAAACTCGTGCACAAACGTAAACACCAACACGATTATCAAAGGTCTTTGAAATCATAATATCTTCTGTGAGATGCTCAAGCTCACCTGACCAGGTAATAATGTCTCCAAGTGCAACATGTTCTAAAGCCTCTTCTTTGGAAGCTACAGCAATATCAACCCATAGATTTTTAGATTTAACAGAATTATCGTCGCCTAAGAGATGTTTTGGTGCTCTACCAATCACGCCTTTTCTTATCTTACCATCATGATGAATATTAACCCTCATGCCTGGAAGTAAAACAGCGTCAAAACCACCCATTTCTTTAAAATAAATAAAGCCATCCGAGTCTATATGGCTAACAATGAGACTGATTTCATCAGCATGCCCTGCGAGCATGATCTTTAAATCAGACTCTCCTTTTTTCTGTGCTATTACGGAGCCTAAGCGAGTTTTATCGATATTGTCGGCAAATTGTTTAACATAGTTGGTATAAAGATTTTGAACAGCAGATTCTTGCCCAGCAGGTGCAATTGCTTGGGTTAAATCAACCAAGAATTCTTTTTGATATTTCATTTTTTTTGTCCTCTACATTTATTAAAATTAACAGTTATTAGCTGTACCTGAAGCAAATGGATTGATTGCTTTCTTCACTTTTGGTTTGTCATGTGGTATGATACACAAGAATTTTAGTATTTGAGTGCCAGTATTTTTAAATTGATGTTCAATATTGGGGTCGACATAAATCACATCCCAAGCCTTAAAGGGTTTATCTTCACCCTCTACAACAAAGATCCCTTCACCTTCGAGGACAAATACTTCATGTTCAAAGTCGTGCGAATGATATGGGGTATGACCACCTACTCCAACTTCAAAAAGCCTAAGAGCAAAGTTTGGCGCATTATCTTTTTGGCTAATCAGCCAGCGTATTTGAGCTAATGACGCTCCTTCTACATTCACATCCTCTAAAGGTACATCTTGATAACTGATAACTTTCATTTTCACCTCTTTTATGCTACATGGCATCATAGCCAAGAGCAGTAATTTCTTTTTTTACACCATCAATGGTTATGATATCTTGATCAAACTCAACTTCTACAATGGATTCTGGTAGATTGACGGTGACCCATTTAATTCCATTAACTTCTTCAAGGCCTCTAATAATCGTCGTTCTGCACATTTCACAAGTCATACCATACACAGTAATTTTCTTTTTAATCATGTTTTCTCCTTATTGTAGACATATTTATTGATACTATTTTAAATAGATTATTTTACTTGGCAAGCTTTTTTTATTCTTTATAAAAGAATTTTAGTTTAATCACACTCAATACATTCAGTATCAAGATGTAAAATAAAGAGATAAGCATATTGTAATAATAAGTTGAAAAACGTTTTGAGAAGAGAATTTTGAAACTTGATAGAAATACATTTTTATTTGAATTTAAGAATTTACCATCCATCATACTGACGCTCAGGCTCAAATACTGATTTGTGTACTTGTTTTTAGGGTACTTTTTTGTCTTAATTGCTATATCATTGTAAATTTTATTTTGCTCTTTTATGAGTTTGTCACCTTTGAGATCCTTTATCTTATCTCTTTTTTTATCAATAGATTTGATGCTTGCATCATATGGATTACGTATTGCTTGGGCAATGTAAAGCCCTTCAAATAGCCAACGGGATGGCATAACTTGCACAATTTCAGGTATAGGATTGGTATCAACAAGCTTAATATTTCTGTTCATCTTTTCGTATTCAATGATTGCTCCACCGAATATAATTTGAGGAATTAGAATCAAAGGTAGAATATTGATAATTGCCTTACTATCAGAGAGAAAGGTAGATATCAATAAGCCTACAGAATAACCCGAGATGGCAGATAAAGTCAAATAGAAAAAGTAAGGGAAAAACATGCCTTTTATGCCCAGTATAAGCGAAGAAGTTAGATAGTATAGTATAACTTGAACTACAGCAAACAAGCCTAACACGACAAACTTTGAAATGAGGTAATGTGACATTCTCAAGTTCAAAAGCTTTTCACGTAATAGATTTTTACGCTCTGAGATTATCTCTTCTATACTATTGGAGAGCCCCAAGAATATAAAAACAATTACTGAAATAAAAATGAATATACCAAGATTGATATTTTGATAAAAGCTATAACCCTTTCCATTGACTTCTAAACGCAAGATAAAAGCAATGATTATTGCTAAGAGTGGTGCTTCTGCAAAGGTAATGAAAAGATTTGTACGTGATCTCATTTTCATTTTTAAGCTACGCTTAATAAATGCATAGAGCTGGGTAAAATTAGTTGAAAAGTCGTTTTTATCTCTTTTTTTTGTTTGAGACTTATTACTCTTTGCTGCACTTGCATCAAGGTGAATCAAGTCAAACAGCATTTTTCTTTTATATTTATCTCGCCAGTATTCAGGGGAAAACTTTCTTTTAACAATAATGTTTTGCGCAACTTGTTCATAGACAACTTCGCCATTAGCTTTATATTCTGGGTACTCGATTACAGAGTATAAGTATTCAGGTAATTGTGCTTCCTTCTTTTGTAGAATGTGCTTTGGAGAATTTATTTGAGAGAGCTCTGTATCAAAATACTCCCATGAATCTTGAGGAGTGCCAAAATAAACCTGTTTGCCGCCCTTATCCATCAGTAAAACTTTGTCAAAAGTCATGTACACGGGATAGCTTGGTTGATGAATTGTGATGATGACGATTTTCTCTTGATCGGCAAATTTACGAAGTGAGTCAATAATTTGCTCAGCATCAGAAAAAGATAGCCCAGAAGTTGGCTCGTCGCAAATCAGTACAGTGGGTTCAAACAGTAGTTCCAGTGCAATATTTAACCTACGTCTTTCACCACCACTAAGAAACTTCTTTTTTATATCACCGACAAGTGTATTGGTTCGGTGACCTAAGTTGGTATTAAAGAGAATATTTCGAATCTTTTGGTCGAGGTTTTCATAAGAAAGCTTTGGCATTCTCAATCTACCACGATAGTATAAGTTTTCATAGACAGTTAAATTAGAAAAAAGTAGATCTTCCTGTGGTACATAGCCGACAAATTGAGAGTAAAAATTGATATTTTGATAAAAGTTTTTTCCATCATACTTAATATTTCCATAACTTGGTATAATCTCACCAGCTATGCATTTTAAGAAAGTAGATTTACCACAGCCGCTTTGCCCTAAGATGCCTATCAGCCCATTCTTCTCAGCTTCAAAAGAAATACTATCAATAGCCAAATTGCCATCTGGATAGAAGTGTTTGATGTCAAGAAAGTTAATATGTTCAACCTCAAATGGTATTTCTATGAGATCAAAGAACTGATTGAGACGGAAATTCTTTTTGTTTATGGTGATAATATCTGTATTGAGAAAGATTTGTGTAGTGTCATCAATTCTTTTATTATTGAGGTAAATGTCCCAATTCTTCTTTGTAGGTGTCAATAAGTATTTATTATCATTGATTTCTATATGCCCCAAAGATTTAGATGAATCAGAACGTGAAATAGAGAAAAAATCTTCATTAAAGATGATAAACAGCTCTTTTGGTTTAATATTCTCAACGCCAATTTCACCTCTTTCTCTGATTACGTCCAGCAAAGAGAAGACAGCATATCCCTTAATCTGAAGCTGGTCATCGTACATGATATCTATGCTTCTGTTCTTTGGTAAGAGCTTTTGGTTTTTAAAAACAGTCCCATTATTAATATTAATCGAGAATTTATTGTGATTATTAATCAGTTTAAAATTATAGTCAGTCTTTCTAAAATCTATCACATCATACATTTGCTGATTCTTATAGAGCTCGTTAAGGCATTTATAATCAAATACCATACTACTGATACGAATCTTGCAGCCACGTGGTAAAAAGACTAATTGATTAGGTTGAAGGCTCTTACCATCGATCTCAGCGGACACATGATTATTCGTTCCCAAGAAAACAAACTTATCAACCATGAAGATAAGAAACTCGCTTGAATAGACTTTTTTATTGCTAAACTGTATATTAGAACGCTCCCCACGCCCAAAAAGTAGGTAGTCAGTAAAAATAGAATCATCTATGTAGTTGATATATTTAAAGCCCTTAATGGCGACAGTTTCATTAGATTGATGCTCAATGGCTGCAATCATGTCCATAAAGCCATCAGTCTCAATATTTAGTTTTTTAGCCAAGTCTAATATATAAGTAATATCTGAAATAGAGAAATTATCTTCAGTAAAAGACATCACAATGATGCTCAAGAGGATTCTAATTTTATCAAGTCCCGTGAGATTTTGATTGAGGAATGTTAAGACGCTTTCTATGTCAATAACATCATTAACCACTTGCCTTATATAGACTTCCCACGATATACTCTCTCTTCTAAAGATATTAATCAAAAGACTGTATAGTATATTTATTTCGTATGCTGTAATCTCACTATCTGATTTAAGTACAGAGATATACAATCGTGTAACATTATCGATAATTTTTTCACGTTGGCTGGTTGTTTGCCGGATTTGCTTTGATTTCTCAGAGTAGTTTAGCACATTTTACCTTTGCTTAATCTCATTAAGTTTTATTCTACAAGGTTCACATAGATGGCTTTCACAGTAGCTTTGGTATATTTGAATCAGTCCCTGTTGATTAATTGCTTTCTGTTGAATGTTGTTTTCAATTTCATTAGTTAAATACTTTCTCATTGTATTACTAATGGTGTTTTCTCTCAAGCCTGGGAAATCTATAAACAGGCTATAGGCATAGTTCTGCAAGTCAATAAAGTCCATCTTTTGTGCATAAATATATATGATTGGGATGAAAATATTTATTAGGATAGAATCAACTCTCGAGGAGCCAATTCTGGAGTTTAGTTCTTTAATAGTCTGCTTAGCTAATACTTGCTGCGAACGCTTTCTAAATGCAGCAACTGATAATTTTTCCTTTTCAAATGAAAAAAGCTTTAGTACATAGTTAGTCAAGCCAATTTCTGCACTGTCATAGATAAAGTCTAATACCTGAATTAGGCGAAGAACAGGGTGATTTACAGGCATTAATCTAAACATATTCCACTCGTAATCTGCACTCACAAGCAAATAATCGTTTTTGACAAAGCTATCATTTAACTCATTTTCAAGTAAAAGTCTTACTTGATTTGGCATGTGATTGATTAAGTCTGAGCTGTGTAATAACAAAGATAAAATATCTATCTTGGAAAGCCCATTCATAATTAGCTGCTGTACTTTGATATAGGGCACTTGCTTGGCTAATTGATAGAAGGGGAATTTATTATTTGAATAACCTAATGACTCCATTAATCCTTGATAGATTAATTGGTCAAAAGAACAAAAAGAGAGCTCTGCTTTGAAGCGTTTTACTTTTCTTTCAAATCTCTCTTTTCCGTACTCAGTAAGGATTTGAGGTACCCACTCATTTTGAACAGAGAACAAGTGGCAGTATTTCTCTTGTTCAACAAAAGTCTCATCAGAGGATTCTTGAAATAGCTTATTAATATCTTGAGAGAGGATATCTTTGAGTTGTAAAATAGGTATTAATTCTCCATTTTCTTTTATAGTAAAGGCTTGTTCTGATTTATTATCATACACAACGTGTAAGACAACCTGATTGTAGTTGGGATCATCGTGATGACTGTGTGCAATCCAATCGTAGCTATTGATATGAATTTCTACATCTCCTTGAATTTCAATACCATCAATACTTAGCACAGCATTTTTAAAATCAGGTCCTTTCCCTCTATTTAAATGACCAGCAAACTTGACTATTACAGACTTTCCACAGTCGGTTTTCTTTTCAAATAGAATATGTTGTTGGTCCCAAATGTGATACAGGAACTTTTCATGAAAGTTGATCAATCTGTCCATCCAATTTCTACTGCATAAGGTATGGGGTCAATTAGTCCTGCACGCTTGAAAGCATTTATTCTTAGTAAGCAGCTATCGCATACTCCACAAGCTTTGACACTGCTTTGGTAGCAGCTCCAGCTCAGCTCAAATGGCACATATAGGCTCTTTCCAAGCTGAATTATCTCACTCTTGGTCTTATCAATAAGAGGAGTCTTGATTTGGATATTTGTTTCTTCTTTTGTTCCAAGATTAATAGCTTTTTCTAATTGCTCATAGAATACTTTTCGACAATCAGGATAGCCCGAACCATCTACTTCAACAGCCCCAATATAGATAGACTGAGCATTGATTACCTCAGCCCAAGATGCTGCGATAGACACTAAATTTCCATTTCTAAAAGGCACATATGTATTAGGTACTTCTTGGTCTGAGAGTTGATTAGTTGGTATTTCTATCGTTCTATCAGTAAGAGAATTGCCTCCAATTTGAGTAAAATAAGCTAAATCTAATATTAGTATATCTTTTGGGATATAGTAATCACTAATTGCTTTAAATGCAAGTAATTCTCTATCTTGAGTTCTCTGTCCGTAGTTTATATGTAAAAGATATATTTCATCATTTTCACTTTTAGCTATAGCTGTTGTGACTAAGCTATCCATGCCACCGCTTGCTAAAACAATGCCTCTCTTCATATATGATTTTAACCTTTCAGATCTTTTAAATTTTTCTCTTGAAATCGTCTAATTATCGCATCTTCTACGATTTGAGGAATGTGGTCATGGAGCCTGCCGCCCAAACCGATTACCTGTCTGACTATGCTCGAGCTTAAGTATAAATATTGTGAATCAGGCACCAGAAATACAGTGTCAATCTTTTGATAAACATTTTTATTCATCAAAGCAAGTTGCAATTCATATTCAAAATCTGATACAGCTCTTAAGCCTCTAATCATGGTCACAGCGTCTATTTCCCGTGCAAAGTCCACTACCAAACCATCAAAAGATACAACTTTTACTTCTTTAATATGCTTTACTGATTCTTGACAGAGATAAAGCCTTTCTTCTGTGCTAAATAGTGTGTCTTTGCCTGTGATGTTTGCTACAGCCAAGACTATTTCGTCGAACAGTCTTGTAGCCTTTTCAAGTATATTAATATGCCCGTTTGTAATAGGGTCAAATGTGCCTGGATAAATTGCTTTTCTCATAATCATTTTTATTTTCTATGGTCTTGTAACAATCTTTCTAATTCATCAATTTCTTTTGGTATAAAAGCAGATAAAACACGATGAGAATCTGCAGTAACCAAAACATCATCTTCGATACGAATACCAATTGCCTCATCTGCAATATAAATACCTGGTTCGACAGTAATTACCATGCCTTCTTTAAGTACAGAATCTCTTGCTCCGATATCATGCACATCCAAGCCAAGATGATGACCAATTCCATGCATGTAATGCTTTATAATTTCGCTCTCTTCCTTTATTAAGCCGAGCTTTGTCATAGATGCAAACATCAATTCACGTGTTCTTTTGTTGAGGTCTCCCATACTGACACCTGGTTTCACCATAGCGATAATTTCTTTTTGAATATTCAAGACTTCTTGGTAAACCTCTTTTTGTCTGTCTGTAAATTTTCCATTCACAGGGAAAGTCCTGGAGATATCAGCGCTATAATTATTCTGTGATGCACCTACATCGAGCAAAACAAGCTGATTGTCCTCGATAATAGTGTTATTATCGACATAGTGCAAAGTTGCAGCATTCTTTCCTGCCGCTACGATTGGCACAAAGCCATAATTACGACAACCTTTTTTCTGCATTTCAAAGTGTAACATAGCTTCTAATTCATATTCCATCATACCTGGTCGTGCGTTTTGCCAGATTAATTTAATTCCTTCCCAGGTGATACGAATGGACTCTGTAATAGCCTCTATTTCGGTCTCATCTTTGATTTCTCTCAATGGTCTGATAATATTGCTAATATCTTCAAAAGTTAAGTGTGGCACTCTTTCTTGAGCTCTTTTGATAAAGAATAAAGCTTTGTTTAGTGGCTGATTTAACCCGACTAAGTCACAGTTAAAATATATCTTTTTAAAAGCATTAAGGTGAAAAACAGTATTTTTCTCAAAGTCATCAATGAAGAGCACAGTATCAATACCAGATATCTTAGTTACCTGTTCTGGCCAGATCTTCTCGCCATCCCAAACGATTCTTTCTGGGATATTCTTCTGAATAAATACTTCGTCAAAACCCTTGTTGTTTGCTTTACCCATGATCAAAATAGCTTCTGGTGTGTTAAGTCCTGTAAAATAATAGAAATGACTATTCTGTAAAAAACGATTTGCTCCTGTCGCTTCTTCGTTGGCAAACACGATAACAAGTTCATTTTCATTAAGACTGTTGATCAAATTCTCACGTCTTTTACTAAATACTTCAGCTTTAGTTTGCATAATCTGGCTCCTTTATATTTGAATTTTTATTAATCTCAAGTTTACCATACACTCCGTCAAAGCCAGGTGGATTATAGGTAAAGTGTTGGTTTTTTACAGCTAAGATAGTCTTTATCTCTTCAAGAGTGCAAATATCTCTTAGCTTATTATATATATATTCATCTGATTCAATCTGGATAACAGTTTCAGTACCAAGTTTGTTTATTATGTCTTTATATAGCTTTTGAACTTTATTTGACGTGATAGATTTTACGCCTTTTGCATGTGCTAAGACGTCGATTAAAGGTATAAAGTGAAAGAAATGTTGTGCTGGTGATCCGCTCTGCTTCAGCATCTTACACCTATCTCTCACTCCAGTCATCAGCTTCTTTTTGCATACAGGGCAAATCATATCTGTTGGTGCTTCTTCCAAAAAGTAAAGGTCTTCTTGGTGCCCGTTCTTTCCAGCTCTGTGTCCTGTCAAAAAATAGCGGCCTTCAGCTGGGTTAAATTCGACTGTATAGTTAATTCTTTTTTGTCTAATGCTGTTTATTATCGAATTATATGAAATATCGTCACAATCCAATACTGTAAACTCTCTACCAATGCGGTTTAATGCAGCACTGTGACAATCACTAAAAGAGAGCATAGCAAGCGTGTTTACCTCCTCAAGCTGAGAAAGCATGGCTGGGTCTGCACTCAAGCCAGTTTCAAGGGCATGAATATGAGGTAAAAAGTCTCCATAAAACTCCTTCATTGAACTAAGCATATTCTTACTACCCATTAATCCATCTGGAGTCATAATATGGGCTGGAATTATTTCAACCATACTATCGATTGCCTGTATAGCAAAGAGTCTCTCTATGAGCATTTTTGAGCTATTACAGACGATAAAAGGACGACCTATAGTATTCTTTTGTTTCCAGCTATTCATCAGCTTATCCATCTTTTCAATTGTTTCAAAGCTTGGGAAAAAGATGATGTGATGAGCAACAATTCTCTGCTTATAACCTTCAAGTTGAACGGTAAATATAACCTCTGTTTGTAATAAAAACCTCTGTCTGTCTCCTTTGTTTAGGCTAAATAGTTGGTTTTCTTCATATTTCAATTCTTCTCTAAGCTCTTTTGTCCTGGTGGGGTAGAGGCAGTCACCTGTGCCAAATACATCTATACCTTTGTAAGACATAGTATTAACTATGTCAGCTAAACGAATATCACCTACGCCACCAGCGTATCCAGAATGTGAATGGAGGTCTATACAAACTTGCTTCATAAGGTTTAGTATATTCCTTGTCTTGTTATCATAAATCCTCCTGCATCATCACGGGAAATGCCAAAGATTGCATTTAATATATCAAATATATTCAATCCAACTATATCTTTATGTAAAATCAAATCACCTTCAACATATTCGATAGTTGAAACTAATTCCTTGACATTAAAGGATTTGATCTTGCCTTTTTTACTCTTTTCAACCATTATGCATTTAGCATGAGAATATGCTTCCAAGCACTCTTCAACTGTTTTATCTTTTACAAATATGTTTTTGACAATGATTATTTCATTATAATACTCAGAGATATTTGTCATCATGCCTCTCTTATAAAAAGAGCAGAGAAAATGACTCAAATCACTGACAGCAAGGGTATCAGAGAGCATACTAAACTCTCTCTTTTTGGTTCTAATATGTTCAGCATTGAGTAAACAGAAATGAAAGTTTAGCCCTTTTATCATAAACTTATTCAATCTTTCAAGCACCTCAGAGGGGTTGATAGGCTTAGTCAGAATCACATCGAAGAAATCATTTTCAGTCTCAATTCCAATTGCTAATGGTGGACAAAACGAAGTACGTGGATGTGGATTAAACCCTTGACTATACAGCACTGGTAGATCTGAAGCACTCAAAAGGCGATGTATCATACGCAAAAAATCAAGATGCGTGACAAACTGAAGATAATCTTTCTGTGAAAAATAGATTCTATAATGAAACTTCTCGCCATCTTTATCAATAATCTTTTCTTTTAGCTTTGGAGTTTGCTGCATATGCCATTTAGCAAATTCTGGTTTAATTTCATCACAAGCTCCGCAGTCAGAGCACATTCCATGACGGCAATCCTCTGTCAGTTTTGCATCCAGTGCTTTTTTATACTCTTCTTGTAAAAACTCTTTTTTAATTCCAATATCTATATGGTCCCAAGGTAAAGGCTCATCTAAGTTAAACTCTTTTTGGTAAATAGTCCAATCAAAGCCAATTTCTTCAGCTGCTTTAGTCCAAATATCAAAATCGAAAAACTCATTCCAGCCATCGAGCTTCGCACCCAACTGATAAGCCCTCAACAATAGGGAAGAGGCTTCACGTCCCGCTTTACAGAAGATCCCCTCCATCATAGAGTTCTCAATTGTATGATATTTGACCTTTACATTTTTGTATTTTCCCAGACTATACTTAATCTTCAAAGACTTTCTGAGCAATTCCTCTTGGCTATCCATACCGCACCATTGAAAAGGTGTGAAAGGCTTTGGTACAAAGGGAGATAGGGTAATGTTAATTGACAGTTTTCTCTTTGTATGTACAACGAGTCTTTCTATCAAGTCGATAATATCTTCAATATCCTGTTCAGTTTCTTGAGGTAAACCAAGCATAAAATAAAATTTCACAAGCCTAAAGCTATTAGCCAAAGCAAAATCAACTGCTTGGAAAATCTCTTCTTCATCAATATTCTTATTTACAATATTTCTTAATCTTTGGCTTCCAGCCTCAGGAGCGAGTGTCAAGCCTGTTTTTCTAATTTGATTTAATAGATTAAAAATACTTGAATCGACGGAGTCAATGCGCAAAGAGGGCAAAGCTAAAGAGACATCGACTGAGTTCAATTGATTAAAAAGTTCGATTAATAGTGGCTTTATGCAGGTATAATCACTGGAGGAGAGAGACAGTAAACCTGCTTCATCCCAACCATTCTTATCAATGCCTTCAAGTATCTCTTTGATTATTAATTCTGGATCACGTTCACGAGTTGGTCGATAAAACATACCTGCTTGGCAAAAACGACACCCACGTGTACAACCACGCATAATTTCAGCAACATAACGATTATGTGCACCTTCATTCCAAGGCACAAGTTGCGGGTTATGATTCATGTCGCTTTTTGCAAAAGCCTGGAACTTTCTAATTTTAATCTTTTCTGGTATATTTTTCTTAACAGGTTTGGCAAAATCTTCTTTCAACTCATACAGTGCTGGGACATACAAGCCTTGAATAGTGGCTAATTTCTTAAGCAGATCTTCTTTAGGCAAACCTCTATATTGTTTAACTGTATTTTTTATTTCAAGAATTGCCTCTTCACCTTCACCAATTAAGATAGCGTCAAAGAAATCTGCGAGAGGTTCGGGGTTAAGAGCGTTGATACCTCCACCAATTATAAGCGGGTATGATTCATCTCTGTCTTTACTTAATAAAGGTATTTTTGCCAAATCAAGCATATACAGAACATTAGTAAAGTTTTGTTCTGTTTGTAGGGTAAAAGCTACAACATCAAAGTCTTTCAAGGCAACTTTCGACTCAATCCCAAAGAGCTCTATTTGGTGGTTTTTCAGGAGTTCTGCAAAGTCTACCCATGGTGTATATGCTCTATCAGCCATTGCATCGGCTTCTCTGTTTAGTATTGAGTATAAAATTTTTATCCCTAAGTGTGAGATTCCGACTTCATAAATATCAGGGAAAGCCAGGCAGAAGTTCACGAGCTCTTCATTTGGTGCCTTATGCGCTGCATTCAGCTCGTGATCGATGTATCTGGAGGGTTTTTCAGCATAGCTTAATAGGTGTTTAAAGTCAATTATATTGTATTTCAATCAATCTCCATGATTATAGTTTTGCTTTATAGTTCTGGGTTTAGATCGCTATATTGGTTTTTAAAAATAATATCACTGACATAGTCTGTGGTGTCGTAAAAGACTTTCACATTGTCAATTACATTATTTTTATTTACAACTACTTGTTTTTTCTTATCAAGTGCAAGCTGTTGTTTTGCCCAGATTGTATCTTTTTTAATAATTTGATTATCTACTTTTTTTTCTTCAATAGTATTTTTTTTAGTTATTAATTCATTTCTAATAAAGTCAAAGTTTAATCTACCTTGTCTTTGAAAATGTATTATCAAACAGCTGATGCCGACAACAAATATCAATAATAAAACGGAATAAAATGCATTTGATGAAATAAAGAATTTCTTTTCAGATACGTGTTCAATGACTTTTATTTTACTATGTTCAGCGATATGAAATTTTCTATCAGCCAGCTCTAAAATCTTTGAGATGCTCAATTCATCTGCTTCATAAAATTTGCCCAATGATATGATGAACATTTTTAAGTGTCCAGACTCAAACAATTCATGTAGATTATTATTCTCAATATCTTCGATTATATTGGGTCTAATTTTACTTTTATAAGCAACTTCTGTGATGCTAAGTTGTTTATACTCTCTTAATTGTTTAAAATAATTACCTATACTATCCATTTATACCTCACGGAAATCAAATTTTCCTTCAAATACAATATCAACAGAACCAGCAATAATAGCGTGTCCATTTTTGTCAAGTGATACATTTATGCTTCCCCCAGGCAAGTCTACAGTTATCTTATCTGCAAGATCTCTAAATTTATGGCTTGCAAAGACGCATGCTGATGCTCCAGTACCACAGGCAAGGGTGATACCACTACCACGCTCCCAGACTTTTACATTAATTTTACTTTTAGAAACGATTTCTACAAATTCTACATTTGTCTTATCTTCAAAAAAAGAGTGATTTTCAATCTTTGGTCCCCACTGTCTAAGTTCTTCATTTCCAATATGTTCAAAGATAACAAAGTGTGGATTACCTACTGATACATAATATCCTGCAAATAGTCTATTATCCACAGCAATAAAGGTCTCATGAGGCTCAAGAAGTTCAACTGGTCCCATATTTACAGTGATTAACTCATTTTCAACTAAACCAGTTTTTATGCCGCTCCCTGTCAAAACAGATATCTCATTTTTATTTAATCTCTCGCTATACAGTGCTACGACGCATCTCAGGGCAGTTCCACACATCTCTGCAAGTGTCCCATCTGCATTATAAATATCCATTTTTATATCTGCCTCAGCTGTCTTTGAAAGGATAACAATTCCATCGCTACCAACGCCGAAATGACGCTCAGACATGGCGATAGAGAGATCAGTAATGTTCTGTATCTCTTCTACAGATTCATGCTCAATAAACAGATAATCATTGCCTTGTCCGTGCATTTTCAAAAAAGGAATCTTAGCCATTTAATATTTCTCCAAATATTGTTCTAAAGCTATAAAATCCACTCATATTGCTAATCCATTGTGCTGCAAATAGCGCTCCTGCAGCGAACCCTTCTCTATTACGCGCTGTATGTTTTATCTCAATAGTATCAGCAAATGAATCAAATCCAATCACATGAGTCCCTGGTATTGTACCACCTCTAATACTGGCAAAGTGCAGTTCATCGAACTCAGGCTGACGATTGAGCATATCGTATACCACACGTTTTTTTGTATTTGAATTGTTTATAATAATTGAACTCAGTTCTTTCGCTGTACCGGAGGGACTATCAGCTTTCTTATTGTGATGAGCTTCATATCCATAAATGTCATAATCAGCAACATTATTTAAGAGTTTGATGCTATGCTCTATAATCTGATAGTATAAATTCATACCAACAGAGAAATTAGCACCATATACCAAGCCTATTCCACTCTCTTCAACGATTTTTTGTATCTCTTCAATGTTATCATACCAGCCAGAAGTGCCAATTACAGCATTTAGTTTTAAGCGTGCAAAGTCATGCATGTTTTTGATTGCAGTATCTGGATGAGAAAAATCAATACAAACATCAATATTCTTGTCTGTGAGCTCATCGATTGTTCTCAAACAATTACTCTCATTCGGGTCGACTTTAGCTTGTACTTTAAAGCCTTTCATTGCTGCTTGGTATTCGATCATTCGCCCCATTTTACCATAGCCGATCAATGCAATATTTATCATACAGTCCCCTTTCTTTCTTTTTCCCCTAAAAAGAAATCAAGTAAATCCAATCTATTCAATTCTTTTAATGCCTCATACACATATTTCTTGTTCTCTGGTATAAACCACTGTGCTAAAGCTTTTTGTAGTCTTATCTGACGTCCTTTTGGAACGAATACTTTCTTACCTGTCGCAAAGTCCAGCTCAGTATAATACATTAGCGTGCTGATTGACATAGGAGTAGGGGTAAATTCTTGTATTTGTCGGACTTTTATATTATTGTTTTTAAGGTAGATAGCAAGCTCTAATCCTGTTTCGAGTGTTGAGCCTGGGTGCCCAACGATAATATAAGGTAGAATATACTGTTCTTTTCCATTAGCATGAGATATATCTGTAAAGAGTTGGCAAAATTCATCATAAACGCTTTTCTTAGGCTTGAACATCAGCTGCAATACTCTATCATTCACATGTTCAGGTGCAAGCTTCAAGTGTCCTCCAGTATAATATTTAGCCAAATCTTTACTAAAGTTTATATCTCTCAATGCCAGGTCAAATCGTACCCCTGAAGAAATATATACTCTTTTTACATTTGGTTGGTTCAATGCTTTTCTTAAAAGCTTTCTATAAGGTTCTTGTGAGGTCTCAAGATGGGGACAAATCTCAGGATAAATACACGATCCCTTTTTGCAAGTCTCAGCAATTTTTAGTTTACAATAGAGTCTATACATATTCGCACTTGGTCCACCAATATCAGAGATAATTCCTTCAAAATAGGGCTGTTCACTAATTGTCGTTATTTCATTTATGATAGACTTTTCTGAGCGTGATTGAATTGCTTTGCCTTGATGCAAGCCTATAGCACAAAAATTACATCCACCAAAGCAACCACGATGTGCTGTAATCGATTCTTTTATCTGCTCAAATGCTGGTATTTTTGCACCTTTATACATTGGGTGTGGAAGCCGTTTATAAGGCAAATCATACACTTTATCCAGCTGTTCTGTGGTCATTGCGTGAGCGGGTGGATAATGTATTAGAAAGCGATTTTGATGAGGCATGAAGAGTGTTTTGTTCAGATAATGTTCAAAAAAAGACTTCATCATTCCATAGTAGCCATTTTTATCTTTCACAGCTTGAAATGCTGGAAGTTCATGAGCATTTTCAGGCTTGTTTGCTGAGATGATTACTGTGCCACGAATATTCTCTAAACTTTGATTTTTCTCTATTCTTTGGGCAATTTCAGCTATTTGAATTTCCCCTGCACCATAGACTAAGATATCTGCTTTACAATCGCAAAGAATAGAGTCTTTGACGGTATTTGACCAATAGTCAAAGTGTGGTATACGACGAAGAGACGCTTCAATTCCACCAATTACCACAGGTATCTTTTTGAAGTATGTTTTAATTTTTTGCGTATAAATCATTACTGCTCGGTTAGGTCTCAAGCCCGCTTTTCCATCGGGAGAATATGCGTCGTCTGTGCGTATCTTATTCTGAGCAGTATAATGGTTGACCATAGAGTCCATATTGCCTGAAGTTATTCCAAAGAATAAACGTGGCGCACCGAGCGCAGTAAAGTCTTTTTCAGAGTTAATATCAGGTTGAGCAATAATACCTACTTTATATCCTAATGACTCCAAATGCCTGCCAATAATTGCAGCTGAGAAGCTCGGATGGTCGATATATGCATCTCCACTAACGATTATAATATCAAGTTGTTCCCAGCCCCGTGCGTTCATTTCAGCTTTGCTGGTAGGTAAAAAGTGATTATTCATTATGAGTTTAGATGTTCCTTGTTAGTCTAATTACATTGATTGCTTGAATCCCTTTATTAGTCTCAATCAAGTCAAATTGCACTTCTTCATCTTGTTCAAGTGTTTTTAGTTCATTTGGGTTTTTGGTAACGATAGATTTCCAGTGAACGAAATACTCTTTTTCATCTTCAGTAAGTATGAAGCCGTAGCCTTTATTAGAATTAAACCATTTAACGATTCCTTTCATTGATACCTCCTCAATAATATTTCATAAACCTTATCATGTTAAATAATTCTTGTCAATGTTTTTTATTGATATGCTAAAAGAAAAATTTTTGCTGCCTTATTTAATACTTCTAAAGCCTCATAGCTATGCCAAAAACTATGTCCAACAGACAGGCAGCCATGTTTTTGCCATAATAAGATATCATGATTTTTTATCTTTTCTTCTGTAGCGTAGGCGAGCTCATCTGATCCTATTGGATATGTTGGTATAAGCCCGATACCTTTACTGGCAAAGAGCTTTACTTCGGGCATCATATCCCACAAGATTTCATTAATTTCTGCTTCAGATTTATCAAAGAGCTTATGAGATAGCGCAATTAACTCAGTTGGATGGGTATGTAAAATGCATTTATTGAGGCTTTTTTGTTCGTGCAGCACATTATGTGTCCGTAGATGAGAAAGCCATTCAGAAGAGGGTTTTTGACCATTATTATACCAAAAGATCTTCTGCCTATTGCAGCGAACTGCAAGAATCCCTGTATTATGAATAGGGTCTTTTGCTATTTTTCTAAAACGTGAATCGCTAACTGATATGAGGATAACGAGGTTTTCTTTGATGTGTAAAGTCTCCCACAGAGCATTGTCTATGTTAATCTCATCAAAGGCTTTGAAATTCTTTACAAGTGTATCAAACTCCGCATTTGTAAGTTGAATAGAGAAATTCCCTGCATTACGTTCTGCCCAGCCTTGTTTGTACAGCTCTAAAGTAATTTCAGAAATATCTTCAAATTTCATCTTTCAAACTCCTTGTCATCAAGTCATTTACTGCTTGCGATGGTGATTTATCTACAAACAAAACATTGTAAACTTCATCAGTTATGGGCATCACGACCTTTAATTCTTCTTTTAATTCCCAAATGGCTTTACTGGAATATACGCCTTCTGCAACCATTTTCATAGAACCCAGAATATCACTTATCTTACGTCCTTTACCCAATTCAAAGCCTACGTATCTGTTCCTTGAATGTGTAGAAATAGCTGTTGTGATAAGGTCTCCAATTCCTGATAAACCAGCAAAAGTTTCAGCTTTAGCGCCCATTGCTACCCCGAGCCTTGTTATCTCGGCAATACCTCGTGTCAATAGAGCCCCTTTAGTATTGTCACCAAGAGCAAGACCATCAACAATACCAGCTGCAATTGCAATAATATTCTTCACAGTTCCGCCGAGCTCCACTCCGATAATATCAGTGGATGAATATGCTCTAAAGTATGGTGTACTCATTGTGTCTCTCGCAAAGCGAATTGCCTGAATATCTTCGCCAGCAATTACGACAGTCGTAGGTACATTTTTACTTACTTCTTCGGCATGACTGGGTCCTGATAGAGTAGCAATAATGCTATGATATTCTTCTGGTAGTTCATCTTGTAAAACTTCAGACATTCTCTTATGAGAGCCTTGTTCAAGCCCTTTTGCCAAATTAACTATTGCTTTTAATCCATTACTTTTTACAATATGTGGTAAAAATGATTGTACAGTATTTCTGACAAATGAAACAGGAGTGGCAAATATGAGTAAATCAACTCTATCTATAGCAAAAACCTCATTTTTATCATTGCTAAACAATATAGAGTCATTGAGCTTAAAATCTGGTAACAAAGAGGAGTTGCAGTGCGTTTCTTGCAATTCTTTTACATAATGTGGATTATATTCCCAAACCCTAACA
Organism: Candidatus Cloacimonadota bacterium; assembly: GCA_029553545.1. Lineage (GTDB taxonomy): Bacteria > Cloacimonadota > Cloacimonadia > Cloacimonadales > WRIO01 > JAGOCT01. The sequence continues at coordinate 40,929 of JAKPKU010000103.1, forward strand.
TTATGTTGGTTAGAGAGCATTTGAGCCATTGCAAGCCCCCAACTACCACCACCAATAATTATTATATTAGACATAAGACCTCCAATGCCATGATAAATTCTTAGTGTTTAGTGTCAAGAATTTCTTGAAATTTACACATTACAATTGACTTTTTTGTACTTTTCGTGTGAATAAGTCTTTTCAGAGATCCTGATTTATTATTAGGCTGTAGCAGAAAACCAAAATATCTTATAAAAGGATATAGAAGATTTATGATTTGAAAAACAACGCCCTCTATATGCTGGGATTACAAAATGGGGATTAGGAAAACTATTTTCACCTTAATCAGCAGATGCCAACAATGAGCATGTTTAGATATTATTTATTTTAACAAAGTAGGAAACTTGGTCCTCTCTTTTCATGATGTGAAAATAACTTAAAAAAAACTTGTTAAAAGTGGGAAACTAATTATATTATAAATATTCTTATAAATGTCTATTAGATACCTATTTGATGCCCTTTATACTCCCTTTCATTCTCCAAGATAGGAAATAGAATGTCAAGGGAATCTCAAGGTAAAGACAGATGAAAAGGAGACAAAATGAAAGTATATTTATCAGGTGATCATAAATTTCCTAAACGCATAGGGGATGGTATATTAGCTTATTATGCAAATAATAATGTAGTGATTTTACGCAAATCAGTGAAGAGAGCGATATTGCCTCAAAATATAAATATCAAGAATAATCAGCCATATCTCTGTGCTTTGTGGCAAGAAATGCCTTTGCAGGTAAAGACTCTTTTCACAGATTATGCAAAGTTTTTTAAGATGGACACCAAGCAAAAGAGGACACAGGGGGTGTCTGCATTTAGTATGTTTATCTACTTTATTTATCGTGCACAGAAGCGTTTTGGTACATTGATCAAAGATATGAGTATTGACTTTGTTTTGAGCATTTTTCACATGTTTAATAGCCTGAATAAATTAATGAAGGAGTCACTCTTATACCGCCTTACAATGAAGTTGCCAACGAGATTTAGGCATCTTGTGAAGAAAAAGCAAGTCTTGGAAGACAAAGAAGAATGTTCAATACCGAATTATTCGATTCAAAAGGTCGATGAAAAAGCGAATGATGGTGACACTTGCCAATCAGTAACTGGTCAAGACTTAGATGGGGGATAGGAGCAGAAATAATGTAGGGTCGAGCTTTGCTCGTCTGGTTTTACGACAAAATCGTATGCAACGAAGCCGTTGAATTGAGTGTTAAGTGTTTTTGTTTTTTGTACTAATTACTTAATTTATATATTTAAAAAAAATATAAAAAAAAAGAGACACTATCAATAAGTGTCTCGTCTAAATGAAATTATAATACTATACTTTTATTTTTTCTCTAAAAGAAACTTCTACTTGATCACCAGGCTTATAGCCTTTAAGATTGCTACATACTGCTACTAAGACATCATTAAGAATATCCGTTACAAAGCTATTTACCATGACTTCTTCACCATTAAAATGCAGGCTAAAGTTTTCTGGGCGTCTTACTGCACAATCTTCTCGTGTTTTGAGCCCTTTTAATATTTGAGCTGTCAATTCATAGCAATTCAAGCCACAATGACCGCAATATCCATCTTTATGAAAGGGTAATACATCAAATACTTTATCTATAATCAGCTGAACTAATTTGTCGATATTAGTTCTTGCATTGATAGCAGGAATACCTTTATACTCGCTAATTTGTTCAGAAACAGGTCCACTAATAGCAAATACTCTATCATCAAATAATTCAATCAATTGTTCTTCATTTTGTGCACATATAATTTTTGGTAAAGGTGATTCTTTAATACCCTCTACAATAACCCAGTCTGTGTGCATATGGTCGAGCATATCTTTAAGATTAAGTTGTCTATTCCAAATCATAAATGTTTTATCAAGTCCGCGAGCAATAACTGATTCACGATTTGCTTGTAAGTGTCTCCATGAATTAGATCCTTCGCGATCCATTTCAAAACCTTCCATATGAATATCTTTAATTGATGATACAGAATACCCTCTTTGTTTAAGGCTTTTCATAACTTCTTCACACACAGTTGTTTTACCACTATGATGCAAGCCAGATACACTAAATACTTTCATTTTTTTTCTTTGACCTTTCTTTTATCTTTCTTAATCTATAAACAAATGTGAATATTACGCTTAAAATCATTACCAAATCACCCAAAGAGAAGATAGGAATAAATCTTGTCTTTTCTTCCGTTATCTCCAGTGCACCTATTGGAGTGGTTTTAACCATGCCACCACCGCCGCCTGCATCTGAATTATCATTATTATCGGTATTTAAAGTCAGGCTTGCGCCACCAGCGCCAAATGCGTATTGTGCCTTAGCAATTGGTACGACTGTCTTTTTACCTTCTTTAATTGGTTCACCAAAAATTATAGCTACATTTGCAGTTGCATGGAACTTTTCAGTAAATGATTGAAAAATGTCTTTTACACTCATAAATACCTCACTTTCAATGATAATATACATTATTTTTGATAATATGCAAGTATTTCTTGATTATTTTTCAACTTAAATAAAAATGACTATAGAGGTCTTAATGAAAGTAATACAAATTAAATATTTAAATCTATTTGCTTTATTGATTTTAAGCTGTTCACTCTTTGGGCAGGTCAATAAATACCCTTTAGATACTGATTATCATAAGAATAAGGATGTACTTAGCTCGATCAATAGATGGTCAAAAGCCTATCCAAGCGTCTTTTATTCTGAGGTTATTGGCTATTCCAGCAATGATAAATTACCTATTAGAAGTTTTAAAATATCATTCAATCCAAATGAAAAGCAGTTTGATAAGCCTTCTATACTAATAATTGGGCAAATACATGCATCGGAGCCTTTAGGAGTTGAAATATGCATGGGCTTTGCAGAATACTTATTAAAGAATTATCAAAAAAATGAGAGGATAAAGAGTTTATTAAGAGCATATAGCTTTCATTTTATTCCTACACTCAACCCCGAAGGCTTCGAAGTTGTTAGCTCTGGGACATATGCAAATCATAGAAAGAATAAATCGGACACAAATGCTAATAAACGTTTTGATAGAGGAATTGACGGTGTTGACATAAATAGAAACTTCCCTCTTAATTGGAATAATGAAATACAATCACTTTCAACAGACCCGTACTATGCTGGTCCAAGCCCTGCTTCTGAGAACGAAACAATTGCGATAATGGACTATATGAGACGTGAAAGATTTTATTTAACAGTCAATTATCATAGCTCTTTCTTAGGAGATCACAATGAAAGAATCTTCTTCCCCTGGAATTGGTCTGGTACTAAATCTCCTCATTGGCATGAAATGAAAGCCATTGCTACTATATTTTCTAAAAACTTAAAAGGTGATTACTCTACGTCAAATTACTTAGTTCACACAGGCAATACATCAAAGGTTGGTTTTTTTAGGGATTGGGCATACTCAGAAACAGGCACTTACTTCTTTGATATTGAAGTTGGCGGTATTTACAAAAAGAAATCTATAATATTCCCTGAAAACAAAATGAGGCAGGTTATTGTAAACAAAAATATTCAAGCCCTTGTTAATACCTTAGAGTATCTCGATATCAATACCAAGAGAATAAAAATTATAAATGAAAACAGCAAACCTGTCATACTATCTCCCATATGTTACAATACTTTAAATCAAACACAAGTAAAGCCACTAATGAGTAATGAAAAAGGTATGCTATTTATTTTTATACCTCAAGATAAAAAAAAGATAAACCTATATATAGCCGATAAGAAATATATAGTAAAAAAATCAAATAACAATAAAGCTACGATAACTATAAAAGAATAGGCAAAGGGGATTATAAGTTTACATTATCTCTTAAAACTGGCATGGTCATGCATCTGGCTCCACCTCCACCACGTGACAATTCAGCGCCTGTTATAGCAATTGCATAGCGATCATAATCCGATAGATTTACTTTTCCTAAAATGATATCTTGTGCTTCGATACGCGGCATTGATGCAACCTTGTCGAGCTGTTCAAATGTTCGATAATTTCTTCCATAACCAATAATCTTGCCAGGCGCCATAGTAAAGAAGTTAGCACCACACATCCATTGTTCACGCTCTTGGTGCAATCTTTCAGTTCCACCACATAATACGGGTTCTAATTCAATGCCAACCTTTTTTAAGGAGTCAATCAAATTATCTTCCATGGTAAGCTTTTGTTTATCATTTGACAAATCTATATGAACTACGCCTAATCTGTCTTCTCCGAGCAGCACTGGGTTGTAGGCAACACAATAGTTTTTATCGATCATTGTAAAAATCATATCAAGATGGATCATTGCACGTTCTTTTGGCATTATAACGGCGAATACATGCTTAATTTGCTCAATCTTTTTGAACTTTTCAATAAGAAAATCGATAGCTTCAGTATTGGTTCTTTCAGAAAGTCCAATTGCCAAAACATCATCTCTAAGCACGAGAATATCACCACCCTCAAAGCTTATCTCAGCTTCAAAACCATTCATTTTATCAATATAAAAACCTGCAGGCTTAAACTCTTGATGATGTGAAAAGATACTATGTAAAATGGTAGCTTCAGTAGAACGTATCTCATTTGCCATTGCACCTGTAAGAACATGTTCATTGATTACAATAGTGCTATCGCGCGTATAAACAAAGTTCGGTAGAGGCTTCAAAGCATATTTATCATTTGTTAAGAAATTACTGAGATTATCTTTATGTTTTTCTACTCCTATTAATAATTTATTAGCTAATGCACTGGCATCAAGACGCATAAGCTCTTCTCTTATGTTAAATGCTGATTTTATATCTTTGGTTAATGATTTAAGTAATTCTTCTTTGACACTTTCATCTTGGAAAATATCTGCTAATAAGTCTTTTATATAATAAACATTGGAATGTAGTTTTAATATCTCACTGAGCTCTCTATGTTCTTTGATAGCAGAATTTAAGCTTAGTATGTCATCATATAACAATTCATTAGAAGTTTTTGGTGTCATCAATTCGATCTCAGCGCCTGGCTCATGAATTATTACTTTTCTAAGTCTACCTATCTCTGACTTGATGGATACATTTTCCATTTACACTCCTCCATTATTATCTATTCATTTTAAAAGTCAAAATCTATTACTATGACATTTTGTCAAGTAAACAGTCAAAAAATTATATATACTACTAAAAACTTGAAAAGTAAACATGATTTTTATGTTATAAATAGAGGATTATTGACAATATAGTAGTGATTATCAGAGAATATAATTATTCAAATATCTTATAATTTTGAGAACAGTTTTTATAAATGAAAATGGATTCAGACTGTCTCATTTTAAATTAATAAAGGGTGTTGGTTAATGCATAATTCAAATATACAGGCTTGAAGAATACTGAAAGATGACAATTGAGAGATGAAATGTAATTGATCTAATCCGATTAAAGATAATTGTTCATACAAAAAAATCACATCTAAACCCGCTTGTAGTAGGCATCTGCTGATTTAGGTGAAAATAGTTTTCGAAAAACTCCGTTTTGTAAGCCCTATATATATAGAGGGTGTTGTTTTTATTTATGATTTTTCTTTATTCTTTTATACGATATTTTGATTACTATACAACAGCCTCTAATATTAAGACTATTTGCTCTATGAGCTCTTAATTCGTATCTGCAATGAGAGACAAAAATATATCAATAAATTCATCAAGCTCACTATAAATGACATTAGCAATACTATCAAGATGTTTTATGCCAACAAATCCCAGCCGATTATATCCATAAATATCTATATCACCCATAGATATCAAGATAGTATAATTGTAAATGATCGAGTTGCCTTCCCAATCCTTATCGTCCTGAAACCTATCCATCGTATCGATCACAATCTTAAAGTGCGGCTCTGTTTTATTATAGGTAATAGTATATGCTGGCGATTTTCTTATTAAATCTCTAAACTTTGATACAAGAATAAGCCCATTGGAGTCATCAGCATTGTTGACTATCTCTACCGGAATAATCTCTGCAAAGACGCTCACGGTTAACAATAATAAGAATAAGAATATAATACCTTTTTTCATCATACCCTCCTAATAGTTTATTTATTTAATTAGCTGTATAAAGACTTACCATATATCATACTTCCTGTCAAATACTATTTGACTTATCTCATTTTCTCTTGACATATTTCTGGTTTTAATTATTTAAACACATGGGGGAGACATGGATATAGATTCTATAAAAGACTTTGCCAGAGCGAGTTTAAAAGAGAATATAATAACAATGGCAATAATGTGCTTAATAATTCTACTATCAATTATTTGTATCGCTTTAGCTTCAATCAAATACTATTATCTATTAGTTCTTTACTTTTTTATTCCTGCACCATTGATCATGGGTTTAGTAAAATCTTCTATGAAAATTGTACGCAATGAAGATATCACCGTAGGCACAATCTTAGAAGGCTTTAAAGGGTTTCACCGTGTCATCTTGGCAGGAATAATTACCAATTTTTATGTTTTGCTTTGGTCACTACTTTTCATTTTTCCAGGTATGATAGCCAGATACTCATATTCAATGACCTTTTATCTCCTTGCTGATAATCCTAATATGACCACTTTTGAGGCTATTAGATCCAGTAAATCCATTATGAAAGAGCATAGAATGGACCTTGTTTTTCTTGAAACTTCATTTACTTGGTGGATGCTTTTTGGTATTTTGACCGCTGGTATTGGGCTTTTGTGGGTTATTCCCTATTATCAAACTGCTATTGCAACCTTATACGATCATATTAGAAGAGATTAAATAGGTTTTATTTTATAAAAAAAGGTGCAGGGAATCTCTGCACCAATATAGTATTAACCTAATAGTAAAATTATTCTTTCATTATTGCTAAAAACTCGTCTTTATAGTTATCCAGTGCAGACTGAATGGGCATGATTAAAGATTGTCCAAGAGCACAGAAAGCTGTGTGTTTCATTGTGTCAGCTAAGAGGAGCATTTTATCAAGGTCCTCTTTTTTACCTATACCATTTCTTATTCTATTAATCATCATGAAGAGCTCTTGAGTTCCTTTACTACAAGGGCTACATTTACCGCAAGATTCATGTCTGAAAAAGCGAATTACGGAATACAACATTTCAACCATGCTAAAGTCTTCTCCAATAACTAAAATTGCACCTGAGCCAAGCACAGCGGAGTATTCTTTTAAGCTTGCATAGTCCATTTTTACATCGAGTAAGTTCTCAGGTATAAAGACACCTGCAGCACCACCAACTAAAGCAGCTTTGAATTTTTTATCTTGTTTCATACCGCCGCCATAATTGTTTATTATTTCTCTTAAAGAAACCCCCATGTCAACTTCGCAGAGTCCTGGGTATGCTACGTCGCCTAAAATAGTATAGACTTTTGTTCCTGTAGATTCTTCAGGTCCATGTTTTTTGAATGCTGCAGCACCATTTTTTATAATAAAGGGTATATTTGAGAGTGTTTCAACATTGTTGACTACTGTAGGTCTTTGCCAAGCACCTTTTACACCAGGGAATGGAGGCTTTGAACGAGGGGTGCCTCTGTAGCCTTCCATAGACTCAATGAGAGCGGTTTCTTCACCGCAAACATAAGCGCCAGCACCTATCTTGATTTTAATAACCATATTATAGCCAGTATCAAATATATTCTCACCCAAGATGCCATATTCAAGACACTGTTCAATTGCCTTTTTTACTCTACTAATACAGAGTTTATACTCACCTCTAATATAGATGTATGCTTCATGAGCTCCTACAGCGTATGCAGCGAGCATTACGCCTTCGAGCAGTTTATGTGGATCGCCTTCCATGATGAGTCTATCTTTAAATGTGCCAGGCTCACCTTCGTCAGCATTTACTACAATTAGCTTATCTTGAACATCAATGGGTGCGGTAAAGCTCCATTTTAATCCTGTAGGGAAGCCTGCACCACCACGACCACGTAAACCAGATTGTTTTACCTCTTCAATTACATCGTTTGGTTTTAGTTGAGTTAAGGCTTTTTCCCATGCTTCATAACCTCCAACAGCCAGGTATTCGTCGATGTTCTCAGGGTCTATTAGTCCAGAGTTATCAAGTACTATTCTATTGCTATAATTATAATTGTATTTTTCGACGGCTTCTTTGTTGTAGATGAGCTTCTTAATAGGTCTGCCTTTAATAAGGTGTTCTTTGATTATCAGATCTATGTCGTCAATTTTAAGATTGTAATAAATGGTATTTTCAGGGAAAATAGACAAGCAGATACCCGAGCCGAGTGGACCAAGTGGACCTGATTCAAGTATTTTAATTTCATCATCAAGTTTATAATCAATAAGTTTTTGCTCAAAGATGTCTTTGAATTCCACTACCCCTGCAAGTTTTGATGTTTCATCTATTGCAAGAAGAATATGACCTCTATATATTTTCATAGCTTTTCTCCTTTCAATTTATCAATGATAACAGCAACTTTTTCTTCAGTCAAATCACCATAGACATCTTCATTAATCATCATAACAGGCGCATTACCACAGACTCCGAGACAAGCGCAGGTTTCGAGAGTGAATTGTTCATCGCCAGTTGTTTCACCAACTTTAATATTAAGCAATTCTCTTAACTTTGCAATTATTTTATCAGAGCCTTTTAAGAAGCAAGGTGGAGACTCGCATAAGCGAATAATGTTTTTTCCTCTTGGCTTTGTGCTGAACATGGTATAGAAGGTGAGCACCCCGTATATGTGTGCAGGAGCAACACGAAGATACTTCCCAACGGCAGCGACAGCTTCTTCAGAAATATAGTTTTGAGGGTGATTATCCTGAATGTCATGTAAGATATAAATAAGGTTTTCTCTTTCAGGGGTGTACTTACTAAAAATCTTTTCGTACATACTATCTCCTTCCTTTATGATATAGATTTTAATATTATTCTAATTAATCCATATTCAATCTAAGTCATATTCTGACATAAAAAATAATTTTGTCAATACTTTTTTATAATATTTTACATTTTTTACTAAAATATACATTTATAATGAATAAATTAGATAAAAAAATTAGGAGTTCTTTTCGATTATTTGTCAATTTTTAAAAATATAATGCAAAAACCTATCAAGATTATACATATATGAAGAATCAAATCGTAAATTTAGTATGAGCTATAATATGTAAAAAGATATGTATAAAATCGACTATTCTGCACTTTTTAACAAAAAGTAATAATTTTTATTGACATAGAATTAATAAGTTTAAAAGTTAGCATAGAATATAAAAATTAAAAAGGAGGTCAGTAATGAAAACTGGAGGAAATCGCTATGGAACGCATCGAGTAATCGAGCCAAAAGGGG
>JAKPKU010000128.1 GCA_029553545.1 Candidatus Cloacimonadota bacterium
TGAGGAACGTAATGCCAGTAATTGTTAATGATTTGAATCTTGATAATTTCATTGTTTTAAGTGTTTAAAGGTTTATTATTCAAACTCCGATATGTATTTTCTTAGTATTTCAACTTTTTTGACCTGTCGGGGGAATAGATCTTTCCTCTTTGTCAACAAAAGCAAACAGAAAACAGGAAGTTATATAGTAATATCCATTTCAAAACAGATACACCTATTGTGAATTATAAAAATTAACAAAAATCAATTAAGACAATAGATGATCATTGGGAAATCCAGTCAAACGGATTCTTCTCCAAATATTGCGATATATATTAATTAATCAGTTGTTAATAAATAATTGAATGCCAATCAAATAGCTCGTCCTTTTCTATGGTAAAGACTATCTTGTTCTGTATCTTATAATAATAATAAACAATTTCTCCCGTTTTCCGTATAGGGACACCCTAAAAATTATTCTGGATAATATCGTATAGTTCCTGCTGCTCTTTATCCATCTTAAGCAGATGGCTTTCTGTGTGTTTGGAAGTTGGGAGCGTATAAGTTATTTGGTACATGTTATGAGTGACTTCTGCTGCCTTTTTCAGTGACAGTGTTGATTTAGCCTGATACAAAGCACGTTCCAGATCCTTGTAAATACAATAGGCTGTGAAGGCAATGCAGATATGAGCCTCTATTCTCTCTCGCAGTCTATGGTAAATTGGCCTTATCCGTAAATCAGTCTTTGATATGCGGAAGGCCTTTTCAACAAACCATAAGTTCTTATAATTCTGCATGACCTCCTGGTTGCTTATCCTGCTGTTGGTGATATAGCCTTTCAGTCCGTCCCAGGCCTGATCATAATTGTACTTCTCGTAATCAATCTCAATGGTTATCTCTCCCGTTAGCCGCAAGTATTTATTGTAACCCCTTTTGTTGATGTGTGATTTTGTAAGTCTGCCTGCCTTTATTTGCTTCTCAAGGCGCATCAGACCACGTCGTCTGTTGTACTCATCCTTGGTCGCCCTGACCGATGAGTAATTGACTATGAGCCTTGTATCGTCTGACTTTGATATGCTTATCGTAGAGCAATCG
>JAKPKU010000107.1 GCA_029553545.1 Candidatus Cloacimonadota bacterium
CCAAATATAATCGTGGTCAAGTGCTCAATATTATCCAAGCGCGGCATATCTTCTACACGCAAATAGTTTTCATCACCCACCGAGACAGGGTCGCCATGCCCCATATAAACGGTGATCAATGCGCCTTTTTTGATTTTATCTACAAAGAGATTATTCACTTCTGGTTTTTTCTTAAACTCATTGAGTGGATAGTCTTGGGCAAAAATCTTCTCTTTAAAAATCGATTCGTGCAGGATAGCCGAGATAGTCTCCACCGCATAAGAGTGCATCGTATCGGTGATGCTGGTCACATAATTAAAGTCATCTGCCAGAAATAGAGCCTGATTTGTCCATGTACCTTGTTTGCTATTCAAAAAATGAACAAGCTTGTTCTTATACTGCGCCCACTCGTTCATATTGGTAATAGGGATACGTCCGATAATCAAGTCTGGAGCGCTGATATTTGTGATATAAGCGAAGTATTGATCTGAGCTTGTTTTTGTATTAAAAGTCCCTCCCGAAGTAGATTGCGCCTTAATTTGCATGGTCATTATCTGATTTTTATCATTTGCCATCCCAGAGTAATTGCGCCAATCTATAGTGCCAAAGCCCAAGAGAACCGCCCCCTTCAATTTAGGTGCAGGACATAATTCATACAGATATTTCAGGTAATTTCTAATCGCCATAGGGTCGTCATTGCCACCAGCAAACTGATTGATAATATCCTCTTGATAGGCGATTTTTGCATTGAGAGAATAAGCCTGTTGATATATCTCCTTCAATTCTTCTGCCGCCTGTGCCAGAGCCTTATTAGTCACAATTATAAAATCAACCTGCCCTGTCTCTGCTGCCAAATCTTTCACTTGCTCACGCTTAATGGCATTTACATTGATAATATCACTGTTTTGCACAACCCAAAACTCATCCCCTGCCCTACTTTCAGAGACAAAAGAAAAAGCACTATTTTGATAATCAGGAGTAATCTTTGTCACCTTATTAAAGTCTTTCACACGATACACTTGCACATCTGAGCTTGGCTTGTTTTGAAACTGATATTTAATATTCTTTGCGGCTGCATTACTCTCGACAGCAAAACTATATGCCTGTCCCCTCTTCACCAATTTTTTATAATACATCACATCATAAAAGTCTAAAAACATATCAGACCAGATAGTTCGAAAGACATCCAACTGCATTGAGTTTGCTCCCTCTGTAAGGTTTGCCACTGCTCCTTCAAGCTTTTGCATAGAGGATGTTGACCATTGTAGAGATTTAAATTCTGTACCATTGAGCGATAATTTCACATTATGCCTATCGATACCAGTAGCTTGTTCGGTTTTGATAAAGGCTCTGATGCTCTTTTCTTTGCTAATATCCAGGTCTTCCACATTAAAATTAAAGAGGTATGAGGCATTGCTCCTACCCTCCATCTTTTGCGAATACCACGCATAATACGATTCGTATTTTTCATTCATTCTTGCACGCTCAGACTCAATATGCTGCAGAAAATAGACAGAATTCTTCTCCTCTGCCCAGTTATTTGGTAGAGGTTCACTCTCAATACGCTTTGCAGGAGCGGAAAACTCTCCCCATGTAAGCCAATATTTATTTGCACCAGAATATGGATTATAATAGTAAAAATCACCGTTTGTATTACTCTCATAAGAGTATTCACTATTCATGCCAAAACCGTCACGATCCCGTGCATAGAGCAAGATATAGTCTTGTTGGTCAAAGTTGCCATCATCTGCCCCAGAAACGTAGATAGGCACCTCGACAAACTCATGACCTGGGTCGCTTGGATAGCTGGACATTGTAGAGCCGCCAGTTGTGAAAACCCTTATCTTATGAGGGTCTATATCGCCTAAAGGGGCATCTGGTATCTGAGAAGCATTGATCCGATAAATACCGTCTTTGCTTGCCTCAAAAGAATACCAATAATTACTCTTATTAAATGGTGCAAAATTGACCTCACTCTCATCTACCCCATTATAAAATCGCTGCCCTGTCTGCCAATTCAAAAACATTTCTGCATAAAAACTATCCCAATTATCATTATTAGTCCTCTTTGCGTTGGTATTGCCACTGATATTGATCGTCACAATCATCTCATCAATAATATTCAATCGCTTATTTTGTTCATAATAATGCACAGGATAAATTTTCACAGGAATTAGATTGTATCCTCTAAACTGTCGTGATGGCTCAATACTATGGCTAATTTGAGGGTAATTTTGATACTTTTTATTATCGATCTTATATTGTGTTTGCAATTTCTCTTCTTGATCATAAAAGTAGCGTGGTGCTGGTTGCAAAGGGCGGGTCAATTGCTTTTGATATTCATTTATAGGCTTGATATTCACGCTCACATTACCATTAGCTGGCACAGCGATATTATATAAGATAAAGGGCAATTCAGGCTCGCCTTCATTGGTATTAAACGACATTTTTGCAAAGTCTCTGAAAAAAGAAAACTCAGCATTTGTCTGAATCTTCAAACTATCCATTTTTATAATAAATTGTATCTGCTCAGGTGACTCGCTAATAATCTGCGTCTGATAAGCAAATAAAGCACCCAATGGCAATAATATAATAATTAAAAATAGTCTTAACTTCATTTTACCTCCAATATGATATAACTTAATATAAGGCTTATATTTCAATTTAAATAATTATGCGAGAATGTCAAATGATTATTTTTGATCCTCGCTACATCTAATGTAGGGGCGAGCTTTGCTCGTCAGAAAGAAATAACGTAGGGGCGAGCTGTGCTCGTCAGAAAACTTACCAACTCGCTTGCTTCGCTTCACTGCTGGCTACCTTTAAAAAAAACCTTTCACGAATGTGAAAGTACCTAACCTCTGACGCAGTCAGAGTACCTAACCTTTTCGGAGAAAAGTACCTAACCCGCAGCGAAGCGAGGACCAGATGAAGGTTTTTTTAAAGGACTTTTTTACATTTTCTATCATTTACAATAATATGGCTTGTAAATACAAATAGCCTTATTTGTATACGTGCGATGAACAACTACGAACAAACCAAAAAGAAATCTCACATTCACGATAATATGGCTTTGTAAATACAAATAGCCTTATTTGTATACGTGCAATGGATAACTACGAACAAGTAAATAGATTTAAATTTTCAATTTCACGCAGTGAAATTACCTACAGCAAGACAAAAATCAATTGATTTTTTACCTCACCTTCGACGCAGTCGAAGTACCTAACTTTTCACGGAGTGAAAATACCTAACCTTTTCGGAGAAAAGTACCTCACCCGCAGCGAAGCGAGGACCAGATGAAGGTTTTTTTAAAGG
>JAKPKU010000113.1 GCA_029553545.1 Candidatus Cloacimonadota bacterium
CTCAATGTTTGAAGTTCTTTGCGGAGAAACAGAAGACCTGAAAATTAGCCTATTCGATTATGGCCTTGAATCAGCGGATAATTAAGGCGGCTAAATGATATGCAATAATCACAAGGAGGGAATGTTATGATTCAACAATTGACCAAAGCAAGGGAATTAATCCCAAATATAAAAAAAGGAAGCAAAGTCGATAGCACCTCTGAGCTTTACGACATCATAGTCAGACAACTTCCTAATGAAATCCGAGACGGTCTGCGAACTGGAGAGTACACAGTTACTGGCTCAATTGGTAAAGGCATAATGACAACGCATCCATGGATATCAATTTTGAATCATGAGATAACGACCACGACTCAACAAGGGCTCTATGTCGTCCTTTTATTTAATTCGTCTTTCAGCGCTTTTTATGTTTCCCTAAATCAAGGAATAACATATTTTGATAGCAAATATAGAAGCAAAAAATATGAATACGCCAATAAAGTAGCTAAATATTTCCAGGAAGAATTGGGCGATATATACAGCGTGTCATATAAACCAATAAATTTAGAGACCAAAAGAGGAACATTAGCATACGGCTATGAGCAGACAAATATAGCATCAAAGCGGTTTGAGATAAACGCTTCTTTAGACGCTGACTCAGTAAAAGCAGCGATAAAAGAATTTGTAGATATTTATGACGTAATACATCAGCACATGCTTCCCGGAAAAAAGTATGAAGAACTCGTTGAGTCTATCTTATTTAGCGAAAACGAAGCTTTTGTAGATGTTGAAAAAGCCGTTCAAGATATTAAAGACGCTATAAGCAAAGAAATACGAGTGCCTTCAGGAGTAAAACAAAAGCTGATCCTTATGACTCCAGGCAAAGAGCGCTCGAATAAATTTAACAAATTATCGATGCCAATCGTCAAAAAAACCGACTGGATAGAAAAAGCTCGTGAAGATGCCATCACTGGTTCTCTTGGCGAACTTTTGATACTCCAACACGAACACGAGAGACTCAAA
>JAKPKU010000115.1 GCA_029553545.1 Candidatus Cloacimonadota bacterium
TGGCGAACAAGAAAATGATTTCTGGATTATGCCTTTCTTTAACTATGCAAACTTTGGTTTTGATGTAGACGCTACATTCGCATTAAACTATGGTATGTATGAAAGAAATAGTGGCGATGACGTTACCAATATGGGTATGGCATTTGCTCTCGATGCAAAGTATGACACAAAAGGCTTTGGTACACCTGGAATCAACTTCTTATACACCTCAGGTGATGATGGTACAGACCCAGAAAAAACTGCTACATTTAACACATTATCAACTTACTACCAAAATGGCTTAGAATATTTTGGTATTGGTATCCATGACGGTGTTGGAACATTTGATCCAACAAACAGTGGACTTGGTTTAATGAGTGTTGTATTAAATTACACATATCCAGTTAACCCAAGATTTGATGTGAAATTTGCTGCTGGTATGATCAATTCAATTGAAGAAAACTATGCAGGCGAAACAGCAATGGGTACAGAAATTGACTTAGGAATTAACTACAAATTACACGACAACTACATGTTTAAATTAGTTGGTGCATATGTAATGCCTGGTGATTTCTACGGTGATGACCTTGATCCTGTTTACGAAATCAGCTCACTCTTACAAGTTAAATTCTAACTAAATAATCAAACTTATAAGAAAAGGCAGTCTTAGGACTGCCTTTTTTTGTATCCTAATGTAGGGGCGAGCTGTGCTCGTCAGCCCCCTGACGCAGTCGCATACATCGCTTCGCTGCACAACCAAGGATAGTTGTGGTTACGTTTAAAAAAATACGATTTTTTTAAACATAACCAGCAGCGAGGTGAGACGGGCGACTGCGTCGTAAATCCGGACGAGCACAGCTCGCCCCTACATTATTCCTTGCTGACGAGCGCAGCTCGCCCCTACATTAAACGAAGCGAGGACCAAAAGGTGTGTTGTTAAAAAAAAATGTAAAATTAGTGTTTGTGTACCATGGAACAGTTTGTCAAAGACTTTAAACCTAAGTGTGTTATAGTGTGTTGTCGTGCGTTGTTAAAAAATGTTCGGAAAAGTGCATTTTAAAAAAAGAAATGTGTTGACAAAAAGTTTAATAGACCGATAATTGACAAAATACATCTTAGGAGGTCAGAGATCAAGCCACCAAAAGTGTTGAATAACAAGGGCGAGACCGTTGCTGATGTGCTGCATGAAGAGATTTACACAGGGTCTCAGCTATCAGTGATATCTTCATATTTTACAATTTATGTATTTGCGGCATTGCAAAAAGAGCTAAATAAAATTGACAGTATGCGTTTTATTTTTACTGAGCCCAGTTTTATTAATAAGGAAAAAGAGTTAATTAGAGAATATTATATTGATAGTAATGCTGAACGGAAGATTTTTGGTAATAAGTATGAGATAAGACTGCGTAATGAGATGAAGCAAGCAAATATTGCTAAGGAGTTTGCTGATTGGTTAATAAAGAAGACGGAGATAAGATCTTATAAGCGTGTCAATGAAGCGAGTGTCAAACTGATTCATATTAATAATGGTAGCGAAGCAGTTTCGATCACAGGCTCAGTTGATTTTACCACATCAGGTTTGGGGATCAGTCCTTCAGACCGCACAGATATTATTCCATGTTTTTTTGATGAGGCAAGTAATCAGAGTACTTTGAAGATGTTTGATGATATTTGGGCTGATAAAGAGGCTTTGGAGGATATAAAAGCCAAAGTATTGGATCAGATGCAAGTTCTTTATAAAGAGAATACGCCTGAGTTTATTTATTTTGTGACGCTTTACAATATCTTCCATGAGTATTTGGACGAATTATCGGAAGAGAGTATAGTTAAGTCGAAGACAGGCATCAAAGAGACGGTTATTTGGAATAAACTCTACAAATTCCAAAGGGACGGTGTAATTGGTGCTATAGAAAAAATTGAAAAGCATAACGGTTGTATCATTGCTGATAGCGTGGGTTTGGGTAAGACTTTCACTGCCTTGGCAATCATCAAGTATTATGAATTGAGAAATGATAGAGTTCTGCTGCTGGTACCTAAGAGATTAAATGAAAACTGGACTATTTACACGCAGAATGACAAGCGAAATATCCTCATTGATGATAAATTTAGATATGATGTCTTGCACCATACAGATTTGAGTCGTACAAGTGGCAGATCTGGTAATATTAATCTTGCCACGATAAACTGGGGTAATTACGATTTAGTCGTGATCGATGAGAGTCATAATTTTAGAAATAATAATCCTGCTAAGGGGCGCATATCCCGTTATGAACGCATGATGAAAGAGATTATCAAGTCAGGTGTCAAGACCAAGGTTTTGATGCTCTCTGCAACGCCAGTGAATAATCGCATGAATGATATCAAGAATCAAATTGCCTTTATTACCGCTGATAATAGCAAGGCTTTGGCAGATGTCGGGATAAAAGATATTGATAATACGCTGAAAAATGCACAGACTAACTATAATATTTGGGTTGATAAAGACGATATAGCAAAAACGACTGAGACTTTTGTCAATATGATGGACGCAGATTATTTTAAGTTATTGGACACTCTCACCATAGCTCGTTCGCGCAAGCATATAGAGAAATACTATAATCTTGCAGAGTTGGGTGATTTTCCTGAGAGGCTGCCACCCGTGAATAAATACCCTGAGATAGATATTCAAGGTAAATTCCCTCGTATTGGTGAAATTAACTTGCAGATCAAGAGACTAATCCTCTGTTATTACTCTCCATTGAAATATTTACTGCCTGGTAAAGAAGAGGAATATGAGCAGAAATACGATTTGGAACTTGAGGATGGTAAATCGATCTTTAAGCAAAGAGATAGAGAGACCAGCATTATTGGCTTGATGCGTGTGAATATTTTAAAGAGAATGGAGAGCTCGATTAGTTCCTTTAAATTGACAATTGAACGCATAGTAAATAAGATTTCAGACATTATTGAGAGGATAGACGAAGGTCAAATCGAGTATAACCCCGAGCTATTTATCAATGAGATTGATCTCGATGATGATGAGCTGGAAAGCTTGTTGTTTGGTAATAATGTAAAAGTCCTCTTGCAAGATATGGATTTACAAAAGTGGCGTTATGATCTTCAATATGATGAAAATAATCTGAGGGCTATTTTGGAAGAGGCAAAGAAAGTTACGCCTGAGCGTGATGCCAAGCTTATTGAACTAAGATCACTCATTGAAGAGAAGGTAAACAATCCTCTGAATGAAAATAATAAAAAGGTCCTCATCTTTACAGCCTTTGCTGAGACTGCCGCCTACCTTTATAATAATTTGCATCAAGAGTACAAAGAAAAGTCTATCTATATGGCTTTGGTGACGGGAAGTGATGGCAATTATACTACTTTGCCAATAGCCAGAGAAGATAGAAGTACAATTAAAATATCTGATATAAATACCGTGCTAACACTCTTTTCACCTAAATCAAAAGAATGCAAGAAAATCTACCCGAATCAGAAAGACTTTATTGATATTCTCATAGCTACAGACTGTGTGTCTGAGGGACAAAACTTGCAGGATTGTGACTGTGTGATAAATTATGATATACACTGGAACCCTGTGAGAATTATCCAGCGCTTTGGTCGTATTGACCGTATTGGCTCAGAAAATAAGGTAATACAGTTGGTAAACTTCTGGCCCACGAAAGACTTGGACGAATATATCAATTTGCAGCAGAGAGTAAAGGGCAGAAGTACTATGGTTTCCGTGTCTGCCACAGGCGAAGATAATATGATCGATGATAGAGGCGGTCAAGATATGAAAGACTTGGACTATCGTAAAAAGCAACTTAATACATTGCAGAGCCGAGTTGTGAATCTTGAGGAGATCTCTGGAGGAATATCTATTACTGACCTCACTTATAATGACTTTAAAATTGATCTGATGAACTATCTGAAAGAGAATAAAAAGAAATTGGCTAATGCCCCTGCTGGTATGTATGCAATCGCACAAATAGACGATGCACTCAAAGAGCAAATTGAGCCTGGTGTAATCTTTACGCTGAGACAAATAGCTGATAAAGCTCAAGAAAATGAGCAGAATCCTCTCTTCCCCTATTTTATGATCTATATCACAGATAAAGGCAAAGTGTCACTGTCCTTCTTGGAAGCAAAGCAGATACTGGATATCTACAAAAAACTCTGCTCAGGGAAGAATGAGGTATTGCAAGACTTTGTAGAGACATTCAATAAAGAGACAAAAGATGGCAAAAAGATGAGCTTTTATTCTGATTTGCTCAGATCAGCTATCGAGAGTATGAATGAGAAAAAACAAGAAATTGGCATTGCCAGCCTCTTCCGCAAGGGTGGCACATATCTGAGCCCAAAAGAGATTGAAGGCTTGAAAGACTTTGAACTTGTTAGCTTTTTAGTTGTCAAAGAATAAGAACAATGAGAGACTATGCATTCAAATCTAAAGACCAATAGTTATTATAAAAGTTATTAGGGGCTATTTATATGGAAGAAAAAAACAAAATACAACTTTTTGAAGATAAACGTATACGAACAGCTTGGAACGATGAAACAGAAGAGTGGTACTTTTCAATCATAGACGTGATTGAAGTATTAACTGATAGTAGAGAGCCAAGGAGATACTGGAGCGATTTAAAAAACAAATTAAAAGATGAAGGAAATCAACTGTACGATAAAATCGTACGGTTGAAAATGACTGCAAGAGATGGAAAGAGCAGGCTCACCGATGTAGCTAATGAAGCTGAACTTTTGCGTATTATACAATCAATACCTTCACCAAAAGCAGAACCTTTCAAGATGTGGCTTGCTCAGGTAGGTAAAGAAAGAATAGATGAAACAATTGATCCTGAACTTGCAATAGACCGTGCCTTATCTACATACCTCAGAAAAGGCTACACTAAAGAATGGATTAACCAAAGATTACAGGCAATTCAAGTACGGAAAGAACTTACTGATGAATGGGAAGACCGTGGAGTCAAACAAGGAGTAGAATATGCTTTGTTGACAGATGAAATTTCTAAAGCATGGTCTGGCATGTCAACCCGTCAATATAAAAAATATAAAGGGTTAAAAAAAGAAAACCTAAGAGATAATATGACAACACTTGAATTGGTTTTAAATATGTTAGCTGAGGCAACAACAACAGAAATATCTAAAACTGCAGAACCAGAAACTTTTGAAGAGAATAAAAGAGTGGCAAAGCGTGGTGGACAAATTGCAGGCAATGCACGTAAAGAGATTGAAAAAGATACTGGCAAATCTGTAATTAGTAAAAGAAATGCCTTGGATTTTTCTAAACTAATTATTGATTCCATAGAAGAAAAAAATAAGGATGATGAGTAGTTAGAAACTTTAAAAGAGAGAGACACGATGAAAAAGGCACAATTAAATGGACACAGCTTAGATATGAAAGAAGAGAATATTGAAAAGATACAGACATTATTCTCTAAGGACAAGTAAACAAAATATGCTCAAAAATACGCTTGGATTAAATAAAGTTTATAATTCTGATTGTATCAAGATAATGAAGGATCTACCAAATGAGTCAGTAGATTTAATAATAGCAGATCCTCCATATAATGTCGGTAAGGATTATGGCAATAATTCTGATAAACAAAGCGATGAGGAATATATTAAATTTACAGAAAGCTGGATAACTGAAGCTGTAAGAATATTAAAAAAAGAAGGAACGTTTTATACATTTGGTGGCAAAGAATTTATAGCGCATATATACATCATATTAGGCAAATTAAATATGATCTTTAATAGTTGGATAGTGTGGCATTATACTCAAGGTCAAGGTAGAACTAAGGGCTATTCATCAAGACATGATGATATTTTGATGTTCACTAAAAGTAAAAATTATACATTTAATTTAGACGATATACGTATTCCACAGAAGTATTTTAGAACAAGAAATAATATGAGAGGTGCTAACCCAGGAAACGTATGGGGGCTATCTCATGTTCACTATAGTGAAAAGGATAGATCAAAACATCCTACACAAAAACCACATGCGCTATATGAGAGAATGATTTTAAGCTCAAGTAATGAAGGTGAAATAGTACTTGATCCTTTTGCAGGAAGTGGATCTTCTTTAGTTGTAGCTAAAAAAACAAATCGAAATTATATAGGGATAGAGATTGAAGAAAAATACTGTTCGATGATAGAAGAAGAATTAAATAAAGAATACAAATACTTTAATTCCTCTTTCGAAGAGTTAATTAGAGTGCCTAAAAATCTTAATGATAAAGATCTTACTGAGTATTTGCATAATCACAGAAAATGGTTTTTAGAAAAGTATCATTCTAATAAGATACCTGATTTTGAAGAAAACATTTTGTCGGAATATGGTAAAGAAAAATTTATTGCATATAAGTATGGTTATAAGAATATTGAAGAAATTGGCATTGCCAGCCTCTTCCGCAAGGGAGGCACATACCTGAGCCCAAAAGAGATTGAAGGCTTGAAAGACTTTGAACTTGTTAGCTTTTTAGTTGTCAAAGAATAAGAATAATGAGAGACTATGCATTTTTAAATATCCCGCAAAACTGCTTCCATGGTAAGAATATTCCAAAAAAAGGGTTTTATGAAACCAAGATCTTTAAACCTTCAGATAGGCGGCTATTTACCAGTGCGATCGAGAAGATAAGATGGGTCTATGTGCTCAGTCATGGCAATATTAATATCAAACCATATAAAGATGATGTGCGCGAATATGAGGAAATACACGTTATTGAAGTGGCATTGAAAAAAGATTATAAGTTAGAGAGAATCGCCGAAATAATCACGTACCGCATCCCTTATCCACTACTCCTAATCTATAGACATAATGATAAGATGAGATTCTTTGTTGCACACTTTCGATCAAGCCAGAGAGATTATAGTAAAAATACATTTGAAGATATGTATTCCTCCGACTGGCAAAAGAACGATGGTGCCCTTTTGGCAAAGCTCGACTTTATGAAGATGAAAATGACCAATTTCTTTACCCTCTACACCGACCTTGTCGATAAAATATGCATACATAATCTCTCTACCTTGAAAAAAGTAGATGATAATATAACTGGCGATGAGGCACGTATCTTGCTCGCTAAAGTGAAAGAGATAGAAAAAGAGATAGAGAAAGTGAAGGCTTTAATAAATAAAGAAACACAGTTTAATAATCAGGTGGAGATGAATATTAAGATAAAGAAATTAGAAAAGATAAAAAGCAAATTAATTGGAGGAGATGCGCAATGGAAGAGGTAAAATTAAATGGGCAAAGTCTTGACATTGTAAAAGAAAATATTTTAAAGCTAAAGCAGTTGTTCCCTGAGATAGTAACAGAGGATAACATTAATTTTGATAAATTGAGGGCTGTACTTGGCGATTATGTCGAAAAAGATGACGAAAGTTATCGTTTTACATGGTTTGGTAAAAGAGAAGCGTTTAGGAAATCTCAAATACCCTCTATTGGAACATTAAGACCATGCAAAGAAGAGAGTAAAGACTGGGAAACTACACAAAACCTCTATATTGAGGGCGATAATCTGGAGGTCTTAAAGCTGCTACAAAAGAGTTATAATAATAAAATCAAGATGATTTATATTGATCCCCCTTATAATAAAGATAAAGACTTTGTCTATTCTGATAAATGGAGCGATCCGATAAAAGAGTATAAAAGGATTACAGGGCAAGTGGATGATGAAGGCAATATTCTTAGCTCTGATGCAGAAAGCGAAGGAGGGAGGCATACAAATTGGTTGAATATGATCTACCCAAGATTGAGGCTGGCAAGAAATTTGCTCACAGATGATGGTGTTATTTTTATTTCTATTGATGATGATGAGGTTGGAAATCTAAAGAAGATTTGTAATGAGATATTTGGGGAAGAAAACTTTGAAGGGCATATACACTGGAGGAGAAGGCACAACCAACCTAATGACAAAACTAAAATGATTGGCTTAGTTGCCGAACACATTTTAGTTTATGCAAAAGATAGCATTGAATTAAAAAAAGATGGGGTTGGAAAAATAGACTTAACTGGGGAATTTTCAAATCCTGATAATGACCCCTTAGGCGATTGGGCAAGTAAGCCATGGAAAGTTGGATCAGACCAATCAGGATGCAGATATACTATAGTTACACCTTCAGGTAAGGTTCTTGATGAAGAGTGGATGGGAGAAGAAAACACATATAAAGAATTATTGAGAAAAGGAAAAATATTATTTCCTAGGGGTGGAAATGGGATGCCACGAAAAAAATATTATAAATTTGAACGTGAAGAAGAAGGACAATGCGCTACGAATTGGTGGTCTCATGAATTATTCGGACACAACCAAGGTGCTAATGACTGCTTGACTAAATTATTCGGTGTTAAAAATGTGTTTAGCAATCCAAAACCAATAGAATTAATAAAGGGACTAATACAAATAGCAAATGTAAAATGTGGAGATATTGTACTTGACTTCTTTAGTGGATCATCTACAACAGCCCATTCAGTAATAGCTCTAAACGTAGAAGACAAAGTTAATATAAGACATATAATGGTACAATTACCCGAAAGTTTGGACATGCTTTTGGGAGATGCAGATTCGGAAACAAAAAAAACTATAAGGAACTCGATAGAGTTTCTTGATTCAATAAATAAGCCCCATTTTTTAACGGAAATAGGCAAAGAGCGTATCCGTCGTGCTGGGGAGGGCATCAAAGCAGAGTTGCAAAAGAAATATGATGAATATCAGAATAGGCAGCAAACAATACTCGATGATGAAGAAGCTCCAATAAATCCAGGTGACTTAGACATTGGCTTTAAGGTTTTTAAACTTGATGACTCTAATTTGAAGAAATGGTCAGTTGATGTAGGCGATGATTTTTATAAAGAAGATATTGAGACACAAAATGCAATACTATCAGAGAAGTTGGGGATCGAGGTAGATAATTTTGTTGAAGGTAGAAGTGAATTAGACGTTGTTTATGAGATAATGCTTACATACGGGCTTGACCTCAGCTATCCAATCGAAACATATGACATTAATGGAACAAATATTTACAGCATTGGTTCTGGCGCATTGATTGTATGCCTTGATGAAGATATAAGGGCAGAGCTTGCTGATAAAATCATTGAAATCATCACGAAGGAAGAGCCAAGCTTGGTTCGCGTTGTCGCGCGTGATTTGAGTTTTGTGTCAGATTCTGCCAAGACGAACTTTAAAGAAACTCTAAAGAATGGTGTCAATGCTTACTTTGAAGGTAACCATGACAAGTCTAATAAACAAAATCAGTTTAAGTTTATAACTATATAAGGGGGAGTAGAAAGATGAAGTTTGATTTTAACCCTGATTTGGATTATCAAAATGATGCGATAAGCGCAGTTGTAGATTTATTTAAAGGACAAGAAAATACGCCCTACACTTTTACTATATATGACCCAAAGAAATACCCTACTCAGATGCTTGCTGTGGGTGGTACAGAGAAAAATGAAACTGGCGTTGCCAATAGGCTTATTATTAGTGATGATGAAGTCTTGAATAATTTGAGGAATGTACAAAAACGAAATAAATTAAAAGAATTTCCAGGTGAGCTTAGGAAAAACAATCTCAACTTTGCCGTAGAGATGGAAACGGGAACAGGCAAGACCTATGTGTATATCAAAACTATTATGGAGCTTCACAGACAATATGGATTTAAGAAGTATATAATTTTAGTTCCAAGTGTGGCGATTAGAGAGGGTGTTATATCATCTTTAAGGTCTCTTAAAGAGCATTTCGAGTATCATTTTGATGGTGAGTCTTATCATGATTTTCAATATTCTTCTGGTAGGCTATATCAATTAATGGCATTTGCACGAAGTAACAAAATTGAGATTATGGTGATGACTATTCAATCTCTTGATAGTGACAATAAAGTTCTTCATTCAACAAGTGAGAAACATCGTGAGCAGACCCGCGTACGTAAGCCTATTGATCTCATCAGAGGTACAAATCCAATCGTTATAATAGATGAGCCGCAGACTACATCTGAAAGCCAACAAAGAAAAAAATATATTAGTGAATTAAACCCTCTATTCACTTTACAATATTCGGCAACTCATAAAGAGAACAGAGATGTTCATAAAGTGTACCGTTTAACAGCGGTTGATGCTTATATCATGAAGCTTGTAAAACAGATTGAGGTTGCAAGTGTCATTCCTAAGAATGATCATAATTTCGCATATGTTAAATTAGTTGAGGTGAAGTCTGTGAAGAACACAATGACAGCAAGAATAGAATTAGATGTAAGAGACCAAAATTCAGCAGAAGTACGAAGAAAAATAGTAACTGCCAAACCCCTTAATGATTTATATTATTTATCAGGAGAGAGAGAGGTTTATGCAAATATGCGCATAAATTCTATGACAATTCAGCCTCAAATGATTAAGATTAATGGAAATCCGATTTATGCAGGCAGTGTCATTAATAACTTTAGCGATGATTTATTAAAGAGGACACAGATTCAAAAGACTATTAAGGAACATTTTGAAAAAGAAAAGAGATTAAATCCAAAGGGCATCAAAGTACTTAGCCTTTTCTTTATTGATAAAGTGGCAAACTACCGTAGTTGGGCTGGAGACACACAGATAGATGGGAAGTTTTTCACTTGGTTTGAAGAAGAATATCTAAAAATAGCTAAAGATTATGCTAATGATACAGAGATAGTGGGTATAAAAGAGCCTGTAAATAGAGTCCACCAAGCATATTTTGCAGAGGATAATAAAAAAAGATATAAAGATACTGGAGGGGAGTCTGCAGATGATATTAGGGCTTATAAATCAATTATGAGCGATAAAGAGTATTTGCTGAGTTTCGACAACCCAATAAGATTTATATTTTCCCACTCTGCGCTTCGTGAGGGATGGGATAATCCTAATGTATTCCAAATATGCACCTTAAACGAAAGTACAAAAAGCAAAGATAAAAAGCGCCAAGAGATTGGTCGTGGGCTGAGGATTTGTGTTGGGCAAGATGGAAAACGAGTGTATGGGTTTGATGTTAATACTTTAACTGTCATGGCAAATCAAACCTATGATGACTTTGCAAGACAATTACAGACGGAATTAGAAAAAGATGGAGGCTTTAAGTTTGGTAGCATAGAGGAAACATCTTTTGCAGCGATTAAATTAATTAATAACATAAATAATAAAGAGCATATGAGTATTGAAGAATCGAAAGAGTTATATTTCTACCTTAAAGATCAAGGATACATTGATTATAATGGTAATATCACAGAAGACCTAAAGAAGGACTTAATCAATAAAACAGTTGAAATACCTCAAAAGTTTAAAAAATATGAATATGAAATTCTGAGTTTCTTAAAAGATTCATCTGGTAGTCTCAATATTAAGAATAAAGAAAATGTAGTAGCTTATAGACAGAATAAGAGGGTCATTGCAGATAATCCGTATTTCCTTGAATTGTGGAACAGAATAAAACACAAAACAAAATACTCGGTAGAATATGATTCTGACACTTTAATTAGGGAATGTGCTGAGAAGTTGCGCAAAGAACTCAATGTAGATGGGATTAAGATTGAATATAAAAAGAAATCATTAGAAATAAACACAACTGGTATAAAAGAAGCACTGACAGTGTATGATGAGGTAGAGGAAGTTGACAGTAGAATCAGGTATTTGCCAGACATCTTAATGAATCTGCAGCGTACAACTAATTTGACAAGAAAGACTATTATGGAGATCTTGTCGGCAAGCCATACTCTCAATAAGTTTTGTATAAACCCACAACAATATATGACTAATGTCTCAAAAATGATAAACGAGGTTCTTGTTGGTTTTGTGCTTGATGGAGTTAAATATACAAAAATTGAAGGTCAAGAATATTATCTACAAGAGGTGTTTCCAGATGAAGAGCTCACAGGAGAATTGCTGACAGAGTTGGTAAAAAGTGATAAAAGTGTGTATGAGTACAATAGATGTGATTCAGATGTAGAAAAGCGTTTTGCTGAGGCTTTACAAGGTAATCCGAGCGTTGTTGTATATACAAAATTACCAACTAAAAAGTTTGTCGTTCCGACTCCTGTTGGGGAATATACACCAGACTGGGCAGTCGTTTTTAATAAAGACAATAAAATGAAATTATATTTTGTGGTAGAGAATAAAGGAACAACAAAGATTAGCGAACTCAGAGGAACAGAGGGATTAAAAGTTCAATATGGTAAAAAGAGGTTTGATGATGTAGAAGGCGCAGGGTATATCATTGCTAAAGATATAGAAGACTTTAAGAGCGAAGTTACACGATATACGAAAAACAGAACTGAGTAAAAACAAATAGCATGGAGGAAAGAAAAAATGCAAGAAATACATTTAAATGGACAAAGCCTTGATATTGTAAAAGAAAACGTTTTAAAGCTAAAGCAGCTGTTCCCTGAGATAGTAACAGAGAATAATATTGATTTTGATAAATTGAGAGCAGTTCTTGGTGATTATATTGAAAAAGATGACGAAAGCTATCGCTTTACTTGGTATGGTAAAAAAGATGCATATAAAAAATCCCAAGCACAATCCACTGGTACACTAAGACCGTGCAAAGAAGAGAGTAAAGACTGGAATACGACGCAAAACCTCTATATTGAGGGTGATAATCTGGAGGTCTTAAAGCTACTACAAAAGAGTTATGAAAATAAAATAAAGATGATTTATATAGACCCGCCCTACAATAAAGATAAAGATTTTGTCTATTCTGATAAATGGAGCGACCCGATAAAAGAGTACAAAAGGATTACGGGACAAGTTGATGAAGAAGGCAATATTCTTAGCTCTGATACAGAAAGTGAAGGTGGCAGGCATACAAATTGGCTAAATATGATGTATCCAAGGTTAATGCTGACAAAGGATTTACTCACAGATGATGGAGTTATTTTTATCAGTATTGATGATAATGAGGTTGATAATCTTAAAAAGATTTGCAATGAGGTGTTTGGCGAGGATAATTTTGTAGCTCAAATAACAAGAGAGGCTATAAAAGGGGGTTCTGTTTCAAAGAACATAAGAAATGTGCATGACTTTGTGTTAATATTTGCCAAACAAATTGATAATATAGAGTTTTCTGGTATCGAAATGGCTGGACTCGAGTTAAATCTTGAAGATGAAAAGGGTAAATATGCAAAAGGGCGCGAACTAAATAAATGGGGAGCTGGCTCTCGTAGGGAAGATGCACCTGGTATGTACTTTCCTGTAAAGGGGCCAAATGGAGAAGACATATACCCTATTCGTAATGATGGTTCTGAAGGACGCTGGAGATTAGGCAAACAAAAAATGACTGAGATTATTGAGAATAAAGATGTCATTTTCGAAAAACGAGAGAATGGTTCATACATTATTTATGAAAAATTGAGAAATGATTCACCACGAGAAAAGCAATTTATCTCAATATTTAAAGATGAATTCATAAATGCTAAGGGTACGGAAGAAATCAAGAAACTTTTTGAGGTTGAAAGAGGAGTATTTGACTTTTCTAAACCTGTAAACTTAATAACAGCTTTTTTAATAATGGCAGCATCAAAAGATTCACTAATCCTTGACTTCTTCTCTGGCTCGTCTACCACCGCTCACGCTGTAATGCAACTTAATGCTGAAGACGGTGGCAATCGTAAGTTTATTATGGTTCAGCTCCCAGAGCCTACAGATGAAAAGTCTGAAGCCTATAAGGCTGGCTATAAGAATATTTGCGAGATAGGCAAAGAGCGTATTCGTCGTGCTGGAGAGAAGATTAAAGAGGAAACAGGACTATTAGCGCAAGATCTTGATATAGGCTTTAAGGTATTTAAGCTTGATGACTCTAATTTGAAGAAATGGTCAGTTGATGTAGGCGATGATTTTTATAAAGAAGATATTGAGACACAAAATGCAATACTATCAGAGAAGTTGGGGATTGAGGTAGATAATTTTGTTGAAGGTAGAAGTGAATTAGATGTTGTGTATGAGATAATGCTTACATACGGGCTTGATCTCAGCTATTCAATCGAAACATATGATTTTAATGGAACTAATATTTATAGCATTGGCTCTGGTGCATTGATTGTATGTCTTGATGAAGATATAAGGGCAGAGCTTGCTGATAAAATTATTGAAATCATCACGAAGGAAGAGCCAAGCTTGGTACGTGTTGTTGCACGTGATTTGAGCTTTGTGTCAGATTCTGATAAGACTAACTTTAAAGAAACTCTAAAGAATGGTGTCAATGCTTACTTTGAAGGCAACTATGACAAGTCTCATAAACAAAATCAGTTTAAGTTTATAACTATATAAAGCGAAGGCGAGGATTAGAACTAAGAACTGATTTGATCCTCGCTACACCCTAATTTACGGGCGAGCTTTGCTCGCCCAGTTTTAATTGTGGCATCTATCATTCAGTTTGCACCCTAATGTAGGGGCGAGCTTTGCTCGTCAGCCCCCGGAAAAATAATGTAGGGGCGAGCTTTGCTCGTCAGTCGTCTGACGCAGTCGCATACATTGCTTCGCTGCTGGTTATGTTTAAAAAAATCGTGTTTTTTTTAACGTAACCACAACTATCCTTAGTTGTGCAGCGAAGAGAGATGGGCGACTTCGTCGCTGACGGTTTTAGTCTCAACAAGTTGGTACGCGAAAGTGTTCAGATTATAGGTTTTTAGTCTCAACAAGTTGGTACGCGAAAGTGTACAATTAAGGCTAATTGTACCTACAATTAGCTGCACGTGAATTTTACTTAAGGTATTTCTTTCTGGTGAAAGAAATATATAAGGAAGCAGGTTCCTTTTAAATAATCTATCATTCACGATAATCTGGCTTTGTAAATACAAATAGCCTTATTTGTATATGTGCGATGGACAACTACGAACAAACCAAAAAGAAATCTATCATTCACGATAATCTGGCTTTGTAAATACAAATAGCCTTATTTGTATATGTGCGATGGACAACTACGAACAAGTAAATAGAGTCAATCTTCAATTTCACGAAGAGAAATTGGAGGGAGCTTATGCTTCGCTGCGGGTACCGTTTAAAAAATCGGCAGATTTTTTAAACGTACCCACAACTATCCTTAGTTGTGCAGCGAAGTGAGACGGGCGACTGCGTCGTAAATCCGGACGAGCGCAGCTCGCCCCTACATTATTTCTTACTGACGAGCACAGCTCGCCCCTACATTATTTCTTACTGACGAGCACAGCTCGCTCCTACATTATTTAATATTATGCGATTACCATTTCTCTTTTTAAAATCTCATAATATTCTGGGGCATCTTTTTTTGATACATTTCCTTCGGGTAATTTTGTGATGCTAATCTCTGTCTTATAGCCAAATAAGTCATATTCTATGAGGTCATTTGGTTTGATTTCCAAGCTTGCTTTAGCTATTTTACCATTGACTCGAACAGCATTATTATCACAAGCTTTTTTTGCAATACTGCGTGTTTTCACCAAGCACAACTTATTCATTAATAGATCTATACGCATTTTAAACTCCTCTAATATATATACTGTCGGTAATACTTATTATTGTTTGGTAAAACACTATTCGGATTAGCTGGCTTTACTTGATACTCAAAAATAAAAAGGCTACCTAATATCTTATCTCCCTCAGACGATTGGCTATTCCACTTTACGACATCTGCATTTGCTTGATTAATGCCATAATACAACGGCTTTCCCTGCATATCTAAGATTGACCAATTGACGATATAATTCTCCTCTGAGATCATATTTATCAAGAATGTGTCATTTTCTTTTGAAAAACTAAATTCCAAAGGCTGCGGTGTAAAGTCGAGCTCGCCTCTGACATAGCCCTGCACAATCAATTCATTGTCTATCAAACGATACTCATAATGGGCAAATGGCTCCGCCGTTTTATCTATATAAATGTAGTAAAAAATATTGCGATTATCGTCCGCTGCATTGCTATAGTACTTACTTGAAACAAAGCTCACAAACTGAAAATCAGTATCGATAATATCATTTGGTGATGCTATTTTTTTTCTATATAGGGCAAAGCTCCGCGCTTCATTATTTGACCAAAAAAGATAGATGTTTTTATTATCATAAACGCATTTAATCGGCAATGATAGAGACTCTTCAGGGAATATATCAAGCACGAAAATATTATTATAATTAAAAGACTCATCCTTAAAGAGCTTCGCTTTGAACTCACTTTTCTGGTTCTTATACTCAACTTTGATATCTGTTTCGCCCTTATTTACACGGTAAATTGTAAAAATACCCTCATTATCTGTATAGCTCACCTGTTGGCTTGAATGATGTATGACTTTCGCTCCCTGAATTGCCTTGCCATTTAACCCTTTAACCTTGCCACAAATATTATATAGAGATGTGTGTTCTTGGGCTGCATAATTATTTTTAAACAGCTGAATTAAGGGCTTGATTGTAGTAAAATAAGACTGCGAACGAATGCCTTCATAGGAAAAAAAAGACACGCCTTTATAGTCATTTTGAATAACAAAAACAGTCTTATTCCGCAATAAATATGCAGGAT
Source organism: Candidatus Cloacimonadota bacterium (assembly GCA_029553545.1). Lineage (GTDB taxonomy): Bacteria > Cloacimonadota > Cloacimonadia > Cloacimonadales > WRIO01 > JAGOCT01. Next base: position 16,466 of record JAKPKU010000115.1, read on the forward strand.
AGGGGTTCGAATCGCTCCATGCCCTGAGCCCAACGACAATTTGATTGTGCTTATCTTCTGGGATTTGTTCCAAAAGCTTGACAAAGCTTTGATCTTTTGTCTGATAAGCCATCAAATATACTGTATCAATGTACTTTTTATCAAGCCAGTCTTGCCAGTTTTGCCCATAATACTTGGTTGCTGATAAAGGGTCGGGCTTGACGGCTGCGCTCAATTCAATATGGGGCTTAACAGCTTTGATACGCTCAGAAATCAGTTTCACTGTTGCGGTAACTTGTTGTTCTTTCCACATTTCCCAAGTCAGGCTTCTATCATTATTCAGGTTTTCTTCATATGCTTTAAGTGAGTTTGGATGAAAGCCCCAACGGTGATTTGGGTATCTAATATAATCTAAATGCAGCCCGTCAAGATCATAGTTCTGCACTAAATCAGCAAAAACATTAGCCAAATACTCTCTTGCCTCAGCAAAAAACGGATCAATATAAGCACCCTCCAAATCGGTAGTTGCCATTTTGACCCCATCAGCTGAATACGTGATCCAGTCTGGCTTGGTGAAGTATAGATGATTACTGCTAAGCCTTTGCGAACTTCCTGGTGTTATAGCAAACACCACCACCCAGCCTTGCACTTTGATTGAATTTGCCTTTGCTTTTTGAATCAAATATAGGAGAGGGTCAAAGCCCTTATCGTCCAGAATATAGGAGGCTGTTTCGGGATTATTATAAGCATTAGAGACTCTATTCGGCTGGTAAAGCGCATCGCCCCTATATCTCACCTCTGCCAAAATTTCATTGATATTATTATTCACACAATCTTGTATTAGCTGATCTATTTTATTTGGAGATGTTAAGTCCCATGGCGTCACCCAAATAGACCTCAATTCAAGGGCTCCTAAAGCACTAAAAATCATCAACAATAAAATGACTAATATTCTTCTATTTTGTCTATAGAACATTTACACAAACCATCCTTCAGATTAATATCAATTTTATCTCTTTCTTTTAATTGCTTTACTGAATTTACAAACTCTTTTTCTTTAAAAATTAAGGCATATCCCTTTTCTAATGCCCTTTTGGGTGCATATTCATTGAGGACACTTTCCTTTTTTTGTAATTTCAACCTAAGAGAGTTCATTCTCGCATTAAGTAATAAATTTATTTGACTATTCTGCTGGTCAATCTTCTGTCTTTGTTTGCTCATATTGAATTGATAAAAAGCCTGCAGCATTTGCTGGAGCTTATTATTGCGAAGAATCAGGCTGTTTTTTATTAAAGCAAACTTCTCTTTAAATGCAAAAAGACTACTTTGAGCCTCAAGTATCTTTTGCTTATGTCGCATGATGATATTGCGTGGTTCAAAGGTCATCAAGCGCGTTTGTAATTGGTGTAGCTGCACTGATTTCTTCTGAATAGCATTTGGTATTCTCATCAAAACAAGCGAATGCTGATCAAGCTTTTGTTGCAATACATAAATCTTCTTGATGGGGTGGAACTGTTGCATCTTATTATTTTGACCATGCAAGGTATTCTTTTGCTGACTAATCGCATAGAGACAGAGTTTTTTGATTTGTCTTTCTTTTTGTTTCAAGTTTTCCAACAGCTCTTGTCTATCAGGTACCAAAATCTCTGCAGCAGCAGAAGGTGTAGGCGCTCTTAGATCGGCAACGAAGTCAGAAATTGTAAAGTCAATCTCATGCCCCACAGCAGATACAGTCGGTATTTTCGATTTAAAGATCTCGCGTGCAAGCAGCTCATCATTAAAGCAAAAAAGGTCTTCTTGCGAGCCACCGCCACGTGTAATCAAGATCACATCCACATTATTCTTTTCATTAAAATATTGTAGCCCCTTGATTATTTCTTGCGCTGCTTTATCGCCTTGCACTATTGCTGGATAGAGTAAAATCCTGATTGGATAACGTCTTGAAATCACATTCAGCACGTCTTGCAGGGCAGCACCAGACTCCGAGGTGATAATACCAATTGTTTGGGGTATAGCGGGTATTGATTTTTTATGTTCTTCAGCAAATAAGCCCTCATCGAAAAGCTTCTTTTTCAATGCCTCAAACTGCTTTTGTAGCTCACCAGTCCCCGATTGATACATATTCAACACTTGGATCTGATATGTACCTTGTGGCTCATAGACAGACACTTTTCCGCCACAGACGACCTTATCGCCATTCTTGGGCGAAAACTTAATATAATGATTATATGTTTTGAAAAATACGCACTTGATTGTTGAATACTCGTCTTTTAAACTAAAATACTTATGCCCTGAACTATGGTGGGTAAAATTCGCTATCTCACCCTCTATCAGCAGATTGCCGACCATATTCTCCAGAACATTCTTCAAATGCCTATTAATTTCAGTGACTGTAAAAATGTTTTCTTCAGAGTTCATCTATTTGCTATATAGCAAAGCTATTTATAAGATATATTTAGATAAATCTTCATCTTCTATTAATGGCTTCACTTTTTCTTCTACTAATGCTTTATCAACTACTACTTCTGTGATGCTTTTCTTTGGCATTTCAAACAAATAATCTTCCAAAATAGCATTGAGAATGGTCTGCAATCTCCTTGCCCCGATATCTTCCATTTTCGCATTTGCTCTTGCGGTGTACTCTGCAATAGCACTGATAGCTTCTTCCTCAAAGCTCAGCTTAACTTTTTCTGATTTAAACAGCTCAGTGTACTGTTTGAGCAGCGCATTTTTGGGTATGGTTAAGATCTTCTCAAAGTCTTCTTGGGTCAAGCTATCCAACTCAACGCGAATAGGGAAGCGCCCTTGTAATTCTGGTATCAAGTCCGAAGGCTTTGACATATGAAATGCTCCTGCAGCAATAAAGAGTATATGATTTGTGCTGATCATGCCATATTTTGTCGGCACATTTGACCCTTCGATTATTGGCAAAAGGTCTCTCTGCACGCCAGAGCGTGAGACATCTGTTGTCGTTTTCTTTTCTACAGAGGCAATCTTATCAATTTCATCAATAAAGATAATGCCATGGTTTTCAACTCGATACTTGGCTTCTTCAGCGACTCTTTCGCGGCTGACCATCTTACTTGCTTCTTTTTGTGTAAAGTAAGTGATCGCTTCAGAGACTTTCATCCTCTTTGTCTTTTCTTTTTTATTGGGAGGTACAATGTTTGACATCATATCTGAAAAGTTAAAATCAAAGTTTTCTAAGCCAATACTTGAGAATATTTCTATCTGTGGCACCATACTTTCAGTGGTATTAACTATCACGCTTTCATCGTTTAAATGCCCGCTCAAGATCTGCTTTTTTAATGCTTCTCTTTGTACTTTTGCATACTCAATTTTTGATGCTACTTTTTCATCATCTTCGTCTATAAAAAGTGATTCATCCTTCTCATTTAGCATCAAATCAACTACTTGATTAATGGCGATTTCTTCAGCTTTATCCTGATAATGAGACTCCATTTCAAAACGAACCTCATTATAAGAAAAGTCCATCAATTCGCGCACCATAGATTCTACATCGCGCCCAACATAGCCGACTTCAGTAAACTTTGAGGCTTCGACTTTGATAAAAGGCGCATTGGCAAGATTGGAGAGGCGTCTGGCAATTTCTGTCTTGCCTACCCCTGTAGGTCCGATCATAATGATATTATTCGGAATGATCTCATTTTGCATGTCTTTCGATACTTTTTGCCGTCTCCAACGGTTGCGCAAGGCTGTCGCCACTGCCTTTTTCGCTTTATCCTGTCCAATTATATAATTATTTAAAACATCGACTATTTTTCGAGGGGTTAAATCTCCCATTTTCTTTTCAGCATTTTTTCTAAAAGCTAAATCCATTCTTACTCCTTAACAAGTTAAAAATCAATCACATTTCTATCACAGTTATATTTTTATTGGTATAAACGCAGATATCAGATGCAATATGCAAAGATGATTCAACTATCTCTTTTGCAGAAAGATCAGTATATGTCATCAGTGCGCGTGCCGCTGAGAGTGCATAATTGCCTCCAGAGCCTATGCAAGCAATATCATCATCTGGCTCAATGACATCGCCATTACCTGTGATGATAAAGAGGTTCTCAAGATCTGCAGCAATAATCATGGCTTCGAGCCGTCTGAGTATCTTGTCTGAACGCCAATCCTTTGCCAATTCAACTGCTGAACGCTTCAAATTGCCTTTATACTCTTTCAATTTACCTTCAAACTTCTCAAAAAGCGTAAATGCATCAGCTGTAGCGCCTGCAAAACCTGCCAAGACTTTATCATTGTAAAGCGTTCTCACTTTTTGTGATTTTGCTTTAAAAATAGTGTCTCCGAGAGTTACTTGCCCATCACCACCGATAGCAGCTTTCCCGTCTCTTCTCACAGCGATAATTGTTGTTCCATGCAATGTTATACTTTCCATTTTGACCTCTTAATCATCACTGTTTTCTTCATCATCGTCAGGGTCAAAATAGTCTGGGTTTAATTCTGGATCTTCATCATCATCAAGCTCTTCATCAGGCTCTTCTTCATATTCTTGCTCGGGTGCTACTTCAGGCTCATCTGTTTTTGGGCTCAAGTCTATTTTCATTTCCATCGCTTTGTCATACTTTTTATTGATTAATTCTTTTTCATCTTCATTGATATTAGCCAAGACTATTGAGAATATTTCATCTACAGTCAATGTCTCTTTTTCAAGCAATTCACTTGATAAGATATCCATCAGCTCTTTATGGGAGGCAATAATATCTGTGGCTGTTTGGTGAGAGGTATGTATCAGATTACGGATTTCATTATCCACCAATCTTGCCGTATCTTCACTGAAAAAGTCTTGCTGCGTCATATCACGCCCAAGAAATACCTGCTTATCTTCTCTGCCAACTGTCATAGGACCTATTTCTTTACTCATGCCCCAATTACAGACCATTTTCTTCGCCAACTCAGTAGCGCGCTGTATATCATTGCCTGCACCCGTTGTCAGCTCATTAAACACAATTTCTTCTGCAACGCGTCCGCCCATCAAATTTACCAGAATTTGTTCTAAATATGAGCGAGAATAACTGGACTTATCAGTCATCAGATAATGAGTTGCCCCGCCAGTAAAGCCGCGCGGTATAATAGTCACCTTGTGTACAGGTTCTGTTTTATCTTGAAAAATAGAACACAATACGTGACCAATCTCATGATAGGCTGTGCTTTTCTTTTCATCATCTTCAATAATACGATTCTTACGCTCTTTACCGAGTGTAACCTTATCGCGTGCCTCATCAAAATCAGACATATCAATTTTCTTCTTATTCTTGCGTGCAGCGCCCAAAGCAGCTTCATTAGCCAAGTTTGCCAAATCTGCACCACTAAAGCCTGGCGTACTGCGTGCAATGACCATCAAATTGACATTATCGGCAATCGGTAAGTTTTTGGTATGAACCTTAAGTATATCATTTCTCCCTTTAATATCGGGTAAATCAACCACAACTTGGCGATCAAAACGACCTGGTCTCAATAATGCGGGATCCAAGACATCTGGTCTATTGGTTGCTGCGATAATAATCACAGAGTCATTTTGTTCAAAGCCGTCCATCTCCACGAGTAATTGATTCAAGGTCTGTTCCCTTTCATCATGTCCGCCGCCCAAACCCGCACCACGTGAGCGTCCAACAGCATCTATCTCATCAATAAAGGCGATACAGGGGGCATTACGTTTTGCCTGCTCAAAGAGGTCTCGCACTCTTGATGCACCAACACCCACAAACATCTCCACAAAGTCTGAACCACTAATACTAAAGAATGGCACCTTTGCCTCGCCTGCCACAGCTTTCGCCAAGAGCGTTTTACCCGTTCCTGGTCTTCCTAAGAGTAATACACCGCGTGGTATTCTACCGCCAAGCTTTTGAAACTTCTTTGGCGACTTCAAGTACTCCACGATCTCGCACAGTTCTTCTTTTGCTTCATCTACACCAGCCACGTCATTAAAGGTAATCTTTGTTTTACCATGCATAAAGAGTTTTGCCTTGCTTTTACCAAACTGAAAGGCTTTATTGCCTCCGCCTTGCATGGAGCGCATCAAGAATATCCATATGCCGATTAACAAAATAAAGGGCAACCACGAGATTATATAAGCCCAAAAACGTGAAGGCTTTTGCGACTCGATCAATACATTTGAACTATGTAGTTTTTCTACGATAGAGGGGTCTTCAAAGGGCATATAGGTCGTATAATCATTGTTTGAAGTATCTTTAAAAAACAGGTTTTGTCTATCAATGCGCACTGATTTAATCTCATTTCTATCAACCATTGATAAAAAATCACTGTAAGATTTATCTTTTACAGTTGTTTTACCTCCGTTCATCATTTGATAGATAACGATTGCCAGTAGGATCATTACAATCCAGAAGAATATTGTCTGTGGTGGTCTTTTGCCAGGCACCTGTTTTTTTATTTGTTTTTTATTATTATCATTTGTCATGAATACACCTCTTCTTTTAATATTCCAATAAATGGTAGATTTCTATATTTCTCTGCATAATCAAGCCCATATCCAATGGCAAATTCATTGCCAACATCAAAACCTACATAATCGACTTGAACATCGATTTTGTGAGCTTCTGGCTTATTTAATAAAACGCAAGTCTTTATTGATGCGGGGTTGTGGTTTTTCAGATAATCTATAATATAATTCAAAGATAAACCACTATCGACGATATCTTCTACAATAATCACGTGTCGCCCATGAATATCTGTATCTATATCTTTTCTAATCTGTACGACGCCTGTCGATTTTGTCCCTGAGCCGTAACTTGAAATAGACATAAAGTCTATCTCCAATGGGATTGTCATTGCACGCATTAAATCGCACAAAAACAATGATGCCCCTTTTAAAATACAGATCAAAACTGGACATTTATCTTTATACTCAATTGATAACTGAGCACCGATGTCAAAAATCCTATTTCTGATCGTATTCTCATCGAATAAAATTGCTGAAAGGTCTTGGTTCATTTCACTCATTTATTTATCCTTTTTTTGTTCTTTTTCTTGCTATGGTTAGTTTGTTTTCTTTTAGATTATCGATGGTGAGCACAAGATGCCACTTTGTCTCGCTATCAACAGCCACCCGCTGATCAATTCTATGCTCTGCCACCCAAATAATCTTTTCTGCATCACAAAAAATAACGACCTTATCTCTTTGAAATTTCTCAACTTTCTCATCAATAAAAAAGTCTTTTAGCTTTTTAAAGCCCGTCATGCCAAAAGGGATAAAGCGGTCTCCTGCCTGTCTATAACGAAGAGTTAGCGGAAATTGCACCTTGTCAAAATCCATCACAACACAATTATTATCTTTTTTAAGATCATTCTCAGATATTGTCTTCACCTTTTGCATTTGTATGCGCTTGTCATTGAAGACAAAAACCGTTCTTAAGCTACTTATCTCGCGTGAGTCATACTCGACTTTATCAGAAAAAGTAAGCTTATTATATAATCTAATAGAATAATAGTCTTTTTGCAAAATAATATTTGCTGGTAGGCTTAATTCTTTGCCACCGTCCAAATCAAGCAAGTTTTGCACCTCCTTGAAATGGTAATAGTAAAAGTCTTTTGATGAGTGGCTCAGTTTTTCCCATGCTATTTTTAATACATAAAATTGCAAGATAGGATTGATTGGTAAAAACTTATCAAGCTCCAGGTAAATCTCAACCTCACTCTCTAATAGAGCAGCCCTTTTATAAAGTTTTATTGCCTCGCTTTGAAAATATTTATCTGCCTCACAAAAGATTATCGAATACTCATTTAGCTTTTCTTTGAAGTTAGAATTATACTCTCTTTCAATCATCGGCAACATACTGTTTCTGATCTTATTACGTGTATAATCACTCTCAGCATTGCTCAAATCCTCACGCCATGTACAACCCTTAGCTTGTAAATAATCTTCAAGCTCGGCACGTGAAAACAATAAAAATGGATGAATGATAGACCCAGAAATGCTTTTAATACCAGCCAAACCATTGAAGGCTGCACCGCGAAAAAACCGCGAGAGCACAGTCTCTGCTTGATCATCTCTATGATGCGCCAAGGCAATCGCATCCAGTTTATTCAAGGCTTTTAAGTCATTAAAATATTTCATGCGAATATCTCTTGCCTTGTTTTCCATGCCACTGACACCAAAAAGATTGGCCTGCTTGACAAAAACAGGCACATTATTATTAAAACAAAACTCTTTGACAAAGCGTTCATCTTGCTCAGAATCCTCACCACGTAAATGATAATTGATATGCGCCGCCATAATGGTAAGCTTGTACTGCTTTCTAAAATGTAAAAAAACACGCATCAATGCAGTCGAATCCGCACCTCCAGAAAAGCCTACAAGAATCTTGCTCCCTCTTTTGAAGAGCTTATTCTCTATTGCATACTCAATAAATTTATTCTGAAACTTTTCTATGCTCATTCTGTACTCTTTCTTACCATAAAATTAAAGTCTTGCAATACTATTTTGTTATATATGCAAACTATGTCAACTTAAATCTTGAAAAAGATTTTATACACTCTCGCATCGCTGAAAAGTTTCTCGTAGCAAGGCTGCACACACGTTTCGGCTACATTCAAAATATCAGATTATTTTACATTTATCGCAAGCGAGGCGGGGCTTCAATAACTTCTTTTATCTCATTCTCGTGAAGCGTATCTTTCACTTTTCCACTTGTCATGCCAGCGAAATCTGTCTCATTCTCACTATTTTCATCTTCATCATTTAAGGCATTTTTCTTTTGTATCAAGTGCCTAAATCTCGTTGGTAATTTTGTCGTAAGACGATATAAAAGCGACTCTTTCATCAATTTATTCAGACTATTAAACTTGCTAAAGATACTCAAAATAAAGTCAATACTCATATTCTTGATCATGATGCTATGACGCCTGGATATCCGATAAATAAAGTAAATAAACATACTAAAACCTGATACACCCTGCGTCCTCTTCTGCCTCGTATCAATTTTATAATACTTTGCATAATCAGCAAAGAGCGCCTTCACCTGCAAAGACATCTCTTGCCACAAAGCACAGAGGTATGGCTGATTATTCTTGATATTTATATTTTGAGGTAATATTGCCCTCTTCACAGATTTACGCAAGATCACCACATTATTATAAGCATAATACGCTAAGATATTATCACCTATACGCTTAGGAAATTTATGATCACCCGTTAAATATACTCTCATTTTGCCTCCTCACTCTCATTTTTTTTCACTAAAAATCACCCTCTCTACTATGACATTCCCTTGACATTCCCTTTCCTATCTTGGAGAATGCAAGGCATTCTTAAGGACATCAAAAGGACATCCATAAGACATTTATGAATACAATATAGTCAGAATTTTGTTTTTGGCAAGTTTTTTTTCAACAATACACTTTTTTCCCCCGAACATTTTAAACAACACACTTTTTGGTCCTCGCTACGCTGCGGGTTAGGTACATTGCTTCGCAACGGTTAGGTGCTTCGACTGCGTCGAAGGTTAGGTAAAAAATCAATTGATTTTTGTTTGTTATAAGGATGAATCCTTATCTTTTTTTTAATCCTGGAAAATAATGTAGGGGCGAGCTGCGCTCGTCAGTCCTCCGGAAAAAATAATGTAGGGGCGAGCTTTGCTCGTCAGTCGTTTTGATGACCTTCGGTCGGGTTCTGACGGGCACAGCTCGCCCCTACATTAAAAAAAGAACATAATTAATTATTTTTCCTTGACATTTTATTACAAACTAATTAAAAAAATGATTTAAATCGTTTTTTTTAAAGGATGGAGAATATGGCAAATTTTAAAGACAGTTTGCAATCGTTCAGAAATCACCTAAGATCACTCGATAAAGTGGAACAAGACGAGCAAACTTCACCTGCACAGGAACAACTTATTAAAAGAAAAGATTATAGATTACAATTTTTTGATTATTCAACTTACGGGTATTACTTTGTAACTATTTGCACTCAAAACCATAAAAATCTATTTTGGGACTTTACATCAGATCCTGATTCCGAAGAAATAAAATACTCTTTATCGGATATTGGCAATACTGTTGATAAAGAAATAAATAAAATATGTGATTTTTATGAAAATGTAGAAATTGATAAGTATGTCATTATGCCAAATCACATACATATGGTTATTATTTTGAAAGAAAACTATGAAGATGAAAATCATGAACCAGTTAAGCTCGTCCCTACCATCGGGCGAATAATCCAACAATTCAAAGGTTCAATTACAAAACAAATTACTTGAGGGTGTTGAATAAAGCCGTTATATTGACAATAAAAGCATTCATAAAGTTCAGATTTTGATTTTCATTTTTAGAGAGGTCGTAATTATTCAAAAATAACAAAAAAGGATAAGAAAAAATGCCTTTTTACAATAATA
>JAKPKU010000133.1 GCA_029553545.1 Candidatus Cloacimonadota bacterium
AACTTGATGACATATGCTAACTGATATAAAGATTTCAAATAGATGTAAGTTTCACGCTATCAAAAATAAAGGTTTCTTGCCAAAAGAATGTTTATGTAAAGATGGCGAAAACATACATAACTTCAAATTCAACTTTGAAAACGACAGAGTAAGCAAACAAGTATGTAAAAACTGCGGAATGATAAAGATATTTACCAAACCAATCAACGCCAGAGAATACAATAATTACAAGTTCAGAGATTTAGTTCAGTCAAGAGAACGAACAAGAAATTTATTTGAATACATTTATGGTCGAGAAAAGCTCAAACACAGTGCCAGAATTAACCAAAGAAAGTTAGATAGTGAATACGACAAAGAAATTAATCAAATTGAAACCATAGAAGAAGCAAAAGGTTTCGTTAAAAGATATTATATATAATGACTAAATGAGATACACAACCAGACCCAAGACAAGCGTTATTTCTTAAGGCGTATTTAGATCCAAAAAGTGATACGTTCAGTAACGCCTATCAATCAGCAATTAAGGTAGGATATGCTGATGAATACGCTAAATCTATACTTTCAAAGGATTTGGATTGATTGGCAGAAAATGTCAAGAACGAAAAGCTATTGAAAAAGGCAGAACGAAACATAGATGAGCTACTTGATGAAGAGGAAGATAAAAGAATTAAATTGGATATAACGAAGTTTGTAGCAGAGAGATTAGGTAGGTTTGTAGAAAAGAAAGATGTTAATGTACAAGGAGAAATTATAGATAGTGAAAACAACTTAGATGATATAGTGAGTGAGGTTTTAATAAGATTAAAAGATAAAAAGTTTAATGGACAAAAAGCAATTGATAAAACAAATGGAGGAGAGAAACATAATGATATGGTTGGACAACAATAATATCTTAACAGAAGATGGAAAAGAAATTGACTTTTACAATCACAGATACCTTTGAGATATTTACAATGATTGAAGCCCAAAGATAGTATGCTTAAAAGCAGCTCAAATCTGTTTTACTATTACTGCAATTATCAAAGCTATCTATGCAGCAAAGCATAAAAAATTGAACATAATTTATACATTACCTTCTGAAGGAGATATAAATGACATT
>JAKPKU010000135.1 GCA_029553545.1 Candidatus Cloacimonadota bacterium
AGAATAATCGCGAAGCTAAGGATAATCCATATTCTATTTTTCATTATTCTTTCCTCCCTTCTTAAAAGTTATCCCTTTTATCAGACTCTAACTGTCAAGTAAATTGTTGGTTGACCAGATCCACACTAGTTTTTTATAATAGGTAGGATTAATTGCTGATATCTCTTCCCTCTTTGAAAGCCCTTTTGGGCAATACAAAAATAGCGAAGTGACGTAAGCCATTTTCGAAAATTCACAATGCAGACGGCAAAAGGTTTTGGCTTACAATTTTCACCTACATTACCCAAAACCACATTCCACGAACTTTTTACTAACAACCAAGCTATAACTGGTTTCCGAATTGTAAAATTGTGAGTTAAAACAGAGTATTTTTCTAAAAGATTTTTCCTAAAAGAGTGGATGCTAAAGAGATAAATATATCCCTAAGGTATTCATTCCTATATGATAACTATAAGTGTCAATTACAATTGGAAAGATTAAAGTAACAACTTAAAGATATTGCGATCATTTCCCTATTGAGACAGTATTATACCGATTTTTGTAATCACTTATATAATAAAAACCTACTATTGTTGTCTCTTATCTCCCTTGATTAAGATTAGATAAATACCTGACTAACGCTTTGTATTAAGAACGAAGAGCGGAGCTTGAATCTGATATACAGTTTTTGCTAAAGTAGCAAATACCTGATGACAGGTAAATATATTAGGATAAGACATAATACCAATCCAAAATTTTAAAGTACGGGAAAAAATGAGCTAATCAATTCTTACTTTACAAATAAACCGAAGTTTGCCAACCAACTTAATGCTTACCTGTTTTTTAGAAGTTTTTTATTCGGCACCTCATTTGCTGATTATGTCCATAAACTGTGTGGCTTTCTTATTCGGATTTTTTTGCCAGTGGGAAATTCCTGATGAATTGTAGAAACGGTATATTCCTTCTTCCTTAGTAACTGAACTTATTAAAAAAGGGTAACTTAATACAGAAATAGCCACTCAGCTCAAGTTGTATTTTCTGCCCTTATACAGGGATAAGATTATATTATCATAGGGTTATTAACTATAACTACATCAGGCAAAGCATCTATTGTCCACTCAATTTCTTCTAATATCTTATCATCAAGACATTTCTTTTGAGGTGATATTCCTCCTGCTTTTCCATTATCCCAAGATAATATAATCTCTATTTATCACCGGCTAATATAAATGTTGTATTAGTCCAACAATAAGTGTTCTTTATTGTCTGAATAATTAATTCTTCTGGCATCTTGAGCTGTTTAAAGAGACATACTTCAAATAAGACCCTTATTATTTTATACAAATTTACTAATTCATATCCTTTTGCAGCCAATGGTTCAAGTTCTTTTGTAAAATGAGTATACCAGTTTCGTGTATCAACAATCTTATCTATATGGGCACGTATATTATCGCTAAATATTTTTTCAATAATATCTTTATTGTCATCAAATATATGCTTTAGGATCGCTCTGAGAGAAAGCTCGTTAGAGTATTTAATAGAATTAGTTAATCTGCTTATATAATCTTTATTTGTTGTGTACAGAAATTTGCTATTATTGCTATTAATGTATTCAGTTAAGGGCTTGTAACAATTATTTTCAAAATCTGCCTCAGAGAAGTAGTAATGTTTTGGATTGATATATCTTGAAAACGATTCTACAGAATATACTGCTGATAGAAATTTATACTCCAGGATAGCATCAAACTTGTAAAGGGTTAAATAATTATCTATAATTAGTGGATAATGTGTAGCGAAGTTATAGAATGCTGCAAGATAATTCTTTAAACCGGGCATCATTTTTTCTAAACTGTTTCTCTTGTTATGGAATAATTCACTGTGCTTATTAAAGTACCTATAAAAAACTTTAAATTCATAATGTTTACCTTCATACTCAATATTAACTTTAATTCTGGTAGGACATAGGTATTTGCCAACAATTATTGAAAAGAAAGCACCAATATTTTTTTCAATGATATCTAACCAATGACGAATGCTTATATTTGAGCTTGATTCAAGTTCTATCAAAGTGACTGGATATATATGAGTTGTGGACAGATAAGATGAGAATGAACTATCAAAAACATAATTGAATCTACACAGTATGGAATCGCTTAAGTTAAATATATCTTCCACAGAAGTGTATTTTACTGAAAAGCTCCGAGGAATTGGTTGAAAATCTGGATCTATAATGCAAGCACCTAAGTAATGATGTAAGTGATCGAATGAAAATGAAATATTATTAAATACCAAATCTTCTACAGATCCTATCATTATAGATCCTGTGAATACTGTTATATCTACATTGTATCCATAATCGTAATTACAAAAATCCTTCGTTGATATAGATCTAAAACTTGATTGAAGCAAAGCAATACCTTTGCCATCATTTAACTCACCTATTATTAATGGATGCTGTATATATTGAATATTCTTATTTAAATATTCCTCTTTTGAAACAGAATCATCAATAACATCAATAACATCAAATAGTATTAAACGACCATGACTTTCCTCAATTAGTTCGAATTCACCATCAACTTGGTGATCGGAAGATTCAGGGAGCCAGAATTTACCTTTCTGTTTATAAATTTCCATCTTTTATCCTCCAAATACATTATATTCATTCAAGGTTCAATAGGATTTCAATATTTTGAACCTTTTAGCACAATCTGATCATTTTTAGCTATGAAAATACTTTCTGGCTCATCACAGCTTGGATGATAGAGTAAATCTACACTAATCTTTGTATTTTACAATCTTTATATCTTAAGATATCAATAAGTCCTTTGGATGATAGACCATCATTCGTTAGTATAAAAACACATAGATAAGATGAGTAGAAAATGTTAATGTCCATTCCAGCTTATTGTTTCTCTGTTTAGTTGAGGGCATCTAATTTCCCTCGTTTCTCATAATCTATGTTAAGGCATATTGCAAATTGCATTATTTCCAGTTTTTCAATCCAAGTCAAGTTTTTATTCTATAAGCTTAGGTGATAAAGGGGAAAAACATCTCCCTAAAGTATTCATTCCTATATGATAACTATAAGTGTCAATTACAATTGGAAGGATTAAAGTAACAACTTAAAGATATTGCGATCATTTTCCTATTGAGACAGTATTATACCGATTTTTCGTAATCACTTATATAATAAAAACCTACTATTGTTGTCTCTTATCTTCATTGCTTAAAGCCATTAATCTATCGTTTAACTTACCTTAATCAAGCGCTAATAAAGAACGTTTTCATTTAAGGGCTAATATTGGAACTCGTATGCTATATGCAGTTTGCAATTTGACAACGAAAACTGCCAACTGTCGCATCGTAGTACAACTTTGCTCATCTTTCCCAAGACAACTTTTAGTAGTTTTTGACAGGATTTCTGCAAATCTAATCACCAAAAATTGAAAATTGTGACAGGCTTTCTGCATATCCAGTTATATCAAAAAATATAGAAAAGGGAATAATACTTAGATTATCTTGATAACATTCTTGAATACTAGTGGGCAGCAATATTACTTACTTGAACTTGATTATTTGTTCTTTAGATCGAATATTATTCGAGCTGAAGACAATTGGGTTGTGAATCGGCTGTTTTTTGTAAGTTTCTGATTTTTAGGTATATCAAAGAAACGCTCAATATAGACCAGCTCCGGATTCTCAGTGATTGATTGAACTAAAAGTATATCATATCTGTCAGGAACTCGTAATGCCATGTTTAACTCGTTTTTTGACATCTGAAATCCAACGGACGGGTCTTTAATAGCTTTGACTTCAATGTATCTAATGACACCGTTAACTTTAAGGAGCATATCAAACCCCCTCCCTGCCCTTCCTTCCATGTTTATCCCTGCTTTAGATGCATTCTCGGACACCCATTCAACCACAGATTCACCATGGGTTGCCACTAATTGTCGATACGCAAAGTATTCTGCAATATAGCCTATTTCACTTTTGCTCCGACCTCCAAATCCGTTATTCGAGTGCTTTCTGGGTCTAGGCTTTGATTGATCAGCTTTTACATTTGATGTAGCACTATTGGTTATTGTGGGATTCTGTCCCTGGAGCAGATCATCCAAGTGATCATTAATGTCTGATATTTGATTGTATTCAAATTCCTCTCCACCTATACGAACTTTGTTTTTGATTTTGGCTTTCTCATTTATAACTTCAGCCGCTTCAGTTGCTGCTTTAAATTCCCCGAAGAGAAGAAGCGATTTGATAACATTGGACTGTAAGATAACCTCACTGAGGGGAAAGTTAATATCCTTTTCCCATATTGACATGTTTTGTTTTATCAGTTCGTTTGTATCTATCGGTTCCTGGGCTTCCAGATCTAACTTGAACAACTCAAAAATTTTGTTCTTGAAATACTCATCAGAATCATAGATATATCTGGGCACATCAGAGATTTTAAACATGTCCTCATACCTTACACATATATCCAGATAGTCCTTTTTACCATCAGCATCATTTTCAATCAAGCTATAATAAAGGTTTGCCTTGAATAAACTGTCATATTTCTGATGGATTTCATGTAACTCTTTTATAATTTGACTTCTGAAATCTATTTGAGGATAATGACGCGACAGCTTGTTGAAGTCAATGCGCACAAGTTTCAACAGTTCATAAAGGTTTGTCAGTATTTGGTGGCTGTGTAAGTGGATATAGGTTTCATGCTCCCATATCCAAGATTGACTTGCTGCCTCTTTGAAAGTTGCATATAAAAAATGCATTAGTTCTTCATTGTTGGTAATCGAAACATTTTCAGCGCTGTCAGTAATGCAAGATGCAAATACATTCCAGAAGGCGATCATCTCATTGATGTCACGTTTCATCTTTTTTCTAGAAGCTTCAAGTTCTTTGCTATAATCTAGACCGAATAAATCCTTTATCACACTATTCCAGTTTTTCTTATCTTCTCCAACTATGCGGAATATCTGATCAGGGTCGCCTTCAGTAATAGAAGCAAAGATATGAGATATGGAATTCTTGAAGCAATACTCGCCCTTGATAGATTCCCAATCCTGCATTTCGCTGTCCACAAGTACATAGAAAGTGTCGTTTTCTGTTATATAGACAGAATCAAAAGGCAGGATGTCTATCTCGTCACGCTTGCCATTATATGTCATCTCCGCTCTGATCCGGCTAACCATAATGGTTTCAGTGTTCATCATTGAGCGTAAGATAACTCCTTCAGTATCTGAATTCTGGAAAGTAACATATATATAGGGCTGAGCATCATACAAAAACTTTTGTAGTTCTTCGTTGAGCGGGTGGATATCTGGCTCATCCAATAGCTTGGTTTCAACTTTTCTTAGCGGCTTCACACCAAATAGGGCTTCAACTTTTTTTGCTCCCCTCTTATAGTCCAAATCGATCAGATTGAATTGTGATTTAATACTCTCGTTGTATCTATCGATATCAAGATAAAAAGCTTCATTTATTGGAACATATTGACTCCTCAATCCTGATCGGCATAAAACCTTTCCATTATGAATGAATTGTTTGTATGCGTCATCTTCAACATTGAGTGCATGTTCATCGTAGTTTAATATTTCACGATAGATTGCTTTTGCTTTATCTCCATTTGGGTCACTTTCTGGAAGATTGGCTAGTATCTGGAATAGTGCTTTTGTGCTGAATGTCTTAATGCTCATATGCACGCCAATATAACTTAGTAGCTCAACAATCTCATCTTCCTTAACATCCAGAACTCTAGATAATTTCGAAAGATTGACTTTGGGTTTTACTATAAATGGAGAGTATTCGGCTCGTATTGTTTTTGATAAACAGCACTGATTTGGGGTTACTTTCTGAATGGGATTCTCTGAGTCGATTAGAATAGCTGAGTTGGCAATCTTCCATCGGATATATGACTTAACTCCGTGATTATCTATTTGTCTTGCATCCTTCTGACCTAAATACACTCTTATTGTCCCTGATGCGTCATGATCATTTTTTATCATCTTTAGAAGGGTTTCATCTGCAATAATCCATTGTAACAAAGTCTCAATTGAGATAGAGTTCAGAATTGAATCTAGATCATCAACAGACATAAGTGAGTATCTGTAAATACGAAGATTAAGTTTGCCCCTTTCCTTCAGGTCGTAATAGCTTATAAACTTAAACTTTTCTATGCCATACTTTTTATAGTTATAGTTTAGTAAAACATGCTCCATATATTCAGCTTGTTCTTTAATTTGATCCACCATGATCAACTTAGGATATTGTGATACTCCCAACCACACAAAGTACTTAAATAGGTCATCTTTATCAAATGATTGAAAACCGTTCATTTCAGGAGTGCCTAGAATCTTTGATGGCAATTTACGATATATCGTTTCAGTCAGTTTATACGCATATTCTTCTCCAAAATAAACAATATTTGCTCTAACAATGACTCCTGTTTTGGCTATTATTCTTACACTCCCTAAATCTATACCATGGGTGCTTTCGCCATTTGCTATTGCAGCTTGAAAAATTTGAAAAAGTGACCGATGCATCGCTTTAATATCTTCAACAGATTCTCTATCATGAAAGTGATCAATGATGATAGTAGCGATTTCTTTGAATGAGTATCGGTGAATGTTGAAAGCCTCTTCAATCGTATCTATATTTTTTTGTTTTTCAAGCTCTTGTGAAATTCCTTCATCTAGAAAATCAATCTGAATGTCTTCTGGTAAATCATAGATAATCTTGCTACCCAAAGAAAAGAATACTTTCTTACTTGGATCTATATAGTAGCCTTTAGTATTCAACATTATCGACTCATATTTTGAAAGGTTAGCAAGCTCATCCTTGTACTGCTGAGAAAGATACATATATAGTTGAACCGTGGAACTTGGATTTAACTGCTTTACTGCTTTATGGATCAAATGGCAGAACCAACTGATATCATACACGTATCCTGATGATTCAACCAATTTTCTCACAATTTCAAATGATCCTTTATAACTCCCATTTACAAGATATTCTACATCCTTACCTGAGAAGTAAGTCCACAAAGGAACCGGTAACTCCACGGGATAATCATCAAAGGAAATGTAGTCGCCATTCACTGTAGGAATGATCTTGGATTTGCTTAGGCGCTCCTTTAGGGCAGTGAAGAACCCCATATTCTTTACAATGGAATCGCAACCATCCCTGTCTATTCCAATGAATCTGATAGCAAAATCTTGTGGTAGCTTGCCAGTGGAAGCAAATCTCTCAGCAGACAGACATAAAAATCCAGCTAGTTCTTCAAAGATAACTCTATTTGTTTTACTGTCTATTAAAGATTTGCGGTCAGGTGTTAATTCGAAACTGGCATGGATAATGATTGGGGCTGGAAATCTCACATTGGTGCGATAAAAAGAATACAAATGGTTTTCAGTGTCATCTAGTTGTTCGGTGTATGCAATAGAAATAATTGCCTTTTTTGCTTCCCCATCTACTTGGATCTCGAATTGATGCTCAAGTAGATGCCAGGATTTCATCCTCGGGGTTTCGCTTGTATTGTCCAAAATACTTACTGCGGATTCTTTACCTGTGGCAGTTGTCTGTGACTGTCTTGATATTACTGTCTCAGATCCGTGATTGATCACTTTTATCTCAGTTAAGTTGTTAAAGAACAGCAAAGCTTCTGGTTGCATGATACCTGTTAACTGGTTTTTGATTTCATCTGCTATATTGGGTTTTAGAGAAAGCTCAATTACAGTATCATACTCAGGAAGCTCAGAGGTTACCTCTGTCATAATTTCAGGTATTTTAAGCTTGGCAACTGGACATTTTTTACTACCCTTTTTTATATTTTGAGAGACCTTTTCCAGTACACCATCATGAGTTTTTATCCGATCCCAGAATTTCTTTGTTATTTCTTCAGAGAAACGAACCGAAACACCACCACTGTGTATTATTATCTCGTTTGCCCAACTGAGAATAGAGCGAAATCCAAGACCTTTGTTACCGATCAAATCTCTGTTTACTTTTGGGCTTATATGGCTGTAGAAGAGAGAATCGTATCCTTGCTCTGAAAACGGCTCGCCATTATTTGCTATGATTAGCTTCTCGTCGTTGATTGAGATTAGCATGTGCTTTTTCTCTGCTGATACTGCAGCGTCATCAGCATTTTGAATAAGTTCAAAGAACTGCCTTCCTGCGTATTCCTCTTTCTTGGACTCTTCGATATTGAAATCATGAGCTATGAGCTGAGGAGACTCAATATACTGCTTCTCTGTTTTGTTCAAGTAGTTATTAATATAGGAAGTTAGTTGATTCATACCACCCGTCTTGTTGACTCCCAAATTTTGGTGTCCATTCCAACATTATTGTTTCTCTGGTTCTTTGAGGGCATTTACTATCCCTCGTTTCTCACAATCTATGTTAAAAAAATATAATTACATTGTTTCCACTTTGTCATTTTGTGTCAAGTTTTATTAAAAAAAGCTACTTCACTTCAATCAGTTGCTTGTTCACTCAAACTCTATAGGATTTATCAGGTTTATACTGTTCCTTTCCAACGGCTTTAAAAGATACAATTTCCTGGTTATTCAGGTCTCTGAATAGCAATCAGTATAGCACAAAACAGACGCAGACAACTACTTCCGCCTTCTTATCTTTCTTTTCTTTGGTTGAGTTATAAACTTCTCTTTGTTTTTAGTTTATTCAAGACAATGAGCATAGACCTACTTCACCTTTTTCTTCATCTGGCATTACCTTTTTTACACTAATTTTTGAGACACTACATCAGATGAATCAATTACCAATTTCCATACCGTAAATAATAAAATATTCAATTTCTCATCTATGCAAAGTACTTTTTTCTCTCAGACCCTCCTTTTTTTAAAACAGGGTAGGATAAATTGTTTAGATTCAGCCAATTTTCCTTTAAATTGATTGATATCTTAGCTTGTTATATGCTTAAAGCCCTCCTCAGATACTATAAAGCAATTGCTGATAAAAAAGTTATCGGTTCAGTTGCAAAGTGGCATAAAAAGTTCTACCCGGTTCAGGGACATAAGCATGAACCATATAGTTTTCATCCGTAAGGTTTTTAATAGTGAGGGCGGGGGTAAATTTCCAGTTACCTTTTTGCCA
>JAKPKU010000177.1 GCA_029553545.1 Candidatus Cloacimonadota bacterium
TTTTTCCAAAGGAGGTGAATGCGTTGATAACAAAGGATATGTCAATAGGTGATATAGTTGATCAATACCCAGAAACAGTTTCAGTTTTCATATCACATGGGCTTGGCTGCATCGGTTGTGCCATAGCACAGTTTGAGACTCTAGAAGAAGGGGCAATGGCGCATGGGATTGATGTTGAAGCTCTTTTAAAAGATTTAAACAAATCACTAGAAAAGTAATTTTATTTTAATATCTATTTTTATAAAAAAAATAAATATAACTATCCAAGGATGGAATAGGAGTCTATTAAGGCATAGACGTTACTAAAGCCTTTATTATGTAAGTAAGTAGCACCACTAGCAGCAATACTTCCGGCATCACAATACACTACAACTTTTTTGTCAGTTGGGATTTGACCTAACTTCACACTAAGCTTATTGAAAGGAATATTTACTGCACCCGGCAAATGCCCTCTACTGTAATCTCCTGGATTTCTAACATCTATAAAGTAGATATCCTCTCCGCTTTCAATCAGCTGCTTTAGCTCTTTAGCTGTGAGATTTTTACCTATACTTGATGTAGCTGAAGTTTCAGGTTTACTGGATTGATTTTTTATTTTGGAAATTACTTGAGTAGTGTATGTATCAACGGCAGCCTTTGTGTACTCCCTGTCTGTCCCTGCAAGCACGAATATTTTTTGGCCTTGTTTAAAGAAGCCATCTGTTTCGTATAGAATCTTGTATTTACGATTCCTAAGATTATCTTTGTCAGCATCTTTTAGTATCTTTTTTGATATCTCTCCGGTATGTTCACTGGAGTCAGGCCCACCAAGTATGACAATATAGTCATAGGCATCATATCCTTTGTCTTTAGCCCCAAAATAATCAACGGTAAGGCCATTTTCTTTCAACATAGCAATAAGACCGGGGTTCATTTCAATGTCAATTGAGTTTGCAACAAGAGCTACTTTGCTTTCACTCATTATACTTGGAGCAAAACTCACCAAAAGTGTAGCTAGGATAAATATAGAAAATATCATTTTTTGCATAGTTATCCTACAAACTCTTTGAAAATTAAATATAAGGTTTTCTCGTCTATAAATATAAGAACATATAAAAAGAGTCTCTCTTAATTTTTTTTAATGAAGTCATTTATTTTAAAAGAAGGGATTTTCTGGGTTGGGGCGATAGATTACAACCCCCCTAAATTTGGGCCATCTCTTTCAAAAGGCACGACTTATAACTCCTACTTAATTTCTGATGAAAAAACTGCTTTAATTGATACAGTTAAGCATGGATTTACACAAGAGCTAGTTTCTAGAATTAGCGATGCCATAGATATCTCAAAAATTGATTATATTGTGATTGGGGATTATCAGATGGATCATTCTGGTAGCCTCCCTTTCCTTATGAAAAGGGCAAAGAATGCAAAAATAGTTACAACAGAAGGATCAAAAAAAGCCATTGAAAAGTATCATGGGGGTCAATGGGAGTTTGAGATTGTAAGTGACGGGGATTTGATTAATTTAGGGGGCACTACTCTCTTATTTAAAGAGTTTAAATTAAATGATTGTGATTTGCTTCTGACTTACTCAATAGAGGATAAGATACTCTTCTCTGGGGATCTTTTCTCCCAACATATCGCATCTCCTAAAAGGACAGATATCGATATTAAGGATTTAGAATGTGATGCGCTTTCCTATTTTGTTAACTATTTACTGCCTCTTTCGGAGCTT
>JAKPKU010000185.1 GCA_029553545.1 Candidatus Cloacimonadota bacterium
GGTGGTGATAGGATTGCGGCTTATGTCGTGACAGGACTCAAAGAGGAGCTGAGAGGTAATGCTGTAGTCCAAAATAATAGCTCTGCAACCTTAGTTGTCCAAACTGATATCGCTAATGAAACTATTATCTTTAAAGTATGGGATGCTACGAATTACATTCTTTACGATTCACCTAATACCATCATTTCTGCACCTGGCACAATAGTCAATTCAAGAGCACCTATAGTGATCGATGGCTTATCAAAGCTCACATTATCTGGAACGGTTCTTGAAGATGGTAGTGATCCACTTCCTGAAGCAATACTTGTCAACAGACATGCAGACGCGGACATTAATCCAAATACTAATATAGCATATGAATACAATACGTTTGCTGATGGATCATATACATTTATGGTCTGGCAAGATACTCCAATGATACTCAATGCTGAATTAGCAGGCTATACATTTGCGGCTATAAGAGGTGTTGGTTCAGCTGGTACTGAACTGGATGTAAGTGCAACAGATATCACAGTTGGTTCTATTACTTATCCTTTAGGTACTGTGTATGTGAATGATTCATCAAGTTATCCACTTACAGCAAACCATTCAGAACTTAATTTCACAGGCACTTCAGTAATGTATGTTGTTTCAGGTAACTTATCATATGAAGATATGCCATTAGCAGGTGTTACATTTACTGTTAACGGAAACGGTGTTACCACAGACGAAAATGGCAATTTCTTCGTTTTAATTGGGTCAGGACATATAGCTTCATTCGAGATCACTCAAGCGAATTTGGATGCTGCAGGTTATACAGAGATAGTATTAGATAGTGATCCTACTACTATCTCTACAGCTGCAATAACCGCTGATACATATTTAGGTAATATCTTAGACGCTTCAATGTTAGATCCTACAACAGGTAATAAAACACAAACCATCGCATTGAAGACAGGCTGGAACCTCATTTCAATCAATGTCGTTCCTGCAGACCCTACTCCATCTGTTGTATTCAACGGAATCACCCAAATAGAAGAAGTCAGAACTGAAAGCTCTGTCTGGGAATCAGACGAAAGCACAGGCACACTAACAGAGATCAAACCTAATCAAGGTTACTATGTTAAAGTAAGTGCAGATACAACCCTCTCAGTATCAGGCCAGGCTGCACCTATAGCAGAAATAGGGTTAAGAACTAATAACTGGAATTTGGTCGGATATACAATGCAAAATATGGGTCAAACCAGAACAATGATTCAAAATGATGCTGATATCCTCAATATTAGTGATCTTAGAGAAACTTACTATCAAGCAGATAACCCACTGGGCTCTTCAACCTTGAGATTCATGAAACCAGGCTCAGGCTATTGGATGAGAACTGGTGAAACAGTTAGTCCAGCATTTACCTATAATCCAAATTATAGCAATGTCATCAAGAGCATGGAGTTCCACGATGTTGACAATAAATCATGGGTAAAAGGCGAGGTCGATAATGACTTTGTTGGCTTCCCAATGGAAATAGTAACTATCGCAAGTGACGGTGCAACAGTTATTGGCGAAACATATAAAGACCTTACAACTGGTGAAATTTTTGTCGCAACTACAGCTACCAATGGTACTGGCCACAATATTCGCAATATCAAGGGACCAAAGTCTATTGATGTCAACTTCTCACATGGTCAAACCTTAAGCAGTTTAACCGCTACAATAGTAGAGGGTACACCATTTACACCTGTTGTTAAAAAGGTATTTTCAGCAACTGGCTATGCTACCTTGTTAAATGGTCTATACGATACTCAGGGTAATGTTATCAACTGGGGTGGCTTCTTGACTAAACTCGCTGCAGGTAATGATCTCGGCGCAACTATTGATCTCTCCACCACACCAATATACATCGTTTATGCAACTGATTTAACAGACGATGCAGCTCGACAACAAGCACAAGTCGCTGTTTATTGTGTAACTGCTACCGAAAGTGCAGATGCAACGCGTGAACTTCTTGCCTTTGGTATCCAAAATAGTGCAGGGACCACTACTGTTTGGGGCACTGTTAATGAAACTACTCATATAGCCAAGGTAATCTTACCTCATGACTTCAATACTACTGGCGCAAAAATCGTCTTCTCTATCGATGGAGCAGGCTTTTATACAGATAATACTGGCTTAGGCTCACAGCTTGAATCAGGCACAACTCCATATACACATGGTGTAGATAATATTACTACACTGACATACTATGTAAGCAGTTCAGAAGGATCACCTACATATCAAGATTACAACATTCAAGTAGTCAAGCTTCCAGTTCCAGTAAGTCCAGCACCAGCTCCAAAAAGAACTCCATTACTTGCTAAATCTTCAGTAGAGGAAGTAGCAGAGATCAGAGAAGCACAGGATCCATTTGGACAGGTTAATTATCTACCAAATAGCCATTATGTCTTAGGTAGAATCACCAATAATGGCTCCGCTATTCATCCAGATTATATCGTTGCAGCTTATATCGGAGAAGAGCTTCGTGGCAAGCAACAGGTAGTTTACTATAACAATATGTCTTATATACCAATACTCGTCTCAACTATCCAAGCTGGTGAACCTATCACCTTCAAGATTTGGAAAGATGGCAGTGTGGTCAAGACATTTGATAATACCCTCTTAACTATACCTGGTGGCAGAACTGGTAATCATGGTGCATACTATCAATTTAATATGGCTTCTTTAGAAGCAAATGATACTGTTGAGCCTGTATTCGTCAATGAATTGGGTAAAGCATATCCAAACCCATTCAACCCAACTACTACTATTGAATTTAGCCTCAAAGAAAAACAAAATGTATCCCTCTCTATTTACAATGTCAAGGGACAAATTGTTAAAACTTTAGTTAAAGATCAACTCGAAAAAGGACGACATAAGGTAGTATGGGATGGTAAAAATAATAATGGTCAAGTCGTTGGTTCTGGTATCTATTTCTACCGCATGGACACCAAAGACTATACAAAGATTAGAAAAGCAATACTCCTTAAGTAAGAAGTAGTACGCCAAGGAGAGTAAAAGGGACCGCAAGGTCCCTTTTTATGATTAATATTCTTTCCATTATTGCGTATTATTTTTCTTTTATCGCATATTTTATCTCCAGTAATGCATATTACTATTTTTCAATAGTATGCCTATTTGATTTCCTTTACATTCCCCTTGCTATCTTGGAGAATGAAAGGCGATCTTATAGGTTTTTAAAGGGAATGGAAGGAGCGTTTATTAAGAGTTTTTATGTTATTTAAATTTGTTGGCTAAAGATAATACCACAGCCTCACTCTATTTTATTAGGGCTGGGTGGTCCTATAATATTATATATTATCGCAATAATACCAAATGAGCATTGAACGCGGTCGAGTGATTTGCCTTGACAAATACACTATTCTTTTATTATTTGTGATGAAATAAGGTTAATAAAGGAAAAAGCATAGATGTTATGGCAATTATTTTTTAGTTTTATCAAGATTGGCGCTTTCACCTTAGGTGGTGGTTTGGCAATGATACCAGTGATGAGAAAAGAGGTTTGTGAAAAGCATAAGTGGCTCACAGAAATGGATTTTATTGATGGAATAGCAGCAGCTCAAAGCTCTCCAGGTCCTATTGCTATTAATATTGGTGTTTATGTGGGATATCGTATTGCAGGGTTTAGAGGCTTGATAGTGGCAGTTTTAGGCTCAGTTTTACCATCGTTTATTAGTATAGTCTTAATTGCAGCGTATTTATATAATTATGCCGAGCTTGTTTTGGTGCAAAAGGCTTTTCATGCATTGAAGCCCGCAGTGATTTCATTGATCGCGATACCACTGATAGATATGAGTAGAAAAGTAGGGCTAAATTTGCGCAATTTATGGTTTCCTACACTTGCCATGATCTTGGTAGCTTTTGTAAATATCAGCCCTATGTATGTGATTCTTGTTACTATTATTATTGCTGTAATCATCTCTCAGTCCAAGAAGAAAGAAGGTAAAAACTGATGTTTTACATGTTTATTACTTTTGTAAAGGTTGGGCTGTTTAGCTTTGGTGGCGGCTATTCTATTTTGGCTATGCTGCAACAAGAGATAGTCACCAATCATCAGTGGCTGAGCGCCGATGAATTTGCAAATATCATTGCTATTTCTCAAATGACACCAGGTCCCATTGCTATCAATGCAGCGACATTTATCGGATATGAGAGATATGGTATATTAGGCTCAATACTCTGCACATTTGGCGTCATCTTGCCCTCTTCAATAGTTATGGTTGTACTCACAAAAACCTATCTGACTTTGCAAAATAAACTATGGTTTCAACATATCTTTAAAGATTTAAGATTATTAAGCATTGGTTTGATTGCAGCAGCAATGGTTTTAATCGGCAAGAGTTCTTTCCCTGATTTATTTTCAGTAATCGTCTTCATTATCGCATTTTATGCAGGCTGGCGTTGGAAAATAAGTCCTATTTATATGCTGATCGGTGCCGCAATTGTCGGTATGATTTTTGGATAATGTAAAAAAAGTAGAGATAAATGCATTTTTTACTTGACAGCAAGTAATATTCATATTATATTAGCTTAAAATGAAAAATGGAGGTATGTATGAAAGCTAAGTTTTTAGTACTGTTGGCATTGGTTGTTGTGTTATCTGGGTGCGCTGTTACCATGACAAGTTTTGAAGAATTGCAAGATAGAGTTACAAACCTTGAAAATCGACCAGCACCTGAACCCGCAGTGCAACAAGAACCTGTTGCTCAAACACCATCAATCAATCAAGAACAAATTGACGAGATAGCAAAACAACTTCAGCATGCTTTATCTCAAATCGTTGCAATGGATAAAAGACTTATCACAGTAGAAAACAAATTGAATGAATTAGAAAAAAGACCTGTAACAGTGGTAGAAAAAGCAGCTGAACCTGTGATAACAAAAGAACCAGAAGAGACCCCTGTGAACGTTACAGAATACTACAATGAGGGTCGACGTCTTTTTGAAAGTAATGATTATCCAGGCGCAATTAGAGTCTTTAAATCTATTATAGAAAATTATAATAATGATTCTCTTGCAGGACCAGCTCAATACTGGATAGGCGAAAGCTATTATAGCTTAACAGACTTCTCTGCTGCAAAGACTGAATTTGAAAAAGTGGTGAATAATTATCCTTCTTCTACAAAGTTCATTGATGCACAGTTCAAAATTGCACTCTGCTATCTTAACCAAAATCAAAAAGATAAAGCAAAAAGTGAACTTAATAGAATTAAAAGAACATACCCAAAATATGAATATATGGACAAAGTTAATAGTTATTTAAACCGACTTTAGTTATATTTTTGTATAAAAATAAAAATGGATTTACTGTGATAGCAAATCCATTTTTTTATTGTTTGTTTTTTATGCTTCTACTGTATTAATGATATTATCGACTATTGCCTGTAACTGTTTGCCAGCAGGCATTAATGAATTATGGTAGATATATGCTTCGCCATTATCGCTTGCTTCAGTAATCTTTTTATCAAAATCTACCTTACCAAGTAGCTTCACACCAAAATCATTCATGGCTTTAGCTGAGTTTTGACCTTCAAATAGATTAAAATACTCACCACAATGAGGGCATTTAACTGCGACCATGTTCTCAACCAGCCCAAGGATTTCCATGTTTACATCTTTACAAAAACGTATACTCTTTCTAACGTCCAGATAAGCGACATCTTGCTGTGTTGTAACGATGACAGACTTAGTATCATTGCCAGCTGTTTGTACAACAGATAGAGGCTCATCGCCTGTTCCTGGAGGGCAATCTATAATTAAATAGTCAAGCTCGGGCCATTCTACATCACTCATAAACTGCTTGATGAGAGTGATCTTCATAGGTCCACGCCAGATAATTGGGTCGTCAACACTCTTTAAAAATGATGCAATTGAGATTACATGCAGATTCTCATGTTTTGAAATAGGAGAAATTCTGCCATTTTCATTTCCTGTGACTCCAATGCCTTCAATACCAGTCATCTTTGCAATGGAAGGTCCATGAATATCAACGTCCATCAAACCTACCTTTTTGCCTTGTAATAAAAGCCCATATGCAAGGTTCACTGCTATTGTGCTCTTGCCTACACCGCCTTTGCCGCTCATCACCATTATCTTGTGTTTGATGCGCGAAAGGTTTTCTTTTAAGTGCATGTCTTGTTCGATATTATTATTTTCCATATCTTACACTCCTTATATTAATTCTATTTTGATGTTAGTTTTGAACTTATGTTCATCATGTCAAGATATTTCTGTTTTTATTTTTGCACATGTATTGAAATAGGCTATGTTCGTCACTCATCAATTTGAGAAGCATTAAACAAAGTACTTTTATGTAAAAAAAAATGTCTGTAGATCCGCTCGTAGTAGACATCTGCTGAATTAGGTGAAAATAGTTTCAAAAATCCCCATTTTGTCCTGCCTATATATAGAGAGGGGTATGTTTTTTAACTTGATGATAAATTATTCTTTGTGTTACGCTAAAAGATGATTAAAAAATTCTTGACAAGCATGTAAAAAAAAATATGATGTTAAAAGGAGAAGAATTAATGATAAAAGATAATATTGATTTTGTAAAAAACAAGGTTGAAAAAGCATGTTTGAGGGCTAGCAGAAATGCTGAAGATGTATTGCTTTTAGCAGTAACAAAGACTCATCAAACAAGTATTGTCAATGAAGCATTAGCTAATGGTATCACAGCTTTTGGCGAAAATAAGGTGCAAGAGATAGAGCTTAAAATGCCTGAGATAGAGCGAGCAGGAAAAGCGTTCCACTTTATAGGTCATCTACAGAGTAATAAAATTAATAAACTGTTGAGGTTGAAGCCTGATTTGATTCATTCAATAGATAAATATTCAACTGCTGAAAAAATAGATATAGCGCTACAAAAAATGGAAAGCATACAGGATGTATTGATAGAAGTCAATACCTCAGGAGAGAAATCAAAAAATGGAGTGAACCCTGGCAAATTAAATAAGTTAGTAGAACAAATTGCTAATTTAAAGCATATTCGCATAAAAGGCTTGATGACGATAGGCTCATTGACAGAAAATGAAGAAGAGGTAAGACGCTGTTTCCGAGAGTTGAGGAGCTTATTTTTAGCTATTAAAGAGCAGAATATCAATAATATCGAAATGAAATACTTGTCGATGGGCATGAGTGGCGACTTTGAAATTGCTATAGAGGAAGGATCAAATATAGTACGAGTCGGCTCATTAATTTTTGGGCAGAGAATATATACCTAAAGACATGATAGAGTCTGTGGAGGGACGATGAATTTTTATATTTATATCGCAGTAATCTGTTTGGCATCTTATTTGTTTGGATGCTTTTCAACAGCAAGAATAATCGCAAAGACTTTTCGTAGCATGAACATTTACAAAGTAGGCTCTGGATATGCAGATACTGAAAATATTTTCAGCAATATCAGTAAATCTTTGGGCATACTTGTAGGGTTAATAGATATTGCAAAAGTATATATTATTCTTTGGCTTTTGTCGTATTTACATGATTATCTTGGTTATTCTGATATTACCTTAACAAAGAATATCACACTGTTTATCTTTGGCTTTTTCTTAATTCTTGGGCATACTTTACCCGTTACGAATAAGTTTAAAGGTGGGCGTGGATTATTTAATTATACTGGTTTGATGCTCTTTTTTATACCGATACCAATGTTAGCAGTTTTGGCTCTTAGCTTTATATTAGTAATGTTTTTTAAACAAATTCGCTTTAGTAATTTCTTGATTGTATTATTGCCACCGATCATTGCATTTTTTGTCGATACAGATCATGATTTAAATGTAATAATGGCAATTACTGCATTCTTAATGGGAGTACTCAATTTTATTGTTTGTAAACGATTAGGAGAATTATGATGGATTATAAATTGGTAGAGGTCAATAGTAAAAAAGAGTTAAAAGAATTTATCATGCTTCCATTTGATCTTTATAAGCAAGATCCGCATTGGGTAGCACCTTTAATTGGTGACCAAATTGCCTTTTTCAACCCAAAGAAAAACCCATATTATAGACATTCTGATGTGCAATTATTTATGGTTAAAGATAAGAACAAGGTGGTTGGACGTATTTCTGCACACACTAATACTATGCATAATAAGTTTTATGGAGATAAGGTCGGCTTTTTTGGTTTTTTTGAAACGATAGATAAGCAAGAAGTGGCGCATCTGCTGATAGAGAGGGCAATCACTTGGCTGGAAGAGCGTGGCTGTGAGAGTATCAGAGGTCCATTTAACTTTTCTACTAATGATGAGTGTGGACTGCTGATAGATGGGTTTGAGAGCTCTCCTTTTGTAATGATGACGCATAATCACAAGTATTATGAGAATTTAATTGAAAAAGAAGGTTTAGTGAAAGCTAAAGATCTGTATGCCTGGCTTTTAGAGAGTAATGAAATGCCTGCTTTTTTACAGAAACTTGGTGAAGGGATTTTGGCAAAGGAGACATCATTCAAAGTGAGAGATCTCAATAAGAAGAACTTGAAACAAGAGATAGAGACTGTTTTTACAATTTATCAAAAGGCATGGGAAAAGAACTGGGGCTTTGTGCCAATGACCAGAGATGAATTTGATCATTTGGTGCAGACTCTATTGCCAATCGTAATACCAGAGCTTGTTTTTATTGCTGAAGTTGATGGTGAACCAGCTGGCTTTTCTGTGGCATTGCCTGATTATAATCAAATACTAAAAAGATTAAAAGGGCGAGTATTGCCAACGGGAGTCTTTAAAGCTCTATATTATAAGAACAAAATACACTCACTCCGGGTGATTACTATGGGCGTGATATCAGAGTATCAAAACCGTGGAATTGATGGGTTGTTTTACTATTATACATGGAAAATAGGGCTTGCAATGGGCTATAATATAGGCGAGTTTTCTTGGGTTTTGGAAGACAATGATAAGATGAATAAAATTGCACAGCACTTGGGTGCTCATGTTCATAAGACATATCGCATTTATGAAAAGCAGATATAGGTCGGAGTAGATTTAATAAATATCATGCAGGGTAAGATAAGAGCGCTATTTAACGTATTACATAGAACTGATATTATCACACTTGTGTATATCTTCTTGAGTATGTGTTATACAATAATTGGCTACCAACGTGTTGAAGGATCCATCAATATAGTATTTAACTTCATGGTGATATTGGTATTGATGTTTGTGATTGCCTATTTGGATGATTTTTTTACTTTGACAAATAAGTCGTTTATGGCTTATCTCACTCGTTTCCTGCACTTGTGGTTTGCACCGTTCTTTTATGCTTATTTTTTTGAGGTAAGTACAAAGATAGATAGAGTAATCTTTCGTGATAATCTTGATATTATCTTTCAGAAATGGGATTATTTAATCTTCAATTATCAACCTGCAATAGAATGGGGTTTGAGATGGGATTGGGCTTGGCTGCAGGAATTAATGCACTTTTCTTATTTCTGTTATTACTTGCTGATTCTTTTTGTGCCCCTTTATATCTATATTCGTCAAAAAGAGGTAATATTTAAAAGAATAGTTTTTAATATAAGCTTTGTGTTTTACTCGTGCTTTATAATTTATATGGTTCTACCAGTGGTTGGTGGGCGTGCATTTGAACAGGCATATCAGTTGACAATTGAGTACAGATATGGTATTTTTACTCATATTATGGCTTATATTTATCAAGCAAGTCCTCATTTTGGTGGTGCATTCCCAAGTTCGCATGTGGCAGTTGCTGTGGCAATTTGTCTAATCAGTGTAAAATATTTTGAATATTTACCATATGTTATGATACCAATAACCGTTTTATTGAGTTTTTCGACAGTTTATTGTCATTATCATTATTTTGTTGATATGGTTTTTGGCGTGCTATTTGGGCTATTCTTCTACTATTTATCAGAAAAAGCTTATAAAAAGTTAAAAGTAGTTGACAAAAAAACAGTTTGTTTAATTAATAGCTTAATTATTAGTGAATAAGGAGAGAAGATGATAGAAGTTATCATCAATAAATGTGTAGGTTGTGGTGCATGTGTACAAGCATGTGCTTATAATGCAATAACTATTGTAGATGGTGTTGCACAAATCAATCACTATGCATGTACGCTTTGTGGTGCTTGTATCAGTGCTTGTGCTTTTGAAGCACTTTTTATGAAAAGAGAGAGTTATTCTTCTGTAAATAAAGAAGATTTTAAAGGTGTTTGGGTTTTTGCTGAGCAAAGAGATAATGAAATATCACCAGTTGTGTTTGAATTGCTTGGTAAAGGACGTGAGCTTGCAGATAAAAGAAAAGCTGACCTCACCGCTGTACTGTTTGCACATAATGCAGATGTCTTGGTTGAAGAGCTTATTGCATGTGGTGCAGATAAAGTTATTTATTTGAATCACCCCCAATTAAAGGATTTTGCAGACCAAGTATACACCGATGCTTTGATTGCTTTAGCAGAGAAATATAAACCAGAAATAATACTAGCTGGTGCAAGTAATATTGGTCGATCATTTATTCCGCGCGTGGCAGTGAAGCTTCATACAGGCTTAACAGCAGATTGTACAGGGCTTGATATTGACCCTGAAACAGGCAATTTGATGCAGACACGTCCAGCTTTTGGTGGAAATATCATGGCTACAATCCTTACTCCAAACCATAGACCACAGATTGCTACTGTCAGACATAAAGTTATGGTGCCATTCCCTAAAGATAATTCACGAAAAGGTGAGATAATTAATGAAGAATATGCTTTTGCAGATAAAGAATACCCAGTAAAGTTTCTTGAAAGTATTAAAGAAGAAGGCAATTTGATTAATATTACAGAGGCAGACTTTGTTGTATCTGGTGGACGTGGCTTGAAAGAAGCGAAAAACTTTGAGTTGCTAAAGCAATTTGCAGACTTGATAGAGGGGGCTGTGGGAGCATCTCGTGCAGCTGTTGATGCAGAATGGATTCCCTATCCACATCAAGTTGGTCAGACAGGTAAGACAATTAAGCCAAAAGTCTATATAGCAGTTGGTATTTCTGGGGCTATTCAACACTTAGCAGGCATGCAGTCTTCAGATTATATTATTGCAATTAATAAAGATAAAGATGCGCCAATTTTTAAGGCAGCAGATTTAGGCTTGGTAGGAGATTTGTTTGAAATCTTGCCAATAGCTATTAAGAGGTTTAATCAATAAATGTTTAAAATAAAAGTAAAGCAGTCTATCCAATCCCTTGATGAGGTGCGTACCAATCAATGGGTTGAGATAGATAGCGCTTTATTTAAATCAGGCGAATATAAGTGGAATAGTGACTCCCTTTTAAAGAGTATTCCACTGGTAAATTCTCATGACCATTTAGTCGGAAATTGGTATCCAAAATCAGGTACTAATGCACCATATTTGAACTCACATCTGTGGGTTGAAGATAATAAGACTTCTGTAAGTATGGCTGAAAGAAATAATATTTGGGAGAATAGCGGTAAATTTGATTTAATGGAGAATAATGCACCTCTACTTGTGAAACTTGGTGCCTTTAAAAACCTCTTCTCAGGGGTGTCAATTGTCCAAGATCACGGCGTGCAACAAGCTCCCGCTTATTATGAAATGTTTCCGATTGAAGTGGTAAAAGACTATGCTCAATGCCATTCTATTACGCTTGGCAACTGGTGGGGTGGGGATGCACCTGAAGAAGAAATGAAGAAATCAAAGGGACGGATGCCCTTTATTATTCATTTAGCAGAAGGACTTGATGACGAGACAAAGAATGAGTTTACATTGCTTAAAAAGGCTGGGCTACTGAAACAAAATACCTTGATTATTCATGGAATAGCCCTGACAAGAAGCGAGCTTGATGATATTAAGGCTGTAAGCGCATCTGTGTGCTGGTGCCCTAATTCTAATAATTATCTCATCGGGCAGACGCTTGATATTATGTCATGCCTCGAAAAAGGGGTTAATGTGGTTCTGGGAACAGATTCTACTATGACAGGTAGCATTAATATGCTGGAAGAAATACGCTATGCGAAAAAAGAGTTTCCAGTAATTAGTGCAAAACAGCTATATCAGATGGTGACTACAAATGCATATAGAGCCTTGTTTGTCGATGAAGCAGAGCTTTTAGATCCCCAAAAGAATATGCTAATTATCTCTAAGAAAAAAGATGATCCTTTTGAAAATATTCTTTACCAAGAGATAGATGATGTGCATCTAATGGTGCAAAAAGGCGTGCCTCTTTACGGCGACATATCTTTTATGGAACACCTAAATGTCGATGAAAAAGATTATTATTTCTTTAAAGTAGGAAACAAAGAAAAGTTTGTTTTTGGGCATCCTGAAAAGATAATCGAGAATATTGATAGTATCTTAGGCTATCATAAGTCTTTGCCATATATTCCTTTTTAAATAACTAATAATAATAGAAACAGTCGAGCTAATAGAGCGAAATGAAGATAAATGAATTATTTTTAAGTATACAAGGTGAATCTACATTTAGTGGTTTACCTTGTATATTTATAAGATTTTGTGGCTGTAATCTTAAGTGTGCTTATTGCGACACACAGTATCATAGCGAAGTAAATTTAGAGCTAAATGTGCAAGAAATTTATAATAAAATTAAAGAGTATGAGCCCGTGAGGGTTGTTGAATTT
>JAKPKU010000199.1 GCA_029553545.1 Candidatus Cloacimonadota bacterium
GGTGGTCTGCTCTGTGTACAAAGAATGTTTGATTGTTTTCTTCGAGGTTGATGAAGTTGTCGAAGTGCTCTCTGCTATTATATATTGTAGAAATATCAAAGATGAATAAAGATGATTTCTGCAAAGACTTTTTAACACAGGCAAAGAGGTTAAGTATTTCTTCTTTGCTATTGAGATAATTAATGCTGTCAAAAAGCAGTATCAGCAAATCAATATTTTGTTTAAATTTAAAGTTTGTCATATCTGCCTGAAATAAGTTCAGCATTTGGTTCTTATCTCTTGCTATATCGAGCATCTCT
Organism: Candidatus Cloacimonadota bacterium; assembly: GCA_029553545.1. GTDB lineage: Bacteria > Cloacimonadota > Cloacimonadia > Cloacimonadales > WRIO01 > JAGOCT01. Next base: position 300 of record JAKPKU010000199.1, read on the forward strand.
GGTGATTTATCAAAAGCAATAACATGGTAGTTTTGTTTAGCAAACAAGTTTGAAATATTAGCCGTGCCACATGCTATCTCAGCTATTGATTTTGGCATTCTATCAAACTGGGCTATATATCTATGAATCAGAAAATCTACCCATTTCTGATAGGTGACATGAGCCATATAGCGGTCATACATGCCTGCAAAGGACTTATAGCTATATGTATTTGTGTCGCTTTGTGTATTGCAAATCTGGTTATAGAGTTGGATCATGCAGTACCTAATTTTCTGACTAATGCTTGGCTTATATTCATGAAATTTACTTACATCAACTGTTGGAACATTTAATCTATGGTTAAAAATAGCAGTTGTTGCTGGCTGAAATAGTTCTACTATGCCTTGGATAAGCATAGGAAATAGAGTAACAATAGTATTTTTTTCAACTGTATTAATGCTTTGAATACCCTCTGGTAAAAGCTCTGTAAGCTCAAAGTTTTGTTTTAAAAGCTCAATTATTGCGTTTTCTTGCTTTTCATAATGTGCTATTTGGCTGCGTAAAAAAGATAAATTCTGAAGCTTATTCTTATTAAGATATTCAATCAGTAAGTTAATTGAGTCTATTATTGTGTCTTCGTCAATACTGTAAGAGCTTTTGGTCTTTTTAGCTAAATAAAAAACATCAATCTTTGGGTTTTGAATTTGGCTAAAGCCAGCTTGTGATGAGTCAGACAAGGGGGAATCGTAGATGAAAACACCATTAGCATTATATTTCTTGTGTAGATCTAAAGCATTACGGTCTTCTTGATGCCATTCATATATAAACTTATAATTGCAATCAGGGCATTCTTTAAAGTATGCTAAGGCAAAGGGCTCTTCGCCATTTGTGATAAAAATAAACTCAATATTCTCACGCTCTGGCAAAAATCTGAGCGCTTCTATTATTGTATTGCACTCAAATTCTTTGGCAAAGAGTAGATTAACTATAATTCTTTTCATTATATCTTTTTATCGCTTGCACCAGGTTTTTTAAGTGGTATATTATTTTTGCATAGAGGGCAGTCTTGTTCTTCCCATGTATCAAAAGAGAGCTTGGTTAAAGGGATCAAAGGGCATTCAAATTGTGCTTTGCCAGCTGAGCGGTCAACTATGCATGCTACAGCTTGCACATTGATTTGGTATTCTTTTAAAACGTCTATGACTTCAACAACGCTTCCACCAGTAGTAATGATGTCTTCAATAATCACAGCATTATCCCCTGCTTTAATATCAAAGCCGCTACGAATGGTCATTTGGTCATCTTTTCTTTGGGTGAAGATAAATTTCTTTCCCATTTGTCTTGCCACTTCATATGCCAGAGCAATACCACCGTATGCTGGTCCTACAACGACATCTATTGGGTAGTCTTTGAGTTTATTTGCTATTTCTTTACACAAGATTTCTACTTTATCGGGGTAATGAATTATCTTTATTTTTTCTACATAGTATTCACTATGACGTCCTGATGTTAGCTTAAAATGGCCTTTTAATAGAGCATTTGTTTCTTTTAAGACTTCTTGAATATCCACAATTTCTCTCCTTACTTCATAATGATTATTTTTTTGATTTGTTCTTGATTTGCTTGTTTTATTTTGAGAAAGTAAATTCCATTTGAATACTTTTTATTATCAAAGTTCATATTTACTTTTTCTATAGTGTTTTGATAGTGCCAGGAATCAATAATTTGCCCTTTAGCGTTGTAAACAGAGATAGATAGCGGCTCTCTTGTTTTTTTTTGTGTAAAGAGCTCCAATGTCGCTTGCTTGCTAATAGGGTTGGGGTAGATGCTTGTTTGGAATAATTGTGGTGTGATGGTATTATCGTCTACAGCTGTTTCTTGGCAATTAATAGTGACTTGATAAGTTCCAACAGAGGTGTTTATTGTGATTGTACAGTTATTTTCACTTGAAGGCTGCCCAATACTGATATTAATGAGCCCACTACTTTCAGCAGAAATTGAGTTTGGGTAATTGCTAATTGTGCAAAGGTTGCTACTGGATATAACTGAATTTATTTGTAAAGGGGCATTTCCATAGTTCGCTATAGGTAATGATATATTTTCATTATAAAAAGCGTTTATATTAGTAATTGGAAAATAGTAGTTTGCAACTTGTGGTCTGACTGCAGATCCTGAAATTGTGTAAATTCTATCTATAAATTCAGGGTGATCAATAAACGCATTTCTCTTATGTTGTCTGGCTGCAATTGCATCGTTTCTTTGAGCTTCTTTAGTGCTGACAGGGTCGTTTAGGCTCCATTGTCTGAGCGTGTTTTCTTGATTATTAAAGAATGGTGCTTGGGGGTTATTGTACCTAATTGCAAAGTAGATCATTGCTCTTGCAACATCACCTTTATGCACGTCTCTTGGCTCGAAGACTAAAGTCCCTGACTCATTGTAACCCCTTTTCGAACCACCAACGCTCCAGTTTTGTCCAGAAACAACATTCCCAAAGGGCAAATTCCCTCTGATACTATTTGCTGTTTCATTAGCTGGGTATAAATGATAGAGGTCTGATTTTGCATCACCAGATGCACCATAACTTTGGGGCCATGTATGCTCTGTGTTCATATGTTGAGTATTAACGTCTGGAATACCATTTGTTTGCACCATTTGCCCTGTATAGACGCACTCGACCCATCCATCGACATTATCAATTGTGCCAAACATTTCTTGCCTTGCGCCAGTGTAACCCAATGCTGTATGATTATTTATAAGATTAAAAATAGCGGTTTTCAGTTCATTATCCCATTTATTATAAGTGGTGGTATAAATTGACTCTGTGTAGTTCACAGGGACATTTGCCACTAAAATCGATGGAACTTGATAGTCCGAATTAATAAAATAAAAGACATCTTTATAAGCGATATTATGTTTGCCATTAAAAGAAATAGCAATATCGATACTATCGTGGGCAGCAAGAGTAAATAAGGTGTCTGTCAGGCTAAAAGACCTATTTCTATGAAGAATCGTGATTTCTTGACTATCATTACTATTACTAAAAATTCTCAAAGTTTGATTGTAGTTTTGGTTAGCAATAGCATTAGTTACATTTATCTCTTGCATATTAAAGCTAATAGGTATAGCCTGCAATACGCAAGTAAGTCCGATTAATAAGCTAAAAAGGATGTTTTTCATAATTATGCCCTTCTTCCTTTATCCATTTTTTAATAGTCTTCTTTTGGTTTTTACAAAGCTCATTGATATCTGTTTTGGCAATATTTAGTATTTGTTGCAACTCTTCAAAGGTAAAAGGCTCATGTTCAGCTGTACCTTGAAGCTCAACAAAGCGCCCCGACTCGGTCATTACAATATTAAAGTCAACCTGTGCATTCGAGTCCTCTTCATAACACAAATCAGACACAATTTCTTTATTTACAATGCCCACACTAATCGCTGTCACAAGCTCATTCATAGGGTTTTCTTCAATTTTACCTATTCTAACAAGCTTCTCAAATGCTATTGCTAAAGCGACGGCAGAACCAGTAATTGAAGCTGTTCGTGTGCCACCATCTGCTTGGATTACGTCGCAATCAACAAAAGCAGTAATGCCTGGCATCTTAGTAAGATCAACGATAGCCCTCAATGAGCGCCCGATAAGTCTTTGTATTTCGGCGGTTCGACCGCTAATTTTGCCTGAACTGACTTCACGTCTCGTGCGGCTATGTGTACTTGCGGGCAACATGCTATATTCAGCAGTTAGCCAGCCTTGATTTTTGTCTCTTAAAAAAGGTGGTACTGTTTCTTCAATGCTCACATTACATATAACTTTTGTTTTGCCTGTTTCTATTAACACGCTTCCATAAGGGTATTTGACGTAGTCATATGTTATTTTTGTATTTCTTTTCATTTATTCTCCGTTTTTATGTAATCAATTACAACAGATATATCTATTTCCTTCAATCTTTTTTACCAAATCTTTTAGCTCAAGCATAAATATGGCATTCGATAATCTTCCAAAATCATAGTTTGTAATGGTAATCAGATCATCTGCATGAATATGAGGAGGATTATCTTTAATAATTTTGTATATAAATTCTTCTTCAGGTTCCAAATTAACTTCACGTGTGGTTATCCTTGGCTCGAATTTTTCTTGGTAATAGTCATTGATGGTATTAGCTGAACTAATGCAATTTGCCCCATTTTGAATAAGCGTATTAGGTCCTTCTGCACTATCAATAGTGATATTACCAGGTAATGCAAAGATATCACGTCCTTGCTCCAATGCAAAGTTTGCTGTCAGCATAGCACCGCTTTTTGCCTTGCCCTCCATGATTGCAACAAACTGAGACAAACCACTAATAATTCTATTTCTTTGGATAAAGTTCCATTTGCTCATCTTTGAGAAAGGTATGTATTCAGTTATAAGTAAACCTTTTTTTGATATTTGTTTAGCAAGCTCTCTATTTTGAGGTGGATAAATAACATCAAGTCCGTGAGCTAAAACAGCAATGGTTTTACCATTATAATCAAGAGCAGCATGATGTGCTTCAGCATCGATCCCTGTTGCCAGACCGCTTACGATGACAAAGTCTGCAAAGCATAATTGCTCACAAATCTTTTTTGTGCATATCCTGCCATAAGCACTTGGTTTTCTTGTGCCGACAATCCCACCTTTTTTCTCTTTTTGTAAAATGTCAAGATCACCCATGGCAAAGAGGAATAATGGAAAGTGGTAAATATTTTTCAGCTCATCAGGGTATTCATCATCAAGGATTGTGATAAAATGAATATTATGCTCTTTAACCAATCTTTTAATCTTTTCCCAATTATCAATAGTGTGGTCTTTCTGTAAATAATCTATCTGCTGAGTGCTTAAAAAATCAACTTTATCCCACTTATCAGACTTAATACCAATATATTCAATAGGGTCGCCTAAAGTTTCAATTAGCTGCAATATCTGCGGCATCTTTAGGGCTTTAGATTCTTGTAAAACAAGCCATGCTTTAATCTTCTGAAGTAGCATTTTTTATCATCTCATATAATTTATTCTTGAGTTCATTGGTATTCATATTTGCCACACTTGAAATGCCAATTATTTCTTCATTTGTTTTTTCTTTAAACAAAGCCGTTACCTCTGCCAGCTTAGCTTCTCGTTCTTCTTCTGGTAGTGTGTCTATCTTACTGAGGACGACGATGCTGCTCTTTTTGTCAAGCTTTGTGTCATAAAGAAAAAGTTCTTTTCTTAAGATAAAATAGTCGTGAACAGGGTCAGCACTGTTTATGTCAATTAAAAATAACAAGGTCTTTGTCCTCTGAATATGTCTCAAGAACTGTATTCCCTTGCCTTTACCGCCATGTGCACCTTCAATCAACCCAGGTATATCAGCCATGACAAAGGTTCTGAATTCATCTACATAAACAACACCAAGCATTGGCTCAAGTGTTGTAAACTCATAATCTGCAATTTTTGGTCTGGCAGCAGAGATGCTACTTAATAGGGTTGACTTCCCAGCATTTGGAAAGCCTACAAGCCCAACATCTGCCATGAGTTTTAAAGTTAATTCAAGTTCAAATTCTTCACCGCGTCTGCCTTCAGTGGCACGTCTTGGGGCTTGATTGGTGCTGCTGACAAAGTGAGCATTACCTTTCCCTCCAAATCCACCTTTGGCAACGATTAATTCCTCATTGTGATGCAAGATGTCACCAACTCTCTGCTTTGCACCATTTTCGTCAATGATTGCTATTTCTGTACCGAGAGGGACACGGATAGTGTTACTTTTGCCTGATGCACCATATTTGTTCTTACCGCTGCCATTGACACCATTTTCTGCTTTATATAATTTATTATATCTGAATTGAATGAGGGTATTAGCGTTTTCATCGCCAATCATGATAATATCGCCACCCTTGCCGCCATCTCCACCGTCGGGACCACCCTTCGAAACAAACTTCTCACGTCTAAAGCTGACGCAACCGCTTCCTCCGTTCCCTGCCTCTACCTTTATCTTTGCATAATCAATAAACATTTCATTTCCTCATTTAATTCTTTCTTTAAGAAGATCCTATTTGAACAATCTTATATTTGCTCACTTTTGTCAAGCTAAATCTACATTTTTCTTATACTGTATGAATAAAGGAATTTTGCTTTTTTTAACAAAAATGTTGAAGCTTTTGATATCATTTCATTGATAAAAAATCATGAGAAATCACAGTAAATCCATCATTTTTTGCTATTTTTTACATTTTGTGTAAGTAACTATAATCATGGTAGTTACCTATTACACTCCTCTTGCTATCTTGGAGAATGCAAGAGAATTTAAAGGGAATCTAAAGGGAGCGTTTTTAGATATTCTTTTTTTTGTCATAGTAACTGAATTAAGGAGCTACTAAAAAATAGAAAATATTCCTTGCCAATAAAACTATTCTTTATTAATGTGGTTTTTTAGAGTTATTAAGGAGGGGTTGTGAACACGAATGATGTAGTTTATGTTACTGGACATAGAAATCCTGATTCAGATTCTATTTGTTCAGCTATAGCATATGCAGAGTATTTAAAGAAAAATGGGGTTAATGCAGTAGCATGCCGTTTGGGAGACATTACCCGTGAGACTGCCTTTATTTTGGATTACTTTGATGTCGAAGAGCCTCAAATATTGAAAAATGTCAAAACTCAGATTTCTGACCTCGATATTGACCCTGCTGTGCCTGTGACTTCTGATTCTACTATACAAAAAGCATGGACAAGAATGAAGTTGAATAATATAAAAACTTTGCCAGTTGTTGACGAGGATAATCATCTTTTTGGGCTGATAACTCTTTCAGATATTGCAAATAAGTATTTGGATATACTTGAGACAAATGTAATAGGGAGTAGACAAAGCACGCTAAGAAATGTCTTGGAGACCCTTAATGCAACTCTGGTAAGTGGTTGTGCGGAATGCTTCCCAGAATCTGGTAAACTTGTTATAGCTGCGATGGAGTCCAATGAAATGGATCCCTATATAGAAAAAAGTGATATTGTAATTGTTGGCAACCGCCAAGATGCACAATTAAAGGCGCTTGAATGCAAGGTATCGAGTATAATTGTTACTGGTAATGCCAAAATCTCAAAAGAGGTTATTGATATGGCTAAAAGCACAAATACCATTGTAATGTCTTCTCCTCATGATACCTTTACCACCTCGCGCTTGATTACTCAAAGTATCATGGTAGCCTGCATTATGACAACAGAAAACTTAATCCGTTTTAATATAGATGACTTTGTGAGCGATATCAAGACAAAAATGTTGCAAACCCGCTATAGAAGCTACCCTGTTGTTGATGATAATAATGTGATTAAAGGCTTTATTTCACGTTATCATTTGATTTCTTCACGAAAAAAGAAGGTGATTTTAGTTGATCACAATGAGAAATCACAAACAGTGGAAGGCATTGAAGAGGCAGAAATACTGGAGATTATTGACCATCATAGATATGGAGATATTCAGACTGCTTACCCTATTCATTGCAAGCTGGAGCCTGTCGGTAGCACAGCAACGATAATTGCTAACATCTTCTTTGAAAATGCAATTCGCCCTTCAAGATCAATTGCAGGTTTGCTTTGTGCTGCGATTATCTCTGATACAATGAATTTCAAATCGCCTACCACCGTTTATAAAGACCGCATGACAGCAGAAAAGCTTGCTGAAATTAATGGGATTAATATAGAAGAATTTGCCACCAAGATGATTCAAGAAGGTTCGTCAATAGTAGGTAAGACAGCAAAAGAGATTATACACGAAGATTATAAAGAGTTTCAATTAGGTACTCATAAATTTGCCATTAGCCAGATAAAAACTATGGATATACACTGCGTTGATAGTATAGAAAAGGAAATTTTCGACTATATGAACGAGCTTGCTGAAGAAAAGAAGTATGATTTGGTAATGCTCGTTATTACAGATATTATTCAAGAAGGGTCTTTGGCACTGATTGTAGGTGAGAGATATGACTTGATTGAAAAGGCATTTAACGTTGAGGTGAAAAATAATAGGGTATTTTTACCTGGCTTAGTGTCTCGAAAGAAACAGATTATTCCTGAAATATCAAGTATCTTGTAAATACTATGAATAAAGCAAGATTAATAATACTTTTATTATTGTGCTTTATAATCCATCACATTGTGGCATTGGATAATGGTTTTCCCATTTATTCTGGAGGACTTGCTTCTTCAGGCTTGACTTTGTTGTCCGTCAGCCCTGCAAGCTCTTTTCACAATCCAGCTGTATCAAGTCAAGGATTTGCTTTTTCTTATGCTGTACCATATGAGTTTTATGACATGTCTATTTCATCGCTCTTCTATCAATCGCATTATAAGTCTTTTTCATATGGACTTGGAACAGCTTTTTTATACGATGATAGCTACCAAGAAGAGACTTTTTCCCTGAACGTGCAATATGTTCAGCAAAATGTAATAGTTGGTGTTAATGGTAAGTATTTGAGGCAAGAAGCTACTGACTACCGTACTATCAATGCTTTTACAGCAGACATGGGGATGCGCTTGAAATATGAGAGCGTGCAAGCAAGTTGGTGTGTGAGGAATATTACAGAGAGTCGATATAAGGAAGTTGAGATGCCCGTTTCTTATAATGCAGAAATTGCTTACTATGTTGCTGCTAATGTCTCTGTAGGAGCAGGTTATGAGAAGAAAGAGGAATCTTATTATAATGTTGGCGCAAAGCTTGAGATTAACCCATTTATTCAACTTGTTAGCAGCTATATGATTGACTCAGGGCAGTTTGCATGTGGTTTTCAAACATCAATTAATAAATACCGTATTGATTATGGTGTAAAATTTCACCCATACCTTGAGCAAAGCCATAGCTTAACAGTGAATTATTTCTTTAAATAAAAGTAGGTGTGGTTTGGATAAAAAATGGCACGCCCGAAGGGATTCGAACCCCAAGCCTTCTGATCCGTAGTCAGATGCTCTATCCAATTGAGCTACGGGCGCATTCACATCTTTACTAACAAAAAAAGATATCATGGTTTATTTGTCAAGTAAAAGTATTATATTAATTAAAAAAAAATAATAGAGTGCGTGTAATGTTCTGTTATTAAATAAAAAAGGCGCCTTGTGAGCGCCTTAATTATTTAATCATATTTTAGATGATAGAAAGCAGGGTTTGCCCTTCATCTACATTTTGATTAGGTTTTACCATGATTTTGTCAATCTTACCAGTCTTGTGTGCGTAAATCTCATTTTCCATCTTCATAGCTTCGATGGTTAAAACAAGATCGCCTTCTTTTATCATTTGCCCTTCAGACACAGGTATTTTGATGATGACACCATGAATAGGCGCTTGTAGAGGACTTGATCCTGTTGAAGCTTGAGCTGGAACAGGAGTTGGTGCTACAGGTTTTGCAGGTGCAACAGGTGCAGCAGGAGCAATAGGGGCAACTGGTGCCACATGCTGTACTGTTTGAGTGTTTGGTTGAACAGATACTTGATAGCTTTTGCCATTGACAGTGACTAACAAGTTGTCAAGAGTAGCAGTCTTTTTCTCAGGAGCAGGTGTCTGAGCTGGAGCTGGAGCGGTTACAGGAGCAGGTTTTTCATCTTCTTTATAGTAAATTGAAAGAGGTGCATTGCCCTTGAGAAATTCTAATCCTTTTTCTTTACAGGTTGCATAGATGAAGATATTTTCATCAGTTGGTGGTAAATTATTATCGATAACAGCCTGTTTGCTTGTCTCATAAGCTGGAGGTAGTATATCTATTGGGTCGCCTGTAAATGGTTCTTTTTTTAATTGTTCCGCTGCAATTTTAACTATTTCAGGGTCAGCAGGGCGAGGTGTTTTACCAAAATAGCCTAAGACCATATTACCATAACCATCAGTTATTTTCTTCCATTTACCCATCATCACGTTCATATATGCTTGTTGGAAATAGAATTGAGAAACAGGTGTGACACTTGTACCAAAGCCGCCTTTAGCAACAACATCAGCCATTTCTTCGATCACTTTTGGATAAAGATGAAGAGTTTTATTATCTCGCATCATCATCGTATTTGATGTTAGCGCACCGCCAGGCATAGGGGAGAGGGTTATCATAGGAGAAGTCTGCTTAGCCTCAGGTGGCATCATGTATTTTTTCATAGATTCTTCAAAGACGCTCTCTGCTTTGAGAACTTTATGATAGTCAAGATCAAGTGTGAAGTTGGTGTTTTGAAAAGCAGCCATAATCGTTAGAATATCAGGTTGACAAGTACCACCGCTGACAGGGGATTTTGATAAATCTATACCGTCAGCACCAGCTTCGACAGCTGCCATGATTGCTGCTGTGCCTAAGCCTGCAGTTTCGTGTGTGTGGAACCAGATAATTCTATCTTTGCCAAGTATTTCTCTTGCTTTTTTGACAGTATCTTTCACGATCTGTGGAGGTGTTGTACCGCTTGCATCTTTAAATACAAGTGAATCGAAAGGTATGTTCTTTTCGAGAATTTCTTCGAGCTTTTCAATATAAAATTCAGGTGAATGCACAGATCTATCTTTGATAGCAGGTGGTAAGCCCATTAATGAAATAGCTATCTGATGATTGAGTCCTGCATTTTTGATTGAACGCCCTGTGAAGTCAAGGTTTCTGGTATCGTTTAAGGCGTCGAAGTTTCTGATACTTGTTGTACCATGTTTTTTGAACAATTTAGCATGAAGCTCAATAATATCACGTGGCTGCTGAGACAAGCCAACCACATTGATGCCTCTGGCAAGAGTTTGTAGATTAATATCAGGACCTGCTACTGCCCTTAGTTTGTCCATCATGTCAAATGCATCTTCTTGACAATAGAAATAAAGGCTTTGAAAGCGAGCACCGCCACCAAATTCAAAGTGAGTTATTCCTGCTTCCAAGGATGCTTCAAATGCAGGTAAAAAATCTTCAGTTCTAACTCTTGCGCCATAAACAGATTGAAATCCATCTCTAAAAGATGTGTCCATAAATTGAATTTTCTTAAGAGCCATATTTACTCCTTTTATTATTACTTTTAATTGTTTGCATAATAGTATGAGACAGCAGCACTGATAACCGCTGTGATCTCATCTTCATCATTATCAGGTATTGTTTGATAGGAAGCCTCAACAGTAGAAGCATGCCCTGTATTTGTCTGATATTTACTTACAAGATTTGTACTTAGCTTTTTTTTCGTTGATAATTCTTTTATTGCGAGATAGCTTTTGTAAAAGATAAAAAAGATGATAGCAAGTATTGGTGTAGATATTATTAAATATGCGATGATAATTGTCATTATTTCTCCTTTCATCTAAAGATAAAATATATTAAAAGTTGATAAAAGCAACTAAAATAAAAATAAGCAGGCATCAGCCTGCTTATAAAAACTACCTGAGTTTTAACTCCTCGATTACTTCAGCTTTAATTCGCTTAATATCTTCGTCATCAACGCTTAAACTTTTGGCAAGCATGTTAATTGTGTCTAATTCAATTATTTCAAGAGTGCGATCGGCAAATGCAATATAAAAGAATAATCTAACAATAAAGAAGCGTTTTTGCTGGTTGTTTTGATAGACAAAGTTGATCAAATCGATTTGGTCTTCAATATCCATTCTGTTGTTTTCATATTCATCTAAGAGCTTATCATAGAGGTTTGAGACAATGTTTAATTCAGCTTTGCCATAGTCTTCGCTATAATTCGCGCGTTCAAATGGGCGCTGACGAAGCTGAAAAACGAGACGGCTAATAATTTCATTCTTTTCTTGTTCAAGAATATGCCCTTTTTTCATCGTAATATGAATCAGCAAAGACATTGCTGCAGCAATAAATGAAAAGTTTTCAATGATTAGTTTTTCTGTGTCTGTTTTGGGTTCATAATTCTTCTTCTGGAAAAATGTAGCTAAAATATTTTCCTTGTTGTCTTTCTTTGTTGACTCTTCAAGGTAGTGGTCAATACTTAAATATTCACGTTCCATAACAGCCTCCTTTCATTATATGATAAGCAAATATCAAGAAAAGTCAAATCTTTTTAAATAATTCTTTACATAATAACCACTTTTATTGAAATTGTAATCAATAGCCATAAATATAGGAGATGAATATGAATATCAGTTTAGAAAACATTGAAAAATACTTCCCTGAAGGGTGTACAGAAGAAGAAAAGGCAAAGATCAAGACTCAATTTTATAAAGAGCTGGCACTAAAAATGCACGAGTTTTATAAAGGTAAAATTCAAATTCTTCCCAAAGCTGGCTTGTATGGCTTCAATTGGTTTAATGTTTGGTATACACCAGGAGTTTCTTCTGTTTCAACAACGATAAGAGACGAGCAAGATAGGTCTTTTGACTTGTCTAACAGAGGTAATCTTGTAGCAGTGGTAAGCGACTCCACACGCGTCTTAGGTGATGGCAATTGCGGTCCAGCAGGCGGATTGGGCGTCATGGAAGGTAAAGCATATTTGATGAAATATCTGGCAGGCGTAGATGGAATTGCCCTCTGTATTAATAATCGCGATGAAAACAATAAGCCCAATGCAGACAAGATTATCGATTTTGTGAAGATGCTGCAGCCCAGTGTTGGTGCAGTAAACCTCGAAGACATTTCTCAACCAGACTGCTATAAAGTACTCGATGTATTAAGAAAAGAATGCGAAATACCCGTTTGGCACGATGATGCGCAAGGGACTGCCTGTGTGATACTTGCTGGCTTGATAAATGCACTCATCTTAGCAGAGAAAAAGATCGAAGACGTAAAAATAGTACTCTTTGGTGCTGGTGCTTCAAATACTACTGTTGCTAAACTTCTCATATTAAGCGGGGCAAATCCTTCAAATATTGTCTTATTCGATTCAAAAGGGGGCTTGCATAAAAACAGAAAAGATGTAGAAAATAGCCCTGAGTTTTATATCAAATGGGAGCTTTGTAAAAAAACTAATCCAGAATGTATTAATGATATTGCTGAAGGTATGAGAGGCGCTGATGTTTTGATTTCACTTAGCCAACCAGGACCAGATACTGTCAAGCCAGAGTGGATTAAGTCAATGAATGACAAGGCAATAGTCTTCACCTGCGCAAACCCTGTGCCTGAGATTTATCCATATGCTGCAAAAGAGGCAGGCGCTTTTATCGTGGCAACAGGTAGAGGCGATTTTCCAAATCAAGTAAATAACTCTTTAGGCTTTCCTGGCATCTTAAAAGGTGCGCTTATGTGTAAAGCACGACAAATCACTGATGGTATGGCAATTAGAGCAGCACAGTCTTTGGCTGAGTTTGCACGTAAAAGAGGATATCATGCAGATAAAATCTTACCGCTGATGGATGAACATGAAGTTTTTCCACAGGTTGCAGCTGATGTGGCAATGCAGGCAATAAAAGAGGGCGTAGCACGTGTAAATGTGTGCTTTGACGAAGTGTATAATACCACCCTTTATGATATTCAGCAAACACGAAAAACTATTGATTTAATGATGAATAATGACATAATCAAAGAACCAAGCTCAGAGATGGTTACAGAAATATTTAATAAGGTAGTAAAAAGTATAGTAAAATAAATGGAAGAATTAATCAATATAATCCAAGATAATAATCCACAAGATAAGCTCGCAAGAGTAGAAAAAGAGTTTCTTACTCTTTGCGCAAGCATGCCTGAAAACAGTGGCTCAGCAAAATTGAAAGAGCTTGCTTATAAGCTTTATAACCTATATGATGAGCATTTCTTCTTTGGTTTCTTTAGTAAAAACATAAGTGTTTCCATAATGTTATCAAATAGAATGACCAAAACAGCAGGAAAAGTCAAGCATAGAAAGAAAACAAGCAACTTTGAGATCACCTTTTCTATACCTCTACTTTATGACATATTTCAGATTAATAAAGGGCAGACATATTATGTAAATGGTTTGCCATGCATAAATAATAAAGAAGCCTTAATGAGGGTGATGGAACACGAACTTGTGCACATTATCGAGACTTTATACTTGGGGCACACAAGTTGTAATAAAGCTCACTTTAAGCATCTGGCAAATCATTTATTCGGACATACAAAAACAAAGCATGAAATAGAGTTCAATCCCTCTGTACAAACAGAGTATAGCTTTAAATTAGGTGATAAAGTGCAGTTTTCTTTTCAAGAGAAAACACATAAAGGTTTTATCAATAGGATAACAAAGCGTGCTACTGTCTTGGTAGAAAACCCGAGAGGAGCTTTTCAGAATAAGCAGGGTAAACGCTTTTTAAAATATTATGTGCCGCTACATGTATTGCAAAAGATAAGTTAATAATAAGGAGAAATCTGATGAAAAAGAGCTTCGCAAGCGATAATAATGCAGGCATTCATCCTCTGATAATGGATGCTATAATAAAAGCAAATGAAGATGACTATATTTCTTATGGAGATGATTTTTATACACAAGAGGCTGAAGGGCTGTTTAAAAAGGTCTTCGGTAGTGATATAGACGTGTTTTTTGTGCTTAATGGCACAGGCGCAAATGCAACGGCTCTCAAGGCAATGTTGCATAGCTTTGAAGCTATTGTTTGCCCTGAAACCGCTCATATCGCTGTTGATGAATGCGGTGCAGTTGAGAATCTTACAGGTGCAAAACTCCTAACAGTTCCAACTCAACAGGGTAAGATTACAGTTGAGCAAGTGAATAGCTTTATGCATTTTACAGGTGATCAGCACCACTCTCAGCCAAGGGTTATTTCTATTTCACAGTCCACTGAAATGGGTACTTTGTATACTCAGGCAGAGATAAAAGAGCTTGCGGACTTTGCCCATCAGCATGGGATGTATCTGCATATGGATGGAGCGAGGATAGCAAATGCATGTGCTGCTATGGGTATAGGATTTAAGGAAATGAGTAAAGACTTGGGGGTCGATGTATTATCTTTTGGTAGTACGAAGAATGGCATGGGCTTTGGCGAAGCAGTTGTTTTCTTTAATAAGAGTTTGGCTAAATACTTTCCTTTTATACGTAAGCAGTCTATGCAGCTTTTATCAAAGCTCCGTTATATCACATGCCAGTATAAACCCTATTTTCAAGATGATTTATGGCTGAAAAATGCGATGAATGCAAACAGATTGGCTAATCTTCTATATGAAAAGTTAAGTGATATCCCAAAACTTAAAATCACAAGAAAAAGTGAAGTGAACGCCGTCTTCTGCCTTTTACCTAAAGATAAAATCGAGCATCTGCAGAGTAAGCGTTTCTTTTATACATGGGATGATGCGAGCGGAGAAGTACGCTTTATGACCTCTTTTAATATGTGTGAGAATGATATTCTTGATTTCGTAAGCTTTCTAAAAGAGGAACTTACATAAATGAAGAGATTGTGTTTCTGTGTTATTTTGATCTTTTTCATATTACAATTAAATGCTCAAAGTAAGAATCAAAACATAAATTATAACTATTTGAAGTCTATTTTCCCTTCTCACTTGGTTCTGAGTTTAGAGAATAAATACTATCTTTTTATGCCACACCAGAGCGACATGAGCGCTGATCTCGTCTTTCAACAAAATAGCACCAAGCCTTTTCTCAATACGTGGGAAATGCGTAATGACTATCTTGTTTACCCCAGTAAAGATAGTGTTAGCACTGCATATCTGACCAATAAAGAAGCTGCTGAAATGGCTCCCATTATCAATGCACTACTGTACAAAATAAAATGCATAGGCACACCTCTTTTTGCTAAAGCTGAGTTTAACGCTAATGCTGAGACTTGGCTGATAAAAAGAAATGAGGGAGGTAGGACCAAAGAAGAATTGCCCAGCCTCAATGTTGCATTTAATATGCTGAATAATAAATGGAAGAACAGAAATATATATTTAAGAATAGCTGACTTGAAAAAAGCAAATGGTCATCTTGAGTTTCATTTCAATGTCATGGCGCTGCAAAGGCATGATAATACAAAAGATTTTTTAGATATTAGGTTTCATGCCGATATAGATAATAAGATTGATTTAGTTATGTTGTTTTTATACGAAGATATTAAAGAATAAAAAAGGAGTTGGAAATGAAAGGCATTATCTTAGCTGGAGGAAGTGGGACACGGCTCTATCCCGCAACAAAAGTGGTATGTAAACAATTATTGCCAATTTACGATAAACCAATGATTTACTACCCTTTGTCTGTATTAATGTTAGCAGGTATAAAGGAAGTTTTAATAATTTCAACCCCTCAGGATATTTCAAGATTTGAAGATTTGCTTGGTACTGGTGAAAAGCTTGGTATGAAGTTCTCTTATGTAGTTCAAGATCAACCAAATGGCTTGGCAGAGGCATTTATTCTGGGTGAATCTTTTATCAATAATGAACCTTGTGCCCTTGTGCTTGGTGATAATATTTTTTATGGTAGCAAGCTGGCAACCATAGTGCAAAATGCAAGAAAGAATAAAGATGGTGCCACTGTCTTTGGCTATCAAGTGAGAGACCCAGAACGCTATGGTGTAGTGGAATTTGATCAAAGTGGTAATGTAATCTCTATCGAAGAAAAGCCTGATAAACCCAAGTCCAATTTCGCTGTTGTAGGCTTGTATTTCTATGATAATCAAGTAGTAAATATGGCTAAATCGCTCAAACCCTCAAAACGTGGTGAGCTTGAAATAACCGACTTAAATAGACTATACTTAGAAAAGAATGCCCTTAAGGTTCAACTCTTCGATCGTGGCTATGCTTGGTTAGATACAGGCACACACGAATCAATGGCAGATGCAACTCTTTTTATCAAAGCAATTGAAGATAGACAGGGCTTGAAAATTGGCTGTATTGAAGAGGTCGCATGGCGTATGGGTTTTATTGATGATAAACAGCTTGCTGAATTGGCAGAAGAATTAGTCAAATCTGGCTACGGCGAATACCTTTATGATTTATTAAAGAAATGAGGGTTTATGTTTGATTTTAAAGAAATGGAATTAAAAGGCTTATTCTTGATTACACCACAAGTATTCAATGATAATCGTGGTTTTTTTATGGAGACCTTTAAAAAAAGCGATTTCCAAAAGATTGGCATAGACCGTGAGTTTTTACAAGACAACCATTCACGCTCCATAAAAGGAGTCTTAAGAGGCTTGCATTATCAAGCAGGAGAACATGCTCAAGGTAAGCTGATAAGATGTATCAGAGGTGCTATTTTTGATGTAGCAGTAGATATACGCCCAGATTCAAAAACCTTTGGAAAATGGTGTGCTGTCACTCTATCTGAGGATAATTACCAGCAATTATTTATACCAGAGGGCTTTGCTCATGGCTATTATACGCTCACAGACACGGCTGACATTCTCTATAAAGCCACAAGAGAATACGCGCCAAATGCCGATAAAGGCATAATCTGGAATGATCCAGATATTAATATCGATTGGCAAACGAAGACGCCTATTTTATCAGATAAAGATAAACTGCACCCCAAATTTAAAGATATTAAAGAGTTTTAATAAAAGGAGTTATACATGAAAAAGAGAGAATATAAGAATATTATGGTGACAGGGGGTTCTGGTTTCATTGGCTCGAACTTTATTCATTATTTCTTTGAAAAGACGAACTCAAAAGCAAATATTATAAATCTAGATAAACTTACCTATGCAGGCAATCCAAATAACCTAACTGAAATACAAAATAAGTATGGAAACAAACGCTATTTCTTTTACAAGCAGGATATTTGCGACTTTGGTGGCGTCAATAAGATTTTTCAAGAACATGAAATAGATTGTATCATTCACTTTGCTGCTGAGTCACATGTCGATCGTTCGATCTTTGGTCCAAAGGAGTTTATTGAATCAAATATTATGGGCACATTTAACCTGCTTGAGGTTGCAAGACAAAACTGGAAAGATCGACAAGATGTGCTCTTTCAACATACTTCCACAGACGAAGTTTACGGAAGTTTAGGCGATACAGGCTTCTTTTTTGAAGATACATCGTACGATCCACGTAGCCCATACTCAGCTTCAAAAGCGGCGTCTGACCATTTAGTATCAGCATATTATCACACTTATGGCTTGCCCGTTACTATTTCTAATTGCACAAATAACTATGGTGCATATCAATTCCCTGAAAAGCTTATCCCATTGATGATAATGAATATGATGGAGAAAAAAGATTTACCCGTTTATGGAGATGGAAAGAATATTAGAGATTGGCTCTTTGTAGAAGATCATTGCTCTGGAATCTGGGCAATAGTAACAGCTGGTAGATATGGTGAGACATATAATATAGGTGGTGAAAATGAGTGGGAGAACATTAAGCTCATACATGAAATGTGTAAGATAATGGATGAACGTTTCCCTGAAAATGCACCACATAACAAGCTGATTGTCTATGTAAAAGATAGACCAGGTCATGATAGGCGATATGCAATAAATTGTGATAAGATAAAGAATGAATTGGGTTGGACACAGTCAGTTGATTTTGCGGCAGGGCTGAGAAAGACAGTTGATTGGTATCTTGATAACCAAGAATGGATAGATAATATTCGCTCAGGTGAATATTTGAAATGGATAGAGAAGAATTACGAAAGAAGATAAGATTATAAAAATAATAAAGAGACCAGCTAATTTGCTGGTCTCTATTCTTTATTCTCTTTTTTTTCTAATTCATCTTTTGCAAAATCTTCGTTTGTCTCTGAACATATCTCAGTTATTTCTTCAAGTATCTCAGCGAGGTTACTCTTATTGTCTTTTTGCTTTATAGCAGCGGTATTTAGTAAGCCTCCAAATAGATCAGTATTTTGATTTTTAATTTTTAACTTGTTTTCTTTACTCATCTTCACCTCCTCTTTTGATAAGTTAATTAATTCTTATCCAATTGCCAATAGTTTTTTGTGAAGTTTACTTTATTTTTGATATTGAACCTCCCATAGGTTTCACTATAATGTGTTCGAATCCAGAATATAGGGGCTCTAAAATCGTTTTATGATACTATCTTTAAGGTTTGTATTTTAATGATTTGCAATATTATGAACTTATTTATTAAAAAACAATTGACAAAAATAAATTTTAATGTTAGAATTAAACAAGAAAAAATAATGGAGGATGTATGTCGAACTATGCAAACGAAAAAATCGCTGAAATGATGAAAACAATGGTTTTAGTTGAAGGAGGAAGCTTCATCATGGGCAATGATGATGGACTTGAAACTGAAAAACCTGCACACCCTGTAACAGTGTCTTCTTTTTATATCAATAAATATGTTGTTACACAAAGGGAGTGGTTTGAAATAATGTTTACAGCTCCATCAGAAGTAGATGGAGATAGAAACCCTGTTGAAAATGTTTCATGGTTTGATGCAATCAATTATTGTGTTAAAAAGAGCTTAATGTTAGGGCTTGAACCATGCTATGAAATAAATGGACAACAGGTCAGTTGTGACTTTACTAAAAACGGCTTAAGACTTCCAACTGAAGCAGAATGGGAATTTGCTATGAGAGGTGGAAATCTATCAAAAAACTATACTTATGCAGGATCTGACAATATTGACGAAGTTGCTTGGTTTATCGACAATTCCGATTACTCTTCACATCCAGTAGGGGAGAAGAAGCCTAATGAACTTGGCTTATACGATATGAGTGGTAATGTTTACGAATGGTGTTGGGATAGGTTCGGCACATACACAGAAGAAGAAAAAATAGATCCGAAGGGATCTGAAACAGGTACAAATAGAGTTTTTCGTGGTGGGAGCTGGAGTAGTATAAAGGACTATTGCACTTTAGCCAATCGCTATTATAATAATGCAGGAAAAGCTGTTTTTAACATTGGTTTGAGATTAGCAAGAAATAGTTAATAGTGATATTACGGGGGTTATATATGACAAAAGTTAGAATCATCATACTCTTACTGATTCTATTAATGCTATGCGCTTGTGTACCAGGAGATGGTAAAAACAATGAAGATAATAAAGCAGGCATATTCTCAGGTATCTGGCATGGATTAATTGCACCTATTTCATTGATTCTCAGCATCTTTAAGCATCGCTTAAGTATTTACGAAGTACATAATAATGGTTTTTGGTATAATCTTGGTTACTATGTAGCTGTGATTTCTGGTTGGGGGACTATTAGATTTTCAAGAAAGCATTAATTAGCTATTACATATAGTAAATTTACCCAGAATATGATTAAAGGAGGTGCAATACCTCCTTTTTTCATGGGTTAAAGAGTACTACCAAAGAAAGCCGTTAAGAACGTAAGGAAAAGCAAAAAATGTATGCTATAAATGGAGTAACTCTCTCAGATAGGCAAAAAGCGCCTAAAATGAAGCAAAAGATTATGCAATAATTTCGGCATGCAAAAAGCCCTATTTTGAAATATAAGGTAGCACAAATACAAATGAACCTGTTTTAAGGTTCAGCTTTGCTCACTTTTCACATTTTTCTTTTCCATTATTGTATATTACTATTTATCAGTAATATGCCTATATGATCCCCTTTACATTCCCCTTGCTATCTTGGAGAATGAACGGTAGTCTTATAGGAATCTAATGGGAATAAAAGGGAGTTTTATTACGAATTATTTATGAGAAAGAAAATGGTATGCCTAATGATATATTTTATAATTAATGATGATTGCTGGATTTGTAATTTGAAGGCTAAGCTGCAACATGAAAGAACCTTTTATAATAAAAAAAATCGACCCCCGTTTTCGGAGGTCGAGACTTTTTAAAGGAAATATATCATTAATAACTATTCACTAACAATATGTAAATGACAAATTAGGTCGATATTATTCTCATTAAAGATCTGAACAATATTTCCATATAGCTCAGAGGTAGCACGCCGCAGCTTGAAGGGATTGTCCACAAAAGCATTTAACTCATATTGTACAACAGATTCGCTTAAGGCTGTTTGCAAAACGAAGGGTTCAATATCTCCTCTTATATCTTGAGTAACTTTTGCTGACTTAATTAAGAGTTCATGCACCAATGTCCAGGGCACATCAAAGCCAATTTCTACCTTAAGCTGTGCAGCTACACCTTTATCCTTACTATGCTTGCTAAAATCATGTATTTGACCGCTGAGAACGATTGAATTGGGTATAGTGACTTCTATGTTTTGAGAAGTCTTTATCTTTACCACTAATAAAGAGCTTTCCACCAATTCACCCTGAGTGTCGCCAATTTTAACAAAATCGCCTACTTTAAAGGCACGCATATAGGTAAGAATGATGCCTGCGACCATGTTGGCGATGGCAGAGCTTGAACCAAGAGAAAAGAGCACACCCACAAAGATTGAAATACCTTTAAATGCTGGCGAATCGGCACCAGGTAAATAAGGAAAAATGATAACTGCAACAAAGAAATAGATCAAGAACTTTGCGATTTGAAAAGTAGAATCTGCCCACTCAGGAAAGAACCCTTTAAACTTAATATGACCTTTTTCAATTTCATTAAAGAAATACCTTAAAAACTTAATGACGTATTTTGAGATAAACAAGACAATGATGATGAAAAATACATTTGGAAAATAATTAAAGAATGATTTGCTAATGGTAAAAAGGGGGCGTGTAAGGTAGTATTGGAGCTGCCTTGCAATGTTTTGTGTTGCAGGTATAACGTATAAAATAAAGTAAACAGCATTATAAAAAATGAAAACGTATATTATAAAATTAATAAGTTTGAGAAAGATGCTCGTCAGACGGTTTATTTGGGCATAGCTGATAAATTTCACACTTCTAATCTGAACACCTTGCGGGTGTTTTTTTATTATATTAAATAGAAATGACTCAAATTTATGCCAAACTCTTTTAACAAGCTTGACCACATAGTATGTGACGCTCAAGATAAGCAGGATTAATGCTACAATAATAGAAATAGAGAAGATCTGGCTTTTCAATGATAATGAATGTAGCAATGGTAGTAGCTCAACTTTAATTTTCTCTGCGTAATCCTCAGCAATGTCCATCCTATCTTTTCCAGTACATCACTATCATCGTCGGTAATATATATGATTGGTGAACCAGCATAGGCGATGATGATTTCGTCACCCTGCTTGACTATAGCCAAGCTGTCAGGTGTGATTGTCTCATTATACTTAATTGCCTCAAGCCTTGCCTCTATGATCGCAACTCTCTCCTCAACACTAATATGCTTGTAGCCTGAATATAATCGAAATATTTCCTTATGGTTTAAAAGAACAGGATACCCTTCATTTTCCAGCTTGGTTGGCGTTTGTGCATTGATATAGCTTATACTAAAGAGCAGTAAGACAACTGCCAGAACAAGTTTGTACAAAAGAATCGATTGAATAGGTTTTTTCATTACTTTCCTCCTCTACGCTTTAAGATAATATAATAATAGTTACGAGTTTGGCAAATAATGTTTATGTTTCAGCCAATTAAAGCCTTAATCTGACAATATGCTGAGAAATCTCCCTGCAATTCCTTTGTTACGCACATATACTAAAGTCATATATGTAATCATTTCTACAGATACTCTCAGCAGATTATCATATCACTTAGTTTTTCTTAATTGGCAATGATCATTCTCATTGCTCAAATCATTTTGTTTTTAAACTCTCTTTTAATAAAGGCAAAATAGCATCAAAAGCTTTAGCTCTATGGCTTATCTTATTTTTGACTGTATCTGGTAGCTCTGCAAATGTTTGATCATAACCTTCTGGAACAAAAATCGGATCATAACCAAACCCTTCTCTTCCATGAGGCTCTTCAATAATGCTTCCCAAGACTACGCCTTTCATGCTGACAGTCTCACTTTTGCCAGGAAATGCC
>JAKPKU010000211.1 GCA_029553545.1 Candidatus Cloacimonadota bacterium
AGATACCGCGCGAAGCTCGAAGATTACTCCTGCTTCAGAAATGGAGAGAAATATCGTAGCTGCAGTTTTAGGGCAATTCACAAAAGATGATGAACAGCGTCATGCAATCCAAAAATATCTATTCAGCACAGAATCAATAAAGAGCGTTAGCCCAAAAATGATAGCAGCCGCAATACGCTGGCTGGATCCTCAATATAGTAAAGAGGATAAGGCTTATGCTGTTCCGGAATTGGTAAAAAAGGAAATTGAAAGTTTAATCAAATCACTCTAATCAGATAGCCCGCTCGTCGGCTTCATAGGCGAGCAGAAAGGAGTAATAAAATGGAAATGGCAAATAAGGCTTACACAGCAGAAATATTGGATGATTTAATTAATCAACTTGGAATAGAAACAAAATATACGAGAGATAGACTGATGAATGAATATGGCATTATCTTTAAAAAAGATAATGGCCGTTTTAGTGATATGATTTACTTACTTCTCGAATTTGATGAAGAAAAGACTAATGCATATCGAAAGCGTTATCCAGAGGCTTCAATCTATAACATTATCGGGTTTGAACTCTCAACATATAGCTCTCGCATAAATAATTTGACCGATATAGAATTATTGGTTAAGAAAAACCAAGACGCAATGAAGGTTGCAAATCTATTCCAAAATATTATCGATGAAAAATCAGTGTTTATCAGGCCGATAGATGACATTTAATAGTCAGCAGAAAGGAGCTAAAAAATGAGAAGAACAAAAGAATGGTGGGCAAGACTGACTCCGGAAGAGCGAAGCGAGCTTGTTTACATAGAGCGAAACGCCTCTCAGGCATCAGTTGGCTGGGATGGATATCTCCCAGATGACAGTGGCGAATGCAATGTGTGTGGAAGTCCAACTATGGGAACAACATGTATGCGTTGCCTTGATAGGTGGTCAGAATTAATAGATAAAGCAAATGGAAAGGAAGGGAGCTAAAATGACTATCGAAAAGAAAATAGAAAGTGTGCAGGAATACAACCTGCTTAAGTTATTGAA
>JAKPKU010000225.1 GCA_029553545.1 Candidatus Cloacimonadota bacterium
CTTCCTTTGTTTTATATGATTTTGGATATCGTCTGACGAGCTCTGAAAAATACTCAATTGCCTTGTCATTATTGTCTAAATATTGATGGCAACATCCCAACTGATATAGCGATTCAACCTGTTTAACTTTTTTTAATTCTAAAACTTTTTGATAATAAGGCAATGCTTGCAGATAGCGATTTGAGAGAAAATAAGATTCGCCCATCAAAAAGTTTGCCATAGGTACAAGCCTATGTTTAGGATATCCTGCCAGGAACTCTGTAAAACCCTCAATTGCTTGATCGTACTTGTTATTTTGTACATTCTTTCTTGCTTTGGTATATATTGCTGAGCCTTCTTTATAATTTGATTGCTCATTATTCTTTTGTTTCGTTTCAGGCTGTTTGTCTGCTTTTTTTTCTTCTATTTTTTCTTTCTTAGTCTCTTTTTTAGGTTCTACGCTTTGTTTTTTTTCTTCTTTTATAGGTTCTGTTTCAGCCTTCATTTTAGTCATTGCTTCTCTAATTGCAAGTGTATCAATGTCAACTTTGAGCTCTGTAAAAAGTGGATTATACAGTGCAGGGTCAGGGTATTCAAAGCCAATTTCATATGTCCAAACAGGCTCATTTTCAATACTTGTCAGGTTGATTTTTCTGATATTCCCTTTGGGTAATATATTAGAAAAAGCTTCGATAGTCCCTTTATTATATGATGTTCCACGTACAAAGAGGTTTAATTCGCCGCCGCTTATTTCTTGAATCCAGAAGTATGAATGATTATTTACAAAGCTTGAAAACTTACTTATTATATGTGCCCATTGATTACTTTTACCGATAATACCAGTGATACTGACTCTGTTTTGTTCAAAAAAGTCAACCTGTGAGCTATATTCAAACAGGATATTTTGAAATGCTTTTTTCTCATTTATTTTGACATCATATGTTTGGTTTTCAGCTTGCAGCCCTTTAACTTCAATCTTCTTTTGCAAAATATCATAAGTGCTCCACAGAGTTGTCAAAAAGACAAAGATCATGATTAATATACCATGCCAGCTGAGCTTAAAGATCTTTTGTTTATCAATGATTTGCTGAGGCAGCAAATTCAGCAAGTGTAATCTTTTACTTTTAGCATTTATTGCACGATATGCCAGCATAATTGATGGCACATATTTTGGTATTATATCTTTATTGATTTCAGGGTTAAATTCTATTGGTAGCTCATTTTGTATAGTATATTCCTTGTTAAAGGCAAAAGTATCGATATAGTTTGATTTAAAGCTCAAGATAAAAAAGTCAATATCTTCTTCACTGATAAAGTCTCCAAATATTAGTATATTCTGTGTGATATTAAGTTGTGAAAGATCTTGTTCAAGCATTATTTTTGAGACTATTGCCTCGCGAATAATATCCGGGTCACTGGCTTGAATAACTAATGGAATTGATTTAATATAATTATCATTTTGCAAGATCAAGGCAGTTTTGTTTTCTTTACTCAAATACAGTAGTAAAACATACTCATCTTTTTCGAATTTATACTGAGTCAATGCTGCATTAATCAATGTACTTTCGAGTGGCTCTGTATGAAAATAGTTGATGTTTTTGATTTTTAGAATTGGCTGCACATTATCAAACATATTGATCACATCATGCTGCCCCTCATACACTAAAGAGTATGCGCTTTTATTATTATTAACAAATAGATTAAACTGAACTGAAGGGTTTTTCTTTTGTTCTTTTGATAGGCTTTGTTTTTTTATTTTCTCTTTTTTTATCTTTTTAGCAGAATAGGGGATATATGTCCAAAAGAGCTTATCTTCTGTTGTGATAAATGAGACTAATGCTGTGTCAAGTGGGAATTGATTAAGAAACTTCGATATTTCAAAATAAACGGAAGACCCTAAATTGTATTGTGGGGCGATCTCTTCATTAATTGTGATTTCATCTAATTCGAAGTTCTCATCTTCAGCAGGTGGCGTAGGAGCATTGCTTTCGCTGCCAATTCCCAAAAAGTCATCATCATCATTGAGCCCCATAAAGTCATCGATATGTTCAAACTCAGCTTCAATATCTTTTGGTTTTGAAAAGCTAAAACCAGCATCTTCTTCAGTGTTGATAGATGCGATATCGCTGATATCTAATTCATTAATTTCAGGTTCGATTAATGGTTGTTTTAATTCAAAATCAACCAATCTTTTAACATAAATGGATTCAAATTGAACTTGGCATTCTGCGACCCTTAAGGTCAAGCCGTCAAGAAAAAATCCTAATACTGTTTTTTCTTTTTTGCTCATTTTATCCTTATGCCTGCATTAGTTGTAGCATTCTTTTCTTATTATTAGCGTAATTCACAGCTGTCTCCTTGGTGATTTTACCAAGTTTAAACAAGTTAAACAGATCTTGTTCGATAGTAAACATTCCATATTTTCTACCTTCAGAAATCATTTGGTAAATCTCCGCAATATTATTATTGCGTATAGCTGCAACAACAGACGAGGTAACGGATAATATCTCTTTTGCCAACACTAATTTGCCATCAACATTTGGCACCAATTTCTGTGAAATAATCACTGATAATGTATCTGCCAAGCGTAAGCGTACACGTTCTTGTTCATCTGCGGCAAACTCGCCTATAATACGGTGTATACTTTCAACTGCAGAGCTGGTATGCAATGTAGAGAATACCTTATGTCCACTATCTGTTATTTCCAAGACCATCGCCATGGTGCTTGCATCTCTCATTTCACCGACGACCAGTATATCTGGATCTTGTCTCAATGCTTCGCGTGCACCGTCTTTAAACGATAAAACATCATCACCGAGCTCACGATGTCGAACAATGCATTGATCTGAATCATGAATAAACTCTATTGGTGCTCCGATGATAATAATATGTCCGCTATTAGAGTGGTTATTGAGGTCGATAATTGAGTCCAATGTTGAGCTTTTTCCTGAGCCTGTAATACCCGTGACAAGGATAAGTCCACTTTGTTCATAGCCAAGATTAATTCTTTTTGATATAGGATCTGGAAATTCATAGCTGTCGATAGGGAATAATTTCTGATTAATACGTCTAAAACTACCTGCAAGAGAGCCTGTTTCATAATAAACATCAGATCTAAATCTGCTTGGCTTTTCTCCTGGCGCCAAAGAAATACCAATTGAAAAGTCAATATTCTTATTTTTAAATAATTCTAATTTTTGCTCATCTGATAATACACTCAACATCATACAGGTAACATCATCTTCTGTAAATGTGCCAAGATCTTTTTGAGCTGTTTTTTCTCCAAATATACGAAACCAGATCAGGTTTTTTGCGCCTGGACCGCCAACTTCCATATCTGATGCGCCAATTTCACGCATCTTGATAAACAATTCTTTAAGTTTACCCCACGATTCTTTTTTCCAATGTTGGTTAACTACAAGCAGCTTATTAATTGCTTGAAAGCGGTTCGTTCCTGCGATATAATCTGGTATTGATAAACTAATCTCTGATGAAAAACTAAGTCCCATATAATAAACACAATTTATAAAGACTCCATGTATAAGAATACATTTTTATCTTAATAAACTGTGATCTCCCTTCTTCGACCTTTTTGTTAAGTTATATACTAATCGTTACTTGTAACGAGCTTTAACATTACGATTCTTTGTATAGATTTTCTCCATTTTACAAAGACCCCTGATGAAATATTTATGATAAACCGTTTTAAGAGCTTTTCTCCCTTATAACTAAAGTAATCCAAAATCTTCTTTCGTTCAAAAAATCTTATCACAACTATACCTTCAGCTCTCAAATTTACAGGTACGGATCCTGTTAAGATGATGCTTTCTTCGCCCCAAGTATCAAACTTTTTTAAATAATCAATGGAAGTATTACTCATCCAGACTGAAGCTTCGCCTGACTCAACAACGACAATAGATCCATCTTTGGAATCGCCAATAGGAATTGTCTCGCCTGCTTGGAATTGTTTCACGCGTCCTAGCGCCATAAAATCTGCCTTATCTTCAATAGAAAACCCATGCAACATAATTGGTTCGACAGGGTCAATACTTGAAGTGCCTGGATCGAATGCCTTTTGTAAAGGTCCATATAAATCTTCTGAATAATCTAAACCCTTGTCTACTATCTCAAAAAGGTCTTTTGCCATTACGGGCTTTGATAAATATTGATATGCGCCAGCATGAATTGCATTTACTGCACCTTCAATGCTTGAAAAACCAGTTAAGACAATGACAACAGCTAAAGGTTGTATCTTTTTTATCTCTTTTAATAAAGCCATACCATCCATTTTTGGCATAGACATATCAATTAAAAATAAATCAAAAGATTCATGCTTTATCTTTTCAAGCGCATCTTCTCCATCGGAGGCGGATACCACGCGATGACCTTTTGTTTCCAAAAGTTCTGTTATTAACTCTCTGATTTCCTGTTCGTCGTCGACGCAAAGAATATTCTTCTTCATAAACACCTACACTTTACCTAATCTAAATTTAGTAATTATTTATAATATATAACATCCAAAATGTTATGATTATTATTGCTGTAAATTTGTCAATCAATTTAAATAAGTTTTTTTAAATGACTTCCAAATAGTCATATAAAAGTAAATCAATTCCGTCTCATCTCCATTCCAACCTTTTTCAACAAAGCCTAATTTCATCTTAATATTGTTTACACTATCAGGCGAGGCGACCTCTTGCATGTCACGATTGTAATAGGTAAAGATATCATGTTCTGCGATTATATAAGATCCCGCATCCCACTTGAC
>JAKPKU010000226.1 GCA_029553545.1 Candidatus Cloacimonadota bacterium
GTCAAGTGGGATGCGGGATCTTATATAATCGCAGAACATGATATCTTTACCTATTACAATCGTGACATGCAAGAGGTCGCCTCGCCTGATAGTGTAAACAATATTAAGATGAAATTAGGCTTTGTTGAAAAAGGTTGGAATAACGATGAGACCGAATTGATTTATTTTTATATGACAATTTGGAAGTCATTTAAAAAAACTTATTTAAAATGATTGACAAATTAACAGTAATAATAATCATAACATTTTTAGATGTTATATAATATAAATTATTACTAAATTAGATTAGGTAAAGTGTAGGTGTTTATGAAGAAGAATATTCTTTGCGTCGATGACGAACAAGAAATCAGAGAATTAATAACAGAGCTTTTGGAGACAAAAGGTCATCGGGTAGTGTCGGCATCCGATGGAGAAGATGCGCTTGAAAAGATGAAACACGAATCTTTTGATTTATTTTTAATAGATATGTCTATGCCTAAAATGGACGGCATGACTTTATTAAAAGAGATAAAAAAAGTGCAGCCATTAGCTGTTGTAATTGTCTTAACTGGTTTTTCAAGTATCGAAGGTGCAGTTAATGCAATTCACGCTGGCGCATATCAATATTTATCAAAGCCTGTCATGGCAAAGGATCTTTTTGAGATAGTAGACAAGGGTTTAGATTATTCAGAAGATTTGTATGGACCTTTACAAAAGGCCTTTGATCCAGGTACGTCAAGTATTGACCCCGTCGAACCAATCATGCTACATGGTTTTTCAATTGAAGACAAAGCAGATTTTATGGCATTGGGTCGAGTTAAGCAATTCCAAGCTGGAGAGACAATTCCAATTGGAGACTCAAAAGATGGCTCTATTGTAGTCATTGAATCAGGGGAAGCATCAGTCTGGATGAGTAATACAACCATAGACTATTTAAAAAAGTTTGACACCTGGGGCGAAGAGAGCATCATCTTAACAGGATCAATCCCTGTGAATTTGAGAGCCGAAGGCGTGGTAGTGATTAGATTTTTTGAGCGTAAGAAGATTTTGGACTACTTCAGTTATAAGGGCGAAAAGCTCTTAAAACGATTTATCATAAATATTTCATCTGGGGTCTTTGTAAAATGGAGAAAATCTATACAAAGAATAGTAATGTTAAAGCTCGTTACAAGTAACGATTAACAAATAACTTAACAAAAAGGTCGAAGAAGGGAGATCACAGTTTATTAAGATAAAAATGTATTCTTATACATGGACTCTTTATAAATTGTGTTTATTATATGGGACTAAGTTTTTCATCAGAAATTAGTATATCAATACCAGATTACATAACTGGGACAAACCGCTTTCAAGCAATTAATAAGCTGCTTGTAGTAAATCAGCATTGGAAAAAGGAATCCTGGAACAAACTTAAAGAGCTCTTTATCAAGATGCGTGAGGTTGGTGCATCTGATATGGAAGTTGGTGGTCCAGGTGCAAAAAACTATATCTGGTTTCGTATATTTGGCGAAAAGGCAGCGCAAAAAGACCTTGGTACATTTACTGAAGATGACATTACCTGTATAATGTTGAGTGTATTGTCAGATGAGCAAAAATTAGAGTTGTTTAAAAATAAGAATATTGACTTTTCAATTGGTATTCCTTTGGCACCAGGCGAAAGTCCAAGCAGATTTAGATCTGATGTTTATTATGAAACAGGCTCATTAGCAGGTAGTTTTAGACGTATTAATCAGAAATTATTCCCAATCGACAGCTATGAATTTCCAGAACCTATATTAAAAAGACTTAACCTTGGCTATGAGCAAAGTGGACTAATTCTTGTCACTGGTATTACAGGATCAGGTAAAAGCTCAACATTGGATTCTATTATAGACCTCAATAACCACTCTAATAGCGGACATATTATTATCATCGGAGCACCAATAGAGTTTATTCATGATTCAGACCAGTGTATTGTTCGGCATCGTGAGCTTGGCGATGATGTTTTATCTTTTAAAGACGGTTCACGCGAAGCATTACGACAAGATCCAGATATACTTGTAGTTGGAGAGATGAGAGATGCAAGTACCATGGCAATGGTCTTGGAGATAACAGATAGTGGGCATAAGGTATTTTCTACATTGCATACCAGCTCGGCAGTTGAAAGTATACATCGTATTATCGGGGAATTTGCTGCAGATGAGCAGGAGCGTGTACGATTACGCTTGGCAGATACATTATCAGTAATAATTTCACAGAAATTGGTGCCAAATATTGAAGGCAAATTAGTGCTGGCAAAAGAGATATTATCTGTGACTTCGTCCGTTATTGCAGCTATCCGCAATAATAATATTGCAGAGATTTACCAAATGATTTCTGAAGGTAGAAAATATGGCATGTTTACTATCGAGCAGGATCTGTTTAATTTATTTAAACTTGGTAAAATTACCAAGGAGACCGCTGTAAATTACGCTAATAATAAAAAAAGAATGCTACAACTAATGCAGGCATAAGGACAATATGGGCAAAAAAGAAAAAACAGAATTAGGATTTTTTCTTGACGGATTAACCGTAAGGGTTGCAGAATGCCAGGTTCAATTTGAGTCAATCTATGTTAAAAGGTTGGCTGATTTTCAATTAAAACAACCATTAACAGAGCCTGAGAGTAATGAGTTAGATATCAGTGATATTGCGTCTATCAACAATGAAGAAGATGCAGGCTTTAGCTTTTCAAAGCCAAAAGATCTTGAAGCTGACTTTGAACATATCGATGATTTTATGGGGCTCAATGATGATGAAGATTTTTTAGGGCTTAGCAGTGAAAATAATACAAATATGCCGCCTGCTGAAGATGAAGATTCCGAATTGGATGAAATCGCAATTAGTGAAGAGATTTCACCTCAATTCAATTTAGGAACATCTCTTTATTTTGAGATATCGAAGTTTCTCAATCAGTTTCCACTTAGCACAGCATTAGTATCATTTATTACAGCAGAAGATAAGCTCTTTTGGACATATATCCCCTATTCTGCTAAAAAATTAAAAAAAGAGAAAATTAAAAAACAAAGCTTATCAAAAGAACAAAAGAAAAACCCTTCTGTTCAATTTAATTTATTTGTTAATAATAATAAAAGTGTATATTCTTTGGTCTATGAGGGGCAACATGATGTAATCAATATGTTTGATAATGTACAGCCAATTCTTAATATTAAAAACATCAACTATTGTCATACAGAGCCGCTCGAAAGTACATTAATTAATGCAGCATTGACTCAGTATAAATTCGAAAAAGATGAGTATGTTTTATTACTCTATTTGAGTAAAGAAAACAAAATTGCCCTGATCTTGCAAAATGATAATTATATTAAATCGTTTCCACTTGTTATTCAAGCCAATGATCCAGATATTATTCGCGAGGCAATAGTCTCAAAAATAATGCTTGAACAAGATATTTCACAACTTAATATCACACAGAATATACTAATATTTGGAGACTTTATCAGTGAAGAAGATATTGACTTTTTCATTTTGAGCTTTAAATCAAACTTCATCGATACTTTTGCCTTTACCAAAGAATATACTATACAAAATGAGTTACCAATAGAATTTAATCCTGAAATTAATAAAGACATAATACCAAAATATGTGCCTTCAATTATGCTGGCATACCGTGCAATAAACAATAAAAGCAAAAGAATACATATGCTGAACTTGCTGCCTCAGCATATAATTGATAAGCAAAAGATCTTTAAGCTTAGCTGGCACGGTATCTTAATCATGATATTTGTCTTTTTGACAACCCTCTGGAGCACTTATGATAGTTTGCAAAAGAAGATTGAACTAAAGGCTCTTAGAGCAGAGAATCAAACATATAATGTAAAAATAAATGAGAAAAAAGCATTTCAAAATATCCTGTTTGAATATAGTGCACAGGTTGATTTTTTTGAGCAAAATAGAGTCAATATCACTGGCATTATAGGAAAGAATAATCAATGGGCACATATTATAAGCAAGTTTTCAAGCTTTGCAAATAATCATTCATATTTCTGGATCCAAGAAATCAGTGGCGGCGAATTAAACCTCTTTGTACGAGGAACATCATACAATAAAGGCAATATAGAAGCCTTTTCGAATATATTGCCTAAAGGAAATATTAGAAAAATTAACCTTACAAATATCGAAAATGAGCCTGTTTGGACATATGAAATTGGCTTTGAATATCCTGACCCAGCACTATATAATCCACTTTTTACAGAGCTCAAAGTTGACATTGATACACTTGCAATTAGAGAAGCAATGACTGTAAAGAAGACTGAAGTAGAGCCTAAACAGGAAGAAAAAGATACAGAAGTTGAAAATAAAAAAGAAGAAAAGCAAAATGCAGAGCCTAAAAAAGAAACTAAAACTGTAAAAACTACAGAGAAAAAAGAAGAAAAGAAAGTAGTTAAACAGCCAGAAACAAAACAAAAGAATAATGATCATGCAGATTATAAAGAGGGCTCAGCAGTATATACCAAAGCGAGAAAAAGCGTACAAAATAAAGAGTATGATCAAGCGATTGATGGTTTTACAGAGTTTTTGGCAGGATATCCTAATCACAGGCTCGTGCCAATGGCAAACTTTTTGATGGGAGAGTCTTATTTTCTCTCAAATCGTTATCTGAAAGCATTGCCCTATTATCAAAAAGTTTTAGAATTAAAAAAAGTAAAGCAGGTTGAATCGCTATATCAGTTGGGATGTTGCCATCAATATTTAGACAATAATGACAAGGCAATTGAGTATTTTTCAGAGCTCGTCAGACGATATCCAAAATCATATAAAACAAAGGAAGCTAAAACTAAGTTAGGGCTTTTGAAAGGTGATGCAGATGAGGAATGAAGTCAGAAATAGCATTGTCTTAGCGACCCTTTTGGTATTAATCTTTATTATGAAGCTTATCCTCTCTGCAGGTCCTGCAAAGCAAATCAAACAAGAAACTGCATTATTAGAGAAAAATAAAACAGAGCTTGCTTCGCTTCAGTACGTGATCATCGATACGATGCAGGTATACTTTGTCAAACAAAAAATAGCTAAGATGGATGATTGGCAAAGAGAGCATGGTAAAACGTTTGTGAACTCAGATAATTCCCGCAAGACATGGTCATATTTATCATCCATTATTAATACTTATTGCCCAGAATTGGAGCTCAGCTTTGAGACAAGCGGCGATGACGAAGATGACATGGTCAATCATAATTATCGGATATCAGGAACTACTGATATTCAGTCTCTTTATAACTTTTTAAATCATATAGAGAACCAAAAACAACTATATGTAATTAGCGAGCCTCGATTTAGTGCAAGCACACATTATGAAGAAGATGGCTCTCGCATAACATTGGTAAGCTTTGATATGGCATTACAGTCAATTGTAAATGCAACAGGACCAGAACAAAATGATCAATCTTTTAGGCGAATTAAATCAGAGCAAGCAAGAAATTTCTTTGAGCCTAAGATTTATAGCCCTTATGCAAACCCAAATGAAGTAAATAAGCTCAATGCAGAGAAATTTGAGTTATTGAGCTTATCGGCAAGCTCTGCCTTTATTAAAGCAGAAAATGGACAAGTATATCGCATAAAACCAGGTCATCAGGTTGCCTATGGATTTTTAAAATCAATCAATTGGCAAAAACAAAGTATCACCTTTTCATTGAATAAAATTGGCATTTACAAAGACTACACCATAGCGCTCAGTAAGGAGTAATAATGAAAAAAACCGCAATCTTCCTTTTAATAATAACACTAATGAGTGTAACGTTATTTGCACAAAAACAAGTTGATTATGATAGCTATTTGACTATACAAAGGGGGACAGAGTTTAATACTGCCCTGAAAATCATTGAGACTTTGGCTTATCAATATGAGTCTAAAAGAATAGTTAATTCCAGCTCTTTTACAGGAGGAACAGCTATTCCCATCAATCAATTGCCCTGGAAAGAGGCATTGGAATTATTATGCCAAACTCATAAACTGAAGCTGACAGAATCAGGCGGTGTATATAATATTCAAGATGAAGTTAAAGATGAAAAACCAGTGCCTAAAGACCTTAGAGGCTCAGATAAACAAGTAAAGATAACCTCTATCTTTTTTAGAGCAGATAAAGATTTTTTAAACTCTGCAGGCATTAATTGGCAGACATTGTTTAATGGTAAAGTTATTGCAAATCTCGATTTTAAAGGAGCAAATTCTATTGCTAATGACTTGGTACAAGCTTCAGGTTCTTATCAAATAAATCAAAACAATTATGTGCTCGATATCAATTCAATGCTCAAAGTAATTGAATCTAATCAAAAAGGGTCAGTAATTGCACATCCAAATATCTCTGTACTATCAGGTAAAGAAGGCAAAATCCAAGTCGGACAAGATTTTTCTGTTAAAAAAGCAGACGAAGCAGGTAATGTAACAGATGAGTTTTTTTCAACGGGTATTATCTTAAAAGTCAAACCAACAGTGATAGATCACAATGGAACTGATATTATTCATTTGGTTACCTCTGTGGAAAAAAGTAATGCTACACCTGGCGTAATAACCACTATTATCGATAAAAACGAGGCAAACACAGAAGTATTTCTCTTTGATGGAGAAGAGACTGTTATTGGTGGGCTTTATGATACAGAATATATAAAACAACGTGCTGGCATACCAATTCTTAAAGACTTGCCATGGTGGGTCTTTGGTTTGAAATATTTGTTTGGTTATAATAGTTATGAACAACATAATCGTGAAATGATTGTCATTATTAAAGCAGAGCTTTATGACCCTATCGAAAAGAGAATGCAAGATAAAAAAGAATTAAAAGAATTGATTGAAAAACAACGTGAACGTGTTGATGAAACAATCTTTGATGATGGGAATTTTAAAATCAAAGAAAAAAAGAGATAACCTTTATTGTTTTGATGGGTGGAGATATTATGAAGAGAATTAAATACAGAGAATTAACAAGATCTGAATTCCCTTTTTGGGCAATTAAAGTCTTGTTTTTATTACTAATCATGTTAACACTAAGCTCATGCTCTGATGAAAAAGAAGGTCCTACTGAATATGATACTCCTTATAATTTGGAAATAAGTAAGACTTCTGATGGTCAAATTCAATTAACTTGGCAGTATTCCTCACAAAGTGCGGATGTTGTTTATGTCATTGCACGAAAAGAAGGGGCAGAAGAGTGGAACGAAAATTACTATCAGACAACAAATGATCAGCGCGTTTTTATTGATAATATACCAACAAATAGCTTTACCATCTACAGTTATAAGGTAAAAGCAAAAGAAACAGAAACAGGCAATGAATCTTTCTTCTCAAATCCTGTATCTTTCTTCCCAGAAATATCTAAACCTTCTGACTTGCAGGTACAACAATATAGCCAGAATCAGCTGAAAATCTCATGGGTTGATAATATTGAAGGCGAAGCAGGCTATAAAATAGACAGAAAAACTAATAATAATAATTGGTCTATTGCTTATGCTGTATTAGACGAAAATTCAGACTCATATATCGACATAATTGACCAGCAGTATCAAAGTATTTCTTATCGTGTTTATGCTTTTGTGGGAACTACAAATAGCCCAGCAAATGAAGTGACTTTTACGCCATCGGTTCAGGTTCCTGATAGCTTGGCGCTTGATCAAATCTCATCAAGCCAGATAAAAGTGAGCTGGAATTACATGGGAGATAGTCCTGATATCTTTGATCTACAGAGAAAGATAGGCACTAATGATTGGGCAAATCTTGTTCAAGTAAATGGTAACCAAAAGCATTATATTGATAATCTCAGTATAGAGTCTGCGACTCTCTCATACCGTATTAGATCTAAAAAGGATACCCTGTATTCAAACTACTCAATGCCTAAAAACATCAATTTTAATATTGTTGAGCTGAGCACAATTAACCTGCAAAATAGCGGCAATCAATTATTTGTGAAAGATAATTATCTCTTTATTGCAAACGATTATCATGGCGCTTTGATTTATAATGTTGAAAATCCAACCAGCCCAAGCTTAATCAAAAACATTAATATGCCAGGACGAACTCTCAGCATTGCAGTTTATGAAAATACCCTCTATCTGGCTAATGATCAGGGATTAATGCATATTTATGATATCAGTGATATTGGTAATCCTGTCAAACTATATAACGATATACAGTTTTATGGGCAGGGAAATCATATAAGTGTTGGTATGATTGATGGCAAAAAATATGCCTTCGTCGCAGCAGGTAGTTCAGGACTAAAGATTATTGCCTTTGACATGCCAAATATGCCGCTTCCAATTGTCATTAAAACTATCAGCACAGTGCCTGGTGCACATTCATTTAAGAGTATTATTAAGGGTGTAAATCTTTATATTGCTGAGGGGACAAATGGTGTCAGACAATTTGACCTCACTGATCCATATAACCCAAGCCTGGTCAACCACAAGACTAATATCGGCACAGTTGTTGATTTTACTCTTTCAGAGCAATATTTGCAGATTGCGAGAGGTGATCGAGGACTTGCTTTATTAAATATAAGTGATTTAAGTTTAAAGTCACAATATGATACACAAGGCTATGCTAATTCTTTGGCAATTGATACAAGAAATATCTATGTCTCTGACAGAGATGAGGGCTTTCTTATTGTGAGTGCTATTAACCCTCTAAATTTGACATCATTATGCCAAATCAAAACTTCAAGTAATCTTTTATCAGTATTTATCAAAAATAAATACGCTTATATTAGTAGTCAAACGTATTGTAAAATTATTCAAGTCCGCCCATAGGAGACAAAAATGAAAAGAATATTTATAATAATTGCAATATTTGCAAGCATTGCCTGCTTATTTGCACAAAATAATGTTACAATCACTAATCTTTCAATCAGCCCAAACCCTTTTTCTCCTGATAATGATGGGCAAAGTGATGTCACTAATATCAGCTTTTATTTGTATTATCCGAGCGCTGTCGCAAACCCTGAGATTGAGTTGACTATTTATCGTAATAGCAATGTATTAGATATCGTCAAACAGGACACCTTTACCCCATTTGCAGGACAAAACTTCTATACATGGGATGGTAAAGATAGCGCAAATAATACTGTTGTTGATGGTAATTATGGTTTGCAGATTAAGTTTAATAATCCACAAAAAATATACAAGATAGATCGTGGAATAATAGTAAAAACAACTTATCCAGAAATCGAGATGATATCTGCATCTCCAAACCCATTCTCTCCTAATGGAGACGGCTATCAAGACGTACAGACAGTCAGAACCCTGATCAA
>JAKPKU010000236.1 GCA_029553545.1 Candidatus Cloacimonadota bacterium
CACTTCCAGCAGACGTAAAAGAACCGATGTGGATTAAGAATGCAAGGGATTATTTATGCGGAGCAATTCTGTACTTCTACAATCAGGATAAAAATTTCTCTGATACCATGATAGCGATAAAATCGCAGTCACCTAAAAGCCTTGTAGCCGAGATTATGGAGAGCGAAAACAAAGATGCAATCATTTATATGTCAACCTTTGCCGATATGGCAGACGAAACATTGAGCGGAGTATTTACCGAAGTATCAATCAATATAACCCCATTCGCAACAAATAAAGACCTAATCAGAGCATTAGGAAACACCACCGATGCAATTACACCGAATGATCTTGAAAGTGGCTCTGATGTGTTCATCTGTATCGAGGAACACAAGCTTGAACAATGGAAGTCACTACTTACTATGATTGTTAATCAGTTCTGTAAATTCTTTGAACAAAGAAAGAATGATAATACTGATCCTATACTTTTCATGCTGGACGAGTTTCCACGTCTGGGCAAGATCGAGAGTGTTTCCACAGGACTTGCAACTCTTAGAAGTAAGAAAATTGAAATCATGCTTTATGTTCAATCCAAAAATCAGCTTGATGTAATCTACGGAGAAAAACAGGCGGGAAGTATCTGCGATAACTGTACATACAAAGCAATCTTAAAAGCCAGCGAACCAGCGACACAGAAATGGTGCAGTGATTTAGTCGGAACGTATGACAAACAGAAAAAGTCGAGCAGTACCAACACAGACAATTTTGGAATTGGTAGCGGTAGCGGAGTAAGTACCACAACCGAAGAAAAGCGAATTATGAAACCAGAAGAATTTGCATATATGCAAGATGTTGTTTGTATCTTCCCAAGTGGATATAGCAGAATTACAAAAATTAAGTATTGGGAAGACAGAGCATTTTCAAATTATCAGGAACTATTGACAACAGGAGAAGTGAAAAAATGAACAATGAAGAATTAAAAGCAAAAATCGAAAAAGAAGAAAACGAAATACAGAGCCTGAAAGAGAAAAAGGCAAAAATCGAAAATCAGATTAAAGCGAAAAGTGACAGAGTGAGTAAATACAAAAAAGAAATTAACGAAAGAGAATTGAAAGAGCTGAAAGCAGATTTAAATAAAAATGGTATGTCATTATCAGACTTAAAAAGAGCAATTGCAAATAAAGACTTGTCACCAATTCAGAACAAACTGAAAAATAACAATTCATCAAATCAATAAAATATTCTTTATCCGTCAACACATAAAAAAGTCACTCTATGCTAAACCGCATAGAGCAACTTTTTTATTATCTTCATATCTGATTTCAATATAATTTCTATATAAAAAGCCACTATAAAAAGTGGCTTTTCTTTTCGGTTCAAAGCTGAAATGATTGACAAATGCGAGGCTTGTGTGTTATCCTCAGTATAAGGAGAGCCAGAACCGCCAATGTATAGCCACTTCGTGTCTATCATTGTCACCACTTCACTACGTTTCGTTGTTCTGGCCAAAGGGGTAAACCCCTTGTGGAAACCCCTTTTAAAAATTCCATTTTTAAAAAAATATATCATCACCAGATGATATAAAGGAGTGAAAAATTATGGCGAATAGAAAAAGAAATCATCAAATAATTATTAGATTATCTGATGAAGAATATCAGACATTTTTAGAACAGGTGAGTAAGTCTAAATTGTCAAAAACTAATTTTCTTATAAAGTGCATCACTCGGAAAAAGATAATTGTTATTGACGGACTAAATGAAAGTTTAACAGAATTGAAAAGAATAGGTGTCAATATAAATCAAATTTCTAAAAATCTGAATGGCGGTATTTTTCAAAATGCAGATAAAGAGCTAAAAGAGATAAAAGAAGAATTTGCAAAAGTAAATGATTTGATGTTGGCATTATCACATTATCAAAGGGGGAAAAGTAATGGCAGTTATTAAGAGAATGTCAAGTAAAGCTAATGTTGGCAAACTTGAAAAATATCTAAAACAAGAAGATAAGACGGAAGAAAAATTAATAAGTGCTACAAATTGCGATTGTGAAGATTTTGCAAAACAATGTGAAATCACAAATGCATTTTATAATAAAAACCAAAACCAGAATGACCGAAAATATTATCACATAATACAATCTTTTTCCCCTAAAGATAATGAAAAATTGACACATGAACAAGCTCATAAAATAGGGGTTGAATTTGCTGAAAAAAATTTCAAAGGCTTTGAAGTACTGGTGGTCACTCATAAAGATAAAGAACATATTCATAATCACTTCGTTGTAAACTCTGTAAGTCTGGAGAACGGCAAGAAGTACAGAGCAGACAATAAGAGCCTGTGGCAATTAAGGAGAACCAGCAATGAACTGTGTCAACAAAATAATCTTATTAATTCCATTCAGCCACTTGAGAAAAGGGCAAAGGAAAAAATAAATGATGCTGAGATCAGAGGGAAAGAGTCATGGCAAGGAAACCTAAAAAGACAAATCATAGAAGTAAGTAAAAATGCAATTAGCCTTGATGATTTCAGAAAGAAACTGAATGAAAAGTACAATGTAGAAACTCAAATTGTGACCAGGACACGAAAAGGTGAAAAAGAGGAAATCTTAGAATATAAACCGAAAGGGAACAGAAAGTTTTTTGACGGTCAAAGACGATTAGGGACAGAGTTTGGAAAGGAGTATATACATGAGCTTACGAGAAGAAATGCAGAAAAAGAGAGAGGAAGAACTGAAACAGAACCAAGAACCGACACAAGCAGTATTGAAGATGCAATCAGAAATAGACAAGCTGAACTCATTAATGCAGACATTGAACACCGAAAACGAGAACTTGAAAAGTCGAATATTGAGCATGAGCGAGATAGAGAAAGAGAAAACCAAAAAGGAACAGGAGTTGCAGAACCTAAAAACAGAATTGAACCAGCAAAAGAAAAACCAACTTACAAGCCAAGAACAAGATGATCTGAATAGCATTGTTTCAAAAATTGAAAAAAATTATGAGGAAAAAAGTATTTCCGAGAAAATAAGCATAGTAATAAAGGCACTGGAGAATGAACGCAAGAAACCTCCAGCAATCAAAGTTAAGGAAAAAGAGGTTGTGAAGATAGAGCCGAAGTGTACAAAGTGCAATCAGAAAGAGTATACTTACAAGCTGGAGCAACTGAAATGTATCACCTATGGAGCATTAGCGTACAGTATCATTATAACAATCATTGCTACGATTAAGAATAAACTAATCAGAGCCGATTTTAAGACGTTTTTAGGAAGTGCATGGAGTTTTATTCAAGGAGCATTCAGAACCGCAAATAATGGCTTTATAAAGCTTTCTGAAAAGGTTGATAA
The DNA here is from genome assembly GCA_029553545.1 of Candidatus Cloacimonadota bacterium. Lineage (GTDB taxonomy): Bacteria > Cloacimonadota > Cloacimonadia > Cloacimonadales > WRIO01 > JAGOCT01. The sequence goes on from JAKPKU010000236.1 coordinate 3,319, forward strand.
TAATATCTTGCAAATGGTTATACATATAGGCTTGTGGGTGCTGATAGCTGGTGCTGTTGGTTTTGGAATATACAAGCTGATTTCAGAACTGCAATATAAAACATGGACGTTCTGGAACATCGGAGCAGTTAGCATGGTACTGATAGACTTGATACTAATAGTTTATCTGGCAGACCCAATAAAGAACCTAATAAAGCTTAATCTATTCATATTCGCCCTACTCTTTTATGCCGGATATATCGTTATCAGAATTATTGTTAATGTAATGAAAAATAAGAATTGATATTATGTAACACACACTGTAACACGCTGTAGTGTAACACGTAATACATTAAAAATATAAAAAGGAGCGCTTAAAGGCATGGAAAATCAAAATCAGGAAATAAAAGTTCGTTCAATTAGGGCTGATGAAACAACATTAGACAAATTCAAAGCGTTATCAGCTGAATTTGAAAGCCAAGGTGACTGCCTGTCACAGCTGATCACAGCATATGAGATTAACAATGCTAAGCACATACTTACAGATGTAAAGGCTGATATTGCTGACTATGAAAGCCATATCAACAGTATACAGCAAGCTTTTCTTCACGTTCTGGAACTTAACAGTAATGCTGAGAAACGTATAAGACAAGAATTCAATGACTTGCTTTGCAGCAAGGACAGTCAAATAATAAGCTTGCAAGAAAGAGCAGATAAAACAGAACATGAACTTGAGAACGCAAATAATATATATCAGCAGAATATAGATGTTCTTAAGACAAGTGAATCAGAAGCCAACAGGGCAGTTAAAACGTTAACTGAAAGCTTGTCCATAAAGACCAGAGAATGTGAACAGGCTGAACGAGCAGTTCAGGACAAGCAGCTGATTATTGATAACCTAACATCAAGACTTCCGGAACAGGACGTAATTGAAAAACAGCTGGAGGAAATGAAACAAAGGCTGAATGAAAACGAAAAAATAATTAATCAGCAGAAAAATGAAATCAATGAACTTAAACAGCAACAACAGTCACAGGAGCAGTCACACAAGCTTGAATTACAGAAAACTGAAATAGAGAAGCAGAATGC
>JAKPKU010000249.1 GCA_029553545.1 Candidatus Cloacimonadota bacterium
CGTATTTTCCTTCTCTATGGCATCCATAGCCTCGTCCACGACCTTGCCGATGTCGACTTGCTTGGCCTTGGAGAGCAACAGGGACCAGCGGGCTTGCGGTGGTACAAAAAACACATTTTCCGCCTTGTATTCATCTTTATCTTCGGGATCGGCTCCCTGGACCTTTTCGGCATTCAGCCGGGCGTATAACTCCTCAAAAGCATCGGAAATATACTTTAGGAATATCAGTCCCAAAACTACGTGCTTATACTCCGCAGCGTCAATATTCTTCCTGAGCTTGTCGGCTGTCTTCCACAGCTGTTTCTCCAAAGGCTCGCTGGTGCCGTTTCCGTTCTTTTTTGTGGTCTTACTCATATGCGGTATGGTTTACTTGTTCTTATTCACTGCCAGGATTTATATTATCAATTTTCCCCTCCCAGCTTGAATCGGGAGCTTTTGTAATGACTCACGTTATCATACGATCCGTTTTGACCGGATCAGCACAAAGGTACCCGGGGCAAATCTTACAAGCAAACAAGGAGTGTGGCACCACTGCATCTATAGCAGTAATGCGTAAAGTTAGTAGTTTCGGTGATTATTGCAAAGTGTTTTCTGTCAGATTCAGCTAGTTAGATAAAGCCACTATATAAGTGCTACCGAAATCAAACCCAAACCGACCGAAATCAAAGTCATACTGACAAAAACACTTTTTGTTATTGTGCTAATACTAAAAAATATAAAAGTGTAGAGCTTATAATTTTAGTTTGCGTTCTGATCATACGATTATTAAGCATATAACTCAAATATATAATTTTCAGATTCAGTATTTTAAACACATATTCTATACTCAATAAGCTATTTTATAGAATCAAGAAGCAAATAATTATATTTGTTTAATTACCCCACTTTATAATCTCCAGAATTGCGTATCCATCTTGTGTTGTAGTACAACTAATAGGAGGTTGACATACATCGAGAGCTTAAAGAAAGAATCAGTTATTAATCATTAACAGGAATCGTCACCTTTGAATTTGATCCTTAATAACATGTTTTATATTATGGAAATTTCAACATCAACTTATCATGAATATATTCTAGAAGCGATAAGTGCGTTACGCTTCGGATTACAGTATAATGAAGAGGCTAAGTTAGTGCCAAAAGATGTGGGGTCTGATTCGTCAATTGATATTGCTAATATGTACACTAGATACTCATTTTTAATGATATCCAATTCAATTGAGGCTGCTGCCAATGCTCTTTTAATCAGTGTTAAGCTTAATAAAAAGTATTATGAAGAACTGGAGCGATTGAACACAATGTTAAAATTCCAAATTTACTGTAACCTTAATGGTAAAAGACTAAATCAGGGGGATGTAAAATATGCAAGAATAAAGGAGATCATTAATTGCCGCAATGAATTTGTTCATCCAAAACCAAAAATAATTAATGTCAATTTCACTTCTGATGATTCAGAAATTGGATATGAAGTCAAAAAAACAAAAAACAGGAACTATCCCTTATATTTTATAATGATAAATCCTTATCAAGTAATTGATGCATTAGAAGACACACTTGCTTTTATTTCTTGGATTTGTTTTGATATCTGCAAGTTTAGTATTAAAGAAGGTGCCATGAAGCTAGGTCTAGATTCAACAGAATCGCGCGCAGAAATTCTTGACATCGGGGAACTCTATTCAAGGTCATTTGACAGAAGATCATTTGGTGTTGACGATAGTATTGACAATGATCCCTTCTCTCAGATAGTATAGTAAATATGAACTTTAAACAATGTCAATTGTATTCGGTTTACTATCGGTGTTATAATCAGTATGTATACGAGCAATCCTTATATACCTGGTTGTCATTAGAAATAAACAGTTTTATGGAAAATAATAATTTGAATAATATGGTAAAAGTAAATTTCTCAATCTGTACCATTAATGGCAATTTGAACGTAAATGGATTATTTAATGTACTTAAAGGATTGATTAGTATATTTCAATGTGATGACAAGGGACACCTATTAATGATTCAGACAGCAGATGATGTTTTTTTCCAAAAACTACATATTGTAAGTGGTGAATTAAAAGCAGCTGATCGACGATCGTATGGTTTAATAAAATTTTTGGAGAAGATTAAGATAAATGAGAAATTTCTCCTCGCTTCAGGCAACATTAATGCAGACAGATCATTAAATAGTATTGTAAAGATTAAACAAATAGTATATCAAATCAATAATATACAGTATCCTATTGACTTAGGAAAAGTAGGGGATATCTATAATATTTACTGCTGGGGCGACGTGAAAGCTTATATTGGTGAAGGTAATAAGCAAAAACGAGTGTGTCGTTTTTGCGATAAAAAAACACCAACCGTTACATTCAATCATAATGCACACGCAATTTCAGTATCACTTGGAAATAAATTGTTATTCTGTAATGAAGAATGTGATGATTGTAATCATGAAAGATTCAGTGAAATTGAACAGGAATTCATCAATGCTCACCTGATTCTATATTCATTATTTCGAAAAAAAGGAAGAAACGGCATACTTAATGTCAGTGGAAAAAACATTAATATTGACAACAAAAACACAAATGGTAGCATTGAAATTAAGAATGATATAGATATAAACACATTGATAAAGAGTAAAAATCAGAATTTTAAAATACAAGAACCACTTTTAAAATATTCTCCACAGAATTTATATAAGTGCCTATGTAAGTTTGCTGTGAGTGTCATCGATAAAAAGCACCTAAAAAGATTGTCAGAGACCATTCGTTGGCTTGGATCTGACTGTACAAAAACAACACTACCACCAATTTGGGTAAGGACATGTGAAATGCATGATCAGCCACTGATTGGAATATTCGTAAAGAAAGAGAATGCTAATTCGACACTTCCAGAATTCGTTATTCAATTAAATATTCTTAATATCCAGTACCTATATGCCTTTCCCTTTGTTGATGACAATGAGGCCATGTTGTCTGAATCTTCAAAATCCGAGTTGGAAAACTTATTTGGTCTATCAATGTATTTTGAGGTCGATTTTTCATCAAATATTAAATTACCGGTGAATCTATTATTTAATATCGAAATTCCCGAGAACGCTGAATTTATCACAATAAGCAAATCTGAATTTGAGACCCTCTCTGATAAAGAACGTGAAACAAAATATCCTAATATATCTGGGTTTTGCATTAACAATAATGCTTAAGAATATTGGACCACAAACTCTTGACGACTCAGAATTAAACGGTATTCGCTCCACTCATGATCCTTGTTCTCGCCCGGTGAACTGTTAACGGATCCCAGTTCGCCTCATATTCAATGATCACTTTATGTATGTCTGAAATATAATCAAAAGGTCTAACAAATCATCTCAAGAAAACCGGATAATATCTATACCGAACTATCGGAAAAGGGCTTGTCAGAGGCTTATATGACACAATATTATTAGTACAAAGAATCGCAACTTATCATGACGATTATGTCGACTCACAGGAGGATAAATAGTCCAGCACCTTGCGGTTTGCACGGTCAATGATTGACCAGTCCGGATCAATATAGGTGTCTGTTGTCTTCAGCACTTGGTCAATATGATTCAGGGACATGGCCACATCATCCTTTGATACATCACACTTGTTCCTGGCAAAGGTTGCCCAGGTGTGCCTGGCCATGTAGAAGAACAGGCCAGGGGCAATATGTTTGATCCGTTTGTTTAGTATGTTGTTAAATTCCTTAAAAGAAACAAAGTCTTTCAGATCCAGGAGCGTTTTCTTCCCTTTGTACTTATCAATAATCGCCTGGGCTTCCGGCTCGATCTTGATTGAAATAAATGCCTGATCTTCCCTTCGGCCTTTTGTCTTGCCTCGGTTGTATTCTATGCGCCCAAAGGCCGGTGCCGGACAATCAAACAGATCCCGGGTGTTCATGCCAACCAGGTAAAATGATAGCATAAACATATCCCTGGCAAATGCGTCTTTAAAATTCTTGCACTCATAATCCCTGATCCTGGTCAATTCCTGCAGGGTGAGTGTCCGTTTCTTGCGTTTAGTTGTCGGTTTTGGGACCTTGTAGGCCTCAAAAGGATTGTTCTTAATGATGATAACATCTTCTTCGTAATCGTTGTATTCAAGGCGAAATTCTTTGAATAGTTTTTGTATCGCTCCCAGGTATAGAGAAACGCCTCTTTCCATGCCTTGATTCCGGAGCCATAGTTCAAATTGCGTCAGCACTTTGACGGTTATCTCATTTGCCCGGATCACATCCTTGTTCATAAAGTAACACAAATGATTGACCGCAGTTCTGTATGTTACTGCAGATCCCTCCCGGCCAACAAAAGCTTTCTTTATATAATATTTTGTAAAATCAACAAAATCCGGTTGTCGTTTCTTGTCCCCGGCAAATATAACTTTCATCAGCAAGGATGCAGAATAGTGTTGTGTCTTGATGCCCAGGTCCAGGATCGCCAGCTCCATGTCGTTAATGAGTTGTGAAAGCATTAGGTTGATACGCTTATCTTTGATCAGGTAACCATTCTTGGATCTTTCAAACAGCCCAGGAGCCTACTTAAAACAATAGCAGCAGGGATAGGGAACACCAAAGAAGAGCCTACCCTGTTCACGTTACCAAGCATAACAGAAACGGGGCAGGGGGCCCTATCTACACTAAAGGAGGAGATAAGTAAAAA
>JAKPKU010000166.1 GCA_029553545.1 Candidatus Cloacimonadota bacterium
AGTTATTGAAAAACAAAGTCAGCAACCTGTTGACGAAAATATATTTCAGGAAATGGGAGAAAAAGTAAAGCGATACAGAATTGTTGATGTCAATAAAGACTTGGCATCCAACATAAAATTGCCTCAATTCTTTTTAGAAGTTCAGCAAAGCGATATTTTCGGAACCGATAAAATCTTGTTGAATCAGGAATCGTTATTGAAAAATTTCAAGTTAAGCAATGAGGATTCTAAAATTGATTTCGACCAGATAACCTCCGATTTGTATAAAGTAGATATCGAGCAGATAAAGAAAGACGAGTACGCCCCACGCTTTACCAAGATTGAAGACATGCAGGTTAAAGACCCTATTGTGGAATACATTCTTGCCAAACCAAAAGAAGGGCAAATAAAAGATATAGCACACCAGCTTGTTCAATTGGTTGGCGATATGTACCCTATTCCCGATCAGGAAATTCGGGCTTATGTTGAAAGAATCTTAAAACAGTTGAATGCCGAACAGCTTCAGGATATTTTAGTAAGAAAATGGAGCTATTCCGATAAGATTAAAGCCAAAATCAGACTACATGCCGATTCCTATGCAGAAGGTCAGTTTAATGATTTAATAAAAATCAGAAAAGTTGTAACCGAACCCACTTGGAATTTTCCTGAAATGATTGTTCCTGGTCCATTAGGTTCTTCAATTGGTCATTCATTATATGAACGTGAAGGTGCAATGAATAACTTTGAAACTACTGTCATTACAGATATTGCAAGTTTGCCGAATATTGCTTTCTGGCATCGTAATTTAGGCAGGGGAAAAGGTTTTTCAATCAATGGCTTTAAATCCAATCATTACCCCGACTTCATTGTAGTTTCAAAATCCGGTAAAATAATCATTGTCGAAACAAAGGGTGACGACAGGGATAACTCTGATAGTGCTGCCAAATGTCGTTTAGGTAATAAATGGGCAGAACTTGCAGGGAAAGATTTCCTTTATTTTATGGTCTTTGATAAAAAAGCCATAGATGGGGCATATACAGTGGACAAAGCAAAAGAATTGATAAAACAACTATAAATTCATCATTATGACTATTTACGATACAATTAAAGAGCAAATCAAAGCTGATTTTTTTCAACAGTACTTTCCAAATGATGGTCAAAGATTTGTTGCCTGGTATCTTCGTTCTATCCTTAAACGAGATATGAATGAAACTAAAGATGATATTATTGATGGAGCTAATGATAAGCAAATTGATGCTATTGTTATTGACAATGATAAATCAATCATAAATATCATTCAGGGAAAATTCTATTCTGGTGAATTTGTAGATGCTACACCTCTGAGGGAAGTTTTATCTGCTTGGATGCAGATTCGTGATTTAGTCAGATTGCAAAATGTATCAAATTCAAAATTACAAAGAAAACTTTCTGAGGTCGCCAGTGCTTTGGATGAGGATTATGAAATTAATTTTGAGCTAATTACAACATCAAAACTAACTCCAGCAGCATTGAATGATCTGGAGACTTTTCAGAAACAATTAGCAGAAATATCTGAAAAAGATGATTTCGATGCAACTATTACTGTTATTGATGATGATGAAATAAAGAGAAGATATGATATAGCATTAGAAGTTGATAATCCATTGATAAATTACGATCTTAATTTGGCAGATTGTAAATATTTAAATGAAACGATAGCTGGCACACAAGTTATAATTGCTGCAGTTCCTTTAAAGGAATGCATTAAATTTCCAGGTATTAAGGATGGTTCACTCTTTCAAAAAAATGTCCGCCAAAGTTTGGGTACAAGTAATGCTGTAAATAAAGGCATCCGTAATACAATTCTAAGTGATAAACATAAGGACTTTTTCTTTTTCCATAATGGCATTACTGCTATTTGTAATAAATTGGTATTGGCTGACTCCAAACTATCTATGAAAGGTTTAAGTGTTGTCAATGGATGTCAATCTTTGAATACTATTTTGAATTGTAGTGAAACTGTTAAAAAGCTGGATGAGACATACGTAATGTGCAGGTTTTACGAAATACCACAGCGTGACCGGGCAGATCGTATTAGTATAAATACAAATTCACAGAGTGCAGTCAAACCAAGAGATTTGAGAAGCAATGATAAAAGAGTATTAAATTTAAAACGAGCTTTTGAATTAAAATATCCGAATGGATATTTCATCACAAAAAGAGGAGAAAATTCACCAGCTTCAAAAGACAAGAACTTCGTAATAGATTTATCCGATTTTGGAAAATACTTGATAGCCTGGCATTCTCAAAGACCGAACATCTCTTATGGTGAAACCAAAATATTTGACAAATATTTTGAGATACTTTTCAAACGTGATTATAAACCGGAGGATGTTCAAGCCTTGAATGTTTGGATGAAAGAAGTTTGGAAATCTTGGTCAAATGATAATCCACTCGGCTTAAATCAGACTTTACTTGCCATGAAAGCATATGCTCCTTATCACCAGCTCTATGCTATTTCAATGTGTTTTTCCATTGTAAATAATTTATCTGATCGGGTTCCTTCACCAAGTATGTGTCTTAAACAAGCAGTTTCAAACAATCTTGTTACCGATATTGTAAAAATTGCAGGTAGTAGTTTGAATATGGCTTTGGAAGCGGCTGCGAATGAAACACAACCTGCGAATAAAGTTTTTAGTCCACAAAATTGGATTAAGGCAAAAACTTGTTTAACAGGAATAAATTTTGCAATACGGAACTATTTCCAAATGTTGCCAATGATGCCGGGTGGAACTGAAGTAAATCAAAGATTAAAAACTGGTCTCTCTTTGGGTCAGGAAGCATTTGAATATAGATGGGC
>JAKPKU010000258.1 GCA_029553545.1 Candidatus Cloacimonadota bacterium
GTTCTACAATGGCAGAAATAAAGAATTCATCCCTGTAGGCAGCACGCTTAAAGATATCGTCAGAATTGATAATTCATTTGTAGATAAACGATTAGAGGGAATCGAAATCATCGGCATGTGCGATGTCGATAATCCTATGCACGGACCACAAGGCGCGGCTTATGTTTACGCCCTGCAAAAAGGCGCGGATAACAAGATGGTTATCGAGCTTGATAAAGGTCTTAAACACTTAGCGGCCATCATCAAGAAAGATTTGCATATCGATGTCGCAAGCAACCCTGGAGCGGGGGCGGCCGGAGGCATCGGGGCAGGTATCTTGGCTTTTGCTAAGGGGACGCTTAAATCCGGTATTGAAACGATTCTCGATCTCATCGCTTTTGATAACGCAATAGAAGATGCTGATCATGTCATCTCGGGTGAAGGAAGACTCGATGAGCAATCTTTTTATGGTAAGACAATTAAGGGTATCGCCACGAGATGCCAAAGAAACAATAAGAAACTAATCCTCATTGTCGGAAGCAGCAATATTTCTTTAAAAGAAGCACAAGAAAAGTGTCCTTATATCGAAACTATCATTGAAACAAATCCCGATCATTTACCGTTTGCGGATATAAAAAGCAAGGCATCATCAATGTATAAAGATGCAATGCATAGATTAATATCTATGATACGTTAGTTTGAATTCGCTATTATAAATTATTAAGTTAAGTTGAATAAATATGATAATAAGAAACAACGCCGCTTTGATCAGTGGTTATTTCAAAAAAACTCGGATCCATATAATCGCGGACAAAGCCTAAATCATAAACATAACTATAACCGCCAAATTGAACGGGATCAGTTTGCAGTTCAATCGTGCGTTTTTCATCAGGCTCGTCAAGAGTGGCAACGATCATCTGATCATTAAAAGTATATAAATCGTATTGTTCTAGAAAAGAGTCGAGATAGACGCTTCTTTCGTCACTAGAGGCCACCGCCCATTTTTCGACGCTGAAGGTATAGTGTCTTTCGTACGCAAATTTTTCAAAAAGACCAAACGACATTGAAAAGATAGCTAAACCGACGACAAGAAAAGGCGGAAGAAGAACGAGTTTGTTGCCATTTTTCTCTTTTCGCATCGTGACACCGCTTAAGATGATAATCAAAAGGCCGACAGCAAGGGCAAATATAAGAACCCACACAAAATAGATAATTTGAAAGTTCACAATCAATGTCCAAACCGCCATATGATAGAAATACATAAGTAGACAAGCTAAAACGACAAATAAAAAAGATAAAAAAGCGAGCACGATTGTTAAAGTGCTTATTTTGGGAGTGATTTGATCGACTTTATCGTTAGCCTGCATATCTTCAAATTATTATAACAAACTCAGCGGGCAATGGGCTTATTAAAAGAGCCAAATTCGATGAGGTTTCCTTTTGGGTCACCTATATGGCATGTTCTGTGTCCACGCGGCTCGGCTGTTGGAACCATGACTGTCTATGCTCCATTACATTCCACCACTGAGGATGAGCATAGGATAATTGCTAATATTATCATTTTGTATTCCGTCTGCTGTGTAGTCAGGTATGACGTGGAAGCCATACATCGAGATAAGCGGATCTTTTGTCTTTGACACTATCTTAATATCGTATTTATTGATGATTTGACTTGAAAGCCAATGTGGCTGATTTCCTAATCGGCGAATTCCTTTTCGAGGTAGATTAAGATTTCTTGCATGATTATTCCTCACACATGGTTGATAATTTTCGTATCTTTATTATATAACAACAAATGAGTTGGTTTAAATTACAAATGCTATTGCGTTAGAATGATTAGATTGATGTAAAATTAAAAACCACTCTAGGATATCGGTTGACAGAACGGTTGATGATTGTATCAAATTTACACTATAAAGATGGCCTAAGGTTTAAACATTAGTGCAATTAGCAACTAGCCATTCACAATTAGCCACAGATAGGATGTTCTGTATATTTTTAAAATACAAAAATTATTTGGATTTTTAAGGTTCTCTATGCGTCTTAAGAACCTGCTTGTATGCTTTTTGTAATGATTCCTCGACTTCTTTTGGAAAATAACACGGGATTGTTCCAAAAATTACTTTTTTACCATGTAGAGCTTGGTTTCTATGAAGCCAAAGAGATCCTACTCCTACTGCCGACTTTGTATGATCAATTATTCTTTTGAAAAGGCATTGGCTTTTTCCCCAGTACAAAGGATAATATTTGCTTTTTGCAAGCGGCGACCACTCATTCACACTGTTAGCGTTTGCGAGTCGATATTCTCGTTTATCTCTAACGCCTACATTTGTTTCAATTAATTTCTTATACATCGATTCTTTCTCGTGATCTTCTACATATACCGCAAAGCCATAGACGCTTTCCGGATGTTCCGATATAAAGCAGTTGTCAGATCCGCAGCTTTCAATACTTCCAGATATGAAAGAAAATTCGAGTTCTGGTTGCGCTACTCTTTTTTCTTTAACTACTTTTGCATACTGTTCGTAAAGCGCATTGACTATGACATTTTTTTCCACCACGTTTTCCTTTCTTCAAGAATGAATAAAACAAAGAATTATCCTCTTTAATGTGAAAACATTTATTGCATAATATTCTTTCAAGCAAAATACATTTATTCACCAATTCCGAAGAAGCGATCAAAAAAAGTAATTATCAGATTTATGACTCGAGTTTTTTTCTCCGCCCTGTGTTTTCCTTCGAATCTTGACATTGGCGGCATTATCTCATCGATTTTTGTACCGATAGTTTTTACATAGCCATCTTTTAGACAATTGGAAATGAATTCTCTTGTATTATCGTTTTTCAGCCCTTCTTCTTCAACAATGCGTTTGATTTCTTTTTCTTTCTGTTCTGAGATGTAGTCGTGCCAAGCGGCAATAATATCGTCAATTTCATTAATTCCAGTTAAAAAGTGATTAATGAGATCTCGTTTGCTTCTTAATTCAGGAGATGCATCCATAGCTTTTTGAATAGCGATGATAATCTCATGATCCTTGCAGTGTGAATCATGGTATTTCTTAACGAGCATCAAAATATAATCGATATTAACCTCAATTTGCCTGATGAGTTCGATTTCAAAAACGATATCATCGTTGATATTCTTTAATTCGCCCGGTTTCGCTGATGGTTTGAGATCAAGGTATCTAGAAACGTAATCTTGTAAATCAATGTCAGAGATAAGTTCGTGGCCGATAAAATCATCGAAGGACGCAAGTAGGTTCTTAAGTCTTAAGATGACACCGAAGAGCTTTAGAAAGTTTCTTTGATTATCTTCGCCTTCAATTCGTGGATCCGAGAGCGGATAGTTTTCTAATAGTTCTTCTATGAGTTCTGCATAACCTTTATGGTACTTACCTTCGTTATCGGTGTACCCGTTATAGTAATCATTAAAGCCTCTTAGTAAGACTATGCCTGTCGCATCTCTATCACCAAATAAGGATATCGATTCATCAACTTTCTTTTGAAGAGGTCTAAAACAGATAATATTTCCGAAAGTTTTGATTGAGTTAAGGATCCGGTTTGTTCTTGAGAAAGCCTGCATTAAACCATGCATCTTAAGGTTCTTATCAACCCAAAGAGTATTTAAAGTCGTGGCATCAAAGCCAGTGAGGAACATGTTCACGACGATAAGTAGATCAATCTCTTTATTCTTCACTCTTAAGGAGAGATCTCGATAGTAGTTTTGGAATCCTTCTCCTTGAGTTGAGAAGTTTGTATGGAACATTTCGTTGTAATCTTTGATTGAAGCTTCAAGAAAATCACGTGAGGACTGATCGAGTCTAGAAGTATCTTCTGGGTTTTCTTCATCGATAATGCCATCGATCTCGTCTTCGTTCGCCCCATACGAATAAATGATGGCAACCTTGAGTTTCTTGGCATCTGGAAGTTCTTTGATCTGTTTCTTGAATTCAGCATAGTAGAGTTTAGCAGAGGATATGGAAGCTGTCGCAAAAATAGAGTTAAACCCACTGAGGCGAATCTTTTCTCTTACTTCTTCTTTGCCTTTAAGCACGTCATGGACATTCGATATCACACTTTGGCTATAAGTCTTCTCATTACGATATGTCTTTTGATTATAGTGATCAAGAATGTATTGAGTGACTAAGGAGATTCTTTGAGGAGCATTAAACGCTGCTTCTCGGTCAATATCTTTAACCTTTTCATCTTCGATTGCGTCATCTTGATCCATCGTCTTAATGTAATCGACTCTGAAAGGGAGAACGTTTCGATCGTTAATGGCGTCAATAACTGTATAAACATGCAGTTGATCACCAAAAGCCTGTGAAGTTGTCTTTAAATGAGGATTCCCACCCGTGGAGGAATTAACACTAAAGATTGGAGTCCCAGTGAATCCGAAAATATAGTATTTATTAAAGTTTTTGATAATGGCAGTGTGCATGTCGCCAAATTGGCTACGATGGCATTCATCAAAGATGAGCACTACTTTTTTATCAAAGACTGGATGTTTCTTATTTTGTTCGATGAAGATAGAGAGTTTTTGAATGGTAGTAATGATGATTGTGCTACTTGGATCTTCAAGTTGCCTCTTTAAAACAGCTGTAGAGGTGTTCGAGTTTGCCGCACCTTTTTCAAAACGATCATATTCCCGCATCGTTTGATAGTCGAGGTCTTTTCTATCAACAACGAATATAACTTTATCGATGTAAGGAAGCTTCGATGTTAGTCGAGCAGCTTTAAAGGAAGTGAGCGTTTTGCCACTACCGGTCGTATGCCAGACGTATCCACCGGCTTTAATGGATCCAAACCATTTATAGTTTGTAGCAACTTCAATTCGATTAAGCATTCTTTCCGTTGCAGCGATTTGATAGGGACGCATCACGAGCAATTTATCTTCGGCAGTGAAAACACAGTATTTAGTAAGAATGTTTAGTAAAGTGTGCTTCGAAAAGAATGTCCTAGTGAAGTCAATCAAATCTGGAATAATCTTATTCTTCGCATCTGCCCAGAAAGAAGTGAATTCAAAGGTGTTGCTTGTTTTATCCGTCTTTTGAGTTTTATTAATATCTTTAACATGGGAGAAACGAGTGGTATTCGAATAATACTTTGTATGAGTACCATTAGAGATGACAAAGATTTGGACGAATTCAAATAAACCACTGCCAGCCCAGAAGCTGTCTCTCTGATATCTGTTTATTTGATTGAAGGCCTCTTTAATAGCCACACCACGTCTTTTTAGTTCAACATGGACCAGTGGCAGTCCATTGACTAAAATCGTGACATCATAGCGGTTTTTATAGGTTCCATCGCTCACTTCATATTGGTTAATGACTTGGAGTTTATTGTTATGGATATTGACCTTATCGATCAACTTAATGTTCTTTGTTTCACCATTATCTCTCTTTAGCGGGAAGATATGGTTTTCTTGAATGATCTCTGTCTTTTCTTTGATTCCGGCGTTAGGTTTACAAAGACAGCTATTAAAGATTTGCTTCCATTCGTTATCGGAGAATTGATAGTCATTGAGAAGTGATAATTGCTTTCTTAGGTTATCAATCAAATTCTTTTCTTCGCGAATCAAAATGAACTCGTAAGATTGCTCTCCGAGCATGCGAATAAACTCTTTTTCAAGAGCAGCTTCGCTTTGATAAGCATCAGAACGAGAAGTGATCGGCTTATATTCCGTCACTACTGTTTCTTCATTTGATTGAGAAATAACCGTGTATTG
>JAKPKU010000005.1 GCA_029553545.1 Candidatus Cloacimonadota bacterium
AAATACAAATAGCCTTATTTGTATAACGGCCACTGGCTGCCCTCGAGTACATAAACAAGATTCCATCACTCAATTTCACGCAGTGAAATTACCTACAGCAAAACAAAAATCATTAATTTTTGTTTGTTATAAGGAATTTTGCGGTCTTATTTTGGTACAACTAAGATAGATTGTACCTACGTTTGATGCGACTTCGTCGCTGGCTGACGAGCAAAGCTCGCCCCTACATTAGACGGAGAAAAGTTCCTAACCCGCAGCGAAGTGAGGACCATAAATGCGAGGGACAGAACATATTACTGAATTGTTCGCACAACGCGGAGCCCCAGACCGTAGTAGCTATTGCCAGGACTATTGTTAAAGCGATTAGTCACACGGCAACCGTGTACTGTGTAGCTCCAGCTGCCGCCACGAAAAACACAGGTGGACCCGCTACTTGGACCTGTTGGATTATTGGTTGGGCTACTACTATAATACGAACTACTATACCAATCCCAGCACCATTCATACACATTACCACTCATATCATAAATGCCCAGTTCATTAGGAGCCTTGGTGCCTACATCATGAGTACGGTAACTGGAATTACCATCGTACCAAGCAACATCATCTGCATTATTTGAACCAGAATATGTATAATTATTGGATTGATTCCCCCCTATGGCTGCATACTCCCATTCTGCCTCTGTGGGCAAACGATAGCCATCGGCAGACCAATTACAGGTGATATCATACCAATAAGCATAGTGATCTACTGGTGCTATACCCCAATTATTTGGATTAGTGTCTCCATTCTTAGCATAGCATGGTGTCAAGCCTTCTTGTATTGACTTACGATTGCAATAAACAAGCGTTGCATACCAGTTTACTCTCTCAACTGGTCTATTTGGATAGTCAAAGAAATACGACGGTGTTGGAGAAATACCATTATTATTTCCTGTCATGACTGTTTGCCACTCTGCTTGATTTGTTTCATATTTATTGATATAAAACGGAGATAAGGTTACAGAGTGTACTAGTTGTTCATAGCCATCTCCGCTATTAGATCCCATCTGAAATGTACCTCCTTGGACAAATACAAAATTAGGTAAATAAGCATTTATGTTTGAATAATCTGAATAATCGCTCTGATAATATGCTCTAACTCTATATTGAAATACCTGAGTGGAATTTATTGTATTATCTGTCCACTGACTATTATTTGCATCAACAGTCGCAATATCATCCTCCCAATCTCCATCGGCTACTCTACGAGATATTTTATAACCTTCCTCAAATTGATTAGTGCCTGTCCAAGTGAGCTTTAATGAGGTAGCTGTTTGTTGATTAACCAAGAGATTAGTTGGTGCAGACAAAATAAATACTTGGTTCCTTTCCACATAACTTGAGTAATTATCACCTGCATATGCTTTCACTCGATATGCATAAATCGCACCATAGCGTGCGTTATAATCTATCCATGCAGTAACATTTGCCCCAACAGTCGCAATGTCATCTTCCCAATCTCCATCACCTACTTTACGAGAAATTTTATATCCCTGCTCAAATTGATTAGTATCTGTCCAGATGAGCTTTAAGGATGTAGCTGAATGGGGAGTTATTGTAAGGTGTCTTGGCGTTGAAAACAACAATTTTTCACCCTTTTCAACATAATTTGAGTAATTATCACCTGCATATGCTTTCACTCGATATGAATAATTTGTACCATAAGGTGCATTATTATCGATCCACTCAGTAACATTAACACCAACTGTCGCAATATCCTCTTGCCATGCACCGCTACCTACTTTACGAGATATCTTAAAGCCTTGATAGTTCCCACTAACTTTTTCCCAGCTAAGCATAATAGAAGTGGGGCTCAGAGGTGTGATAGTTAGGTTCTTTGGCGTCCAATAGTTCATGTCTGTAGCTGAATTTACATTTGTTAATTTATCTGTACAAGAAAAAGCAAACATGGCTAATAAAACAATGATTAATAATCTTAATTTCATTTATCCTCCAACACTTTAATATTTATTTTTGATCACTCTCAGCTATGCAGCTCGCTTCGCTAACATGCAGCAATGTACGAGTATGAGACAAAGTGCAGGTCTCAAAAAGCACACTAATGCGATAAATCGAATTCTTCTATAATCTCCACAACTATCAACTGTGTTCAAATATACTAATCTGAAGCACTATGTCAAGAGAAAAATTGAGTATTTATGTTTTCATTACACCTTTTAGTCCTCGCTGCGCTGCGGGTGAGGTACTTTTCTTCGAAAAGGTTAGGTGCTCTGACTGCGTCGAAGGTTAGGTAAAAAATCAACTGATTTTTGTTGATAATAAGGTAATTTCACTGCGTGAAATTGGTTGAAGGATCTTTGCTTCGCTGCGGGTATTTTAAAAAAATCGGTAGTTTTTTTTAAACGTACCCACAACTATCCTTAGTTGTGCAGCGAAGCTATTGTTTGTCACGATAAACGAAGTGTTCCAGATCAGTCTTCCAATTTCACGCAGTGAAATTACCTTTTCCCAAAACCTATCATTTACAATAACATAAATTTGTATATACAAATAGCCTTATTTGTATAAGAACCAATGGCTGCCTTCGATCAGCTAATAGATTCAATCACTCAATTTCACGAAGTGAAATTACCAGCAACTCAGCTCTCAGTTCTGTCTTCCCATCTGTTGTAGAAAGTCAACAAAACTTCATAAATAATAGATTAAAGTGCAGCTGCTTTTCCATTGCGACATCCGAATAGCCATGTATCGATTGAAGTAAAAATATCTTTGTCATCAAAACTGAGCTGTATGCATAAAATCATTTATTGTTATTTTACAATTGTCATCTTAGCATTTTTCATGATTTTCCCGTCAACTTTTAATCGACAGATATAAACACCAGAACTAAGCAATTTAGCACTTTCATTTTTCAGGTTCCAGATGACAGAGTACTGTTTACTCTTAAACTGATCGTCTATCAAATCAGATTTTAAGCCTGATTTCTGTGACAGCTGATACAGGTTTGTTGTCGTTTCCAGGGTTTTAACTTTCTGACCTTTGATGTTAAATATTTCTATCTCAGCCTTGTTTTTGACAGGTTGAGGTAAAGTAAACTCTATAGTACAAAATCCGTTTCTCATCTGATTCAGATATACTGGATTCGGGTAAATCCTTAAACTGGCTGAATTTTTGTTTAACACTTCATCATTTGATACTGGATATGAGTTATATTCATAACAGCCCATATCAATTCTGCCATCAGCCACCCGGTGATTTCCCAGCAGATCAGTTGCTGAGATATGATAGCCCAGCGTGTCAGGTGTCCCTTGATTGATACAGGGTGAAAACTCAGAAAGCTGATAGTATTTGGCTTCATTAATCGGGTAGCCAAAATGCGGATCTTCTCCTAAAAACTGGGGATTTGCGTCGATATTATGAGTCCCATAGCTCACAGATGTCCCCATATACTGACCAATCCCGTCAAATCCTCCCTTTATCAACGAATAATCTATATCCAGATGACTGTATATATCCGGCGAACCTGGACCCCATGTAGTAAACAGTTCACAAAGAGTCAATGGATTATATAACAGCATATTTCGCATCTTCCAGTATCCGTGCACCGAAATAGAAAAATCCTCCACTTGATTATTGGCAACTGTCAGATTATTCACATTCATGTAATTAACATCTCTGACGATATTGGAAAATGTCATGAGTACCCCACTGAGATACTGGCTTTGTGAAGTATTGTTAAAAACGAGCCCATTAGAAAAGTTTAATCTGGCAGGAATCGGGTTACCTGTGGTATTATGAAATTGAAACACCCCTTTATAGGTAGAGATAGAATTCGACATGATAATATTACTCAGCTCAGTATTGGTTCCGCAAATAAACAAACTGGAGATGTATCCTCCCTCACCAATGGTTCTTAAGGAATCCAAAACAATATTATTCAGATAGCATGTTTTATAATCTTCCCCATAGTAATTGATCAGTATGCCTGCGCAAAAGCCGTCAAATGTTTCATTGTTACTGATAACAATATCCTCCAGTATCAGCTCACTACTGTCATAAGCAGCTATTCCAGTCCCAAACATGGAACAGCCATGACTGATATTTATATTTTTAATAGTAATATTTTCCGATCTGAGTATTTTTATTCCTGAATTACCAGTATGACTGATCGAATTTCTCAGGCTTATATTTTTAATTTTGGCATTATTTTTATCAAACAAACTAATAAAAAAACCTTCCTGATTTTCCAGATCAATGATTGTATTATCAGGAGAGACTCCTGTCAGTGAAGTATGGCTTTTTAGCTCAAAAGGGATAGCGATCTGATTAAGAGATCGTGTATATATTCCTTCTGCCAGATAGATTGTTTTGGGGTTCAGACTGTCTGATTCAATGATTTTGGCTGCATATGCGATGTTTTTTAAGGGAGAAGCAGGGCTAAGTCCATCATTATCATCATCCCCCCATGGCGCTACATAGAGGTCATGATTGATAGTCTGAAAAGCTGAATGAAGTGAGCTGACAGAAAAGGGGGGGCATACAATACCCATGTTGGAGAATGAATTGATAAAATAACCATCAACTGAATTTAATTGCACACTTAGGGTATCCAGATAAACTGGATAAGTGGTTGCACATTCCTGAATAAAAATATCAAGTGCCTTTGTGGAATAGTTGTTATATATACTGTTCAGTTGTACAGGATCATAAATCGTATGCGCTTGATAGGAATAAACATTTCCAGAAAAATTGGATTTGTTGTTAAATATTGAATTCCCTGATAAATATACCGTGCTCTTGAAATTCGCAATTCCCCCACCTAAAAGCGCACTGTTTTGATAAATAGAGCATTTTGCTATTGTTACATTTGACTCATTTGTAACATAAACACCTCCCCCTTGATAATATGAATAAAGCTGAGTACCACTTCCTCTGGTCAGAACAAATCCGATGATTGTGACCGTTTCTCCATTCATCACCCGAATGCAAGAGCCAGTATGGTTCCCATCTATTACCGTTTGTCTGACATAATCAGGATCCTGGGTCCTGGCATACAAACTGGCAAGGGTAATGTTTTTGGAATTGGTATTCACATTTTCAAAATATCTGCCAGGATAAACCAAAACTGAATCTCCAGATTGTGAAGCATTAATGGCAGACTGGATGCTCTGATAATCCCCTGTACCATCCTGTTTGACAGTAATCGTTATGGAAAAAAGTGAAGAGATGATCAATAAGAAGAATGCACATAGTGTAAATCTGATTTTAGGAACCAATTTTAATCTATTTAAAACAAACATAGTCATACCTCATTAATAGTTTTTACAGGGGGCAGAATTCTGCCCCTGTAACTAAATTGTTATTTCATCATAAGCATTTTTCGGCTAAATACCTGATTATTTACTTTTAATCTATAAAAATAAACACCAGAAGAACATAATCTACCTGAATTGTCTTTTCCGTTCCAAACAATGCTATGATTTCCTTTTTTCAGATAATCATTTGATAAAGTACTGACTTTTTGACCTTTTACATTGAAGATAGAAAGCTCCACTTTTGAATCTTCTTTTAAGCTAAAGGCAATTATTGTTGATGGATTGAAAGGATTTGGATAGTTTGAGTTTAAAGCCGTTTCATACTCTATTTCAGGGATGTCATTCAGTTTTACCGTATAAAATCTCTCTTTTGTGCTCATATCTAAATCTCTACTGATAAATTTTTTCTCAATTTTATCAAATAATGAATATGTTTGAATCATTTTTGGTGCTGACTTGTTCTCGTAATGTAAAACAAAGCTGATATCAGCACTATCATAATCAATAGAATCGTTCAGTACATAAGCATTTAATTGAACAACTATATCGTCAACCACAGCTGCTCCCTGACAAATACCATTTATATACAGACCTATTTCACTTGGCTGTGATTTGGATTCATTATTCAAATCAATAAATAATGGGATATAATCTTCTTCTTCAATATAAAAGAAGCTTTGAGCAGTTTGTCTGGGAGCTGAAGCTTGTTGAGAGGATCCACCATTCCCTAATGTTGTGGTTACTGTTTGAGTACAATGTACCATCACCATATCACCATAACTTATAGTGAATGACGGATTATTATAATTGCTCCAGACTCCGTTTGTTTTAATTGTTGTCCAGTTTTTTGCCTTTATCTCATCAATCTTATCTAAAACGCTGGCAAAAGCCTCCCATGCTGTCATAGGTTTAGGTAGGAAATAGCCTACCCAATTGTATAGAGGTGCAGAAATTATCCCATTATTAGGATCCCTTGTTAAAGTGATGGGATAATTTTCTGGTAAATCAAAACCAGAAATATCAACCGTGAAGGCGCTTTTAAGGGTTAGTTGATATCCGAGAGGTCTTTGGATCTGATATATTAAATTGTAAAAGCCACCTTCATCACTGACTACATAATGATCTGTTTCTCCTAAATGACCGCTATAGAGTTTTGTAAAATCCCTTGCTTCTATGCCATCGAATACGTTTTTAAAACGATCCATTTCATCCGTTCTGACATTTAAAGCAGGGAAGCTAATCCAGTTAATATAGTTCTTCAATCCAGCCGGCAAATATGTGAATTTATTCTCTTTATGATATTCAGCTGCGAATGCTCCTATATCTTTTCTTGATCCGTCAAGATCCCTGTCCTCAGCATCAGAATACCAATCTACCCCATTACCATTTAGATCTGGATTTCCTTTATCAATACATCTTGATATAATATCGTTGGTCCATATAGGGTGATATGGATTTGGATCACTTGCTGTATAAATCTGAGGATCAAGATTATCAAACCCTGCTTTGGGAGTAACTAAAGAAGTGTTATTATATTTATTGTTATATGCGATATTGTAACCAATGTCTTGATGAGTGACAGAGAGTTCAGAGATTAATGTATAAAGTTCATCTCCACCCCCTGATACTGTATTGTTTAACAATATGTTGTTGTTAATTTTCAAACTACCGTCTTGAGTATCAAAATATAATGAAAATACTCTAACCATATTATCAGCAAATGTATTATTTATAATGTGAGTATTTTTTACTCTGTTAAACATGGATGAATAATAAGCTCCATTCAAATTTTTCTCATTGCATATCAGGTTTTTCTCAAACACTAATTTTTCAGCATAAGAAACAAATACCGATGTATAATCATCAGCATATTGATATGAAGATTGTCCATTAATTACTGAGTTTTCTTTAAAGGTGTTACCTTTTATGTTGATAATAGCTGATCTGTCCGGACGTTCATGCACATCTCCATTCACATATACGGCGTATCCTCTACCTTTATTATTTTTAAACAGATTATTATTAATATTAACTGTACCAGAAGTAGCTTCAACATAGACTGCAGATCCATATCCTGAAAGTACATAGTTATTATTTGAGTTTACATTCCAATTTGCCTGATTATTTTCAAAAGTACAATTTTCAATAGTTAAGGGTAGTTTGGAATGAATACCAGCGCCTGCATAAGTCTGGGAGTATAGACAATAAGGATCAATATTGTCTTTAATGATACAAGAATCAAATTTAAAAGTAGAGTATGTATTATCGTCATCAATTACCACGGCAATACAGTTGTTTGTAAAGGATAAGTTTTTTATTATGAAATTACAATTTGTATTGCAACTAATCTGTAAGCCAATATCTTGTGATATAATTCTATTCGTTTCAATATAGGCGCCTGCTCCTTGGATAGTCAAGTTAGCATTTTTTAGCTCAGATATTGTAAAAGGTTCCCAATCAGTATTGTTTTGAACCGCTATTGTAAAAGATTTTTGTGTAGTTGTGCTACATTTAGATGATACATAGTCAACTGCAGCCTGAATAGTTCTGAAAGCAGATATATTTGGATTTTTATCAACAAGAATAGCATTCTCGGGGATACTATTAAAATTTACCGTAGGCAGATTGTACTGTAATAACCCGTCTACATAATTTACCTGAAAGGTGTAGTCTGCAGGATAGCAATTTGGTTTTGTAAAAACTACTTTTACAGAAGCGGAATTTATATAAGGATATGGAATATGATATTGCCCGTTATTATCAGTTTCACAATGATAATACAATTGATTATTTAAATAGGTATCAACTTTTACATTACTTAAATCATTACCAGCTAATACGCCATCTATCATCCCTGTATTGTTGTATTGTGCTTCTGACAGCCAATTCAATATAGCATTTACAGTCGTTTGAGAAATGTATGCATGTTCAAATCTCGATGATGGTTGTATAACGCATTCATCAAATTTAGAATTCAAGGACAAATAGGTATTAGCATCCTGACCATTTGGAATCTGTATATTTTCATAATAAGATAAATCTGAGATTAGATTATTTGGGGTATTTGTATACAAACTTGACTTTAAAGGAATAAAGACGGGATCATAAGAAGGTGCTGAAAAGTCTATTTCATATATTCCTAGAATCCATTTTGTAAAATAATAAGGCATGAGAGAGCTATTTAACAATCCGAGAGTTGATCCTGGTTGAGAATCATAAGGTTTTGAATATGCATCATAACTTGTAAATCCAACATCCCATTCAACTAAAGTACCATAATTATTTATATTACCATCTTTTTCTAATTTTCCATTAGATATTGCAAAATTCTTTATGTTATTTTGTTTGTAAGGAAATCCAGGATTATTATTTGGATGACTAGGATCATCATTTAAAACGCCTTCAAACTGGGATATATTTGGGCTAATCACATCAGGGTTAATTTCACAATAGAATTTTCTAAAGGATTCTCCTCCAGTAGAATAAGAGTCATAAGTATTATATTCAGCATAACTATTTCTTAATAACTGTTTAGCCGCAACTGATTCCAAAGAAGATCTCATTAGTTTAAATAGTGATGTTCTACTTGTAACTTGATCATTTGTAGATAATCGGAAAATCTGTTTCTGAAAATCATGATTTATGACTGCACCTCTTTGTGGGCTATCACAAGATATAAATTCAGAGCAATAATGATTAATATTATTTTGTTCAGCTAATGCTAAAGCGTATCTACCAATAACACCCCCCATAGAGATACCAATAAGTTTTATCCCTTCACTTGATGAAGAATTACAAATAGCCTGAATTTTTGAGAGAGCCTCTAATACTGATATTGCGTTATCTCTTAAATCTTTTCCTCCATTTCTGAAATTTAAAAGAAACACATCATACTGGTCTATGTGATTTTAAAAAGGGTTTAACAAATCAAGATATTCAGGTAAGTTATTTGTATTATTTGGGTCAAAACCTTCAACAATCAAAATCGGTTTTTTTGTAGTAGAAGTAGTTTCATTTAAAATATATAGTTCATCTTCCATACAATTTTTTAAAACTTTATTCTCTGGTAAAACGGAGAAATACATTTTACCAGAATCAATATATCTATCTAAACTTAAAGTCCATACTTCAATTCTAATATAATGACTTCCAACAGAAATAGGATTAGGTAAATTGTTTACATGAAGAACATATCCCGTATAATTAAATCTTTCATTATATATTACCATATCATCAAATGTTGCTTTTAACAAATATACTCCTGGTGCAGTTGTATCTGGTAAACGAAGACTCAAATATGGGATAGTGGTGTTAACATAATGATTAAATTCTACTTCATTATTATAGTTGTTCTTAGTATAATCTATTAATATTCCTTCAGTATAGTTAACAGCTTGAAATGAATTTGTTTTTGATAAATCAATCTCAAATTGAAAATTATTTGGACTAGATAAAGCAAATAAAAAACAATTGATTATTATCATCACTGCAATTAAAATTTGTTTTTTCATATAATTACTCCTTTTTATATCTTATAAGTTAAATTAAGACTTATCGCCCTTACATAAATTTTGTTAAAAAAAAAGTCCTCTTTTACAATTGATGAATAATTATGCATGTATGAAAGCTCGAGACCATATGCCTGATAAAAATCATAGTTAATATTTGCTTTAAATGAAGGCGTCATTAACTTCATTTTATCAATAGACCTACCTCGCCCCTCATAATTAACAGGCGTAATTTTTGTTTTGTTTAACGGAACGGTTAATGACGGACCAAAACCTAAAGCAACTCTATCTGATAGATGATAGTTTGCTAACAATCCAACATTTACAAAATCACTTTGATATTTTGTTTTCAAAGAGGATAGTTTTAAAATTGAGCTTATTGATAGAAATTCCATATTTGATGAAAGGCTTACTTTTGGAGATATCTTGTGTTGATAGTTAAGCCCAAAATTTAAATTTCCCTTAGGATTTGTTTTTTCTTTTTCATATATTGCTTCTCCAAAATCATTATTTCCAGTAACAGCGGATTTTTCATCGTTAATGAGATAGCCAAGATTAACACCAAGATTGATACTCAAACATTTCTTCTCAAAGTTAAAAGTAAAAGCATATGAATATATGCTGATTATTACTAACATTATTACAATTTTTTTGTTTAAATATTTCATTTTTTCTCCTTAAATTTTTATTTATTTCTGACGGGCTTTCCTCAATATCTGAAGAATGCCCGTGAGACAATGAATTTATTTTTATCTTTAACTAAAGAAAAACGGTTTTTGAATTCTTCCATTCCTGGAATTCGCATCTGGTTAATGTCATACATTTTTATCCCCCTCATCTTATATAAAGAATATTTAAATAAATGATGAAAAATGTCAAGATCTAATTTCCGAAACTGCATTATTTTTCTATATGCCAGAGTATTTCTTTTTTATGAGTTCATCAATATTGAGTTAAGTAAAAAATCCTGATGCTTTTTATTTAGAGATTTACAAAAAAAAGTGAGTGTATAACGCCCTTACTTAAGCTATTTCGGTACATTTTTGTCTGAAATCTATGTATTAATAATCTGTTTTCCTATCTGTTGTAGAAAGTCAGCAAAACTTCATAAATCACAGATTAAACTGCAGCTGCTTTTCCATTGCGACATCCGAATAGCCATGCATCGATTGAAGTAAAAATATCTTTGTCATCAAAAGCGTAAATGAGAGATTTTTAAAATAAGTATACATCCTCTTATATTTCTTTCTACCAGAAAGAAATACCAAATGTAAAATTCATGTGCAGCTAATTGTAAGTTCTAATTGCCTTAATTGTATATCTTCGCATACCAACTTGTAGAGACAAAAACCTTTTTAATCCTCGCTTCGCTGCGGGTTAGGTACTTTTCTTCGAAAAGGTTAGGTATTTTCACTTCGTGAAAAGTTAGGTACTTTCACTTTCGTGAAAGGTTTTTTTAAAGGTAGCCAGAAGTGATGAATGCGACTTCGTCGCTGGCTGACGAGCAAAGCTCGCCCCTACATTATTTAATGCGAAAGGTATCAGGGGTCAGGTGATTTTGCACTGTGAGATAGATTTTCTCCACTATTTTGCTGTTTGCATTGAGCTTCATTTTCCTGCACCAAGTTAGGTTTTTCATCAGGTAAAACTTGCTTTTTTTCAACAAGGTGGCGAAACCTCGTTGGCAACTTTATTGTAAGGCGGTATAATAGCGATTCTTTCATCAGTTTGTTCAGGCTATTAAATCTACTAAAAATTTCCAAAACAAAGTCTATACTCATATTCTTGATCAAAATGCCAAAACGCTTCTGTGCACGATATACAAAGTAAATGAACATACTAAAGGCAGACACACCTTGTGTCCTCTTTTGCCTGGTATCGATCTTATAATATCTCGCATAATCAGCAAAAAGAGTCTTCACCTGCAAAGACATCTCACTCCACAAAGCACACAGATATGGCTGATTATTCTTGATCTTTATATTTTGGGGCAATATCGATCTCTTCACTGGTTTACGTAAAATCACCACATTATTATAGGCATAATAAGCTAAAATACTTTCCCCTATACGCTTAGGGAATTTATGATCTCCAGATAAATAAACTTTCATGCACCCTCCTTTTGCTAATTTTTTTATTAAAAACAATTCTCTTTACCCTGACATTCCCTTGACATTCCCTTTGCTATCTTGGAGAATGAAAGGAATCTTAAAGGACATCTAATAGGCATCCAGTGGACATTTATAGACATTTTTAAGAATTGTTTAGTTTTGATAAGCACAACTATAAAAATAATATAATTTGATTTGCTCTTTGGGCAAGTTTTTTAAAAAAAATAATGCACAATATCTCCTAAGGCACATTACCCAGAATAATGTTCAAAAAAGACAAAATACTATTTGACAAAAAATCATAATTTATTATTATAAATACATTAATCATATTGAGGAGATTATATGAAAATCAGTGGTTTTTCTTTTGTAAGAAATGGAATAAAGCTTTACTATCCAGTTGTGGAGGCAATTAAGTCGATATTGCCTATTTGCCATGAATTTGTTATTGCGATTGGCAAGGGCGACGAAGATGATAAAAGCAGAGAGATGATCGAAGCAATTGGCGACCCGAAGATTAGGATTATAGACACTGAATGGAATGAAGACTATTTTAAAAAAGGCATCATCAACTCTATTCAGACAGATATTGCGATGAAAGAATGTTCTGGTGACTGGCTATTTTATGTGCAGGCAGATGAAGTAGTGCATGAAAAATACTTGCCCATCATCAAAGAGGCATGCCAATTATATTTAGATGATAAGAGAATTGAGGGGTTACTTTTTCACTACAAACACTTTTGGGGCGATTACAATCATATTCACGGTGGGCATGGTTGGTATCCTTATGAAATTAGAATAGTGCGCAATTTACCTGAAATCCACTCTTACCAAAGTGCACAGTCTTTTAGAAAATTTGATTTTTATGACAATCCACGTCAAGAAAAAGGGACTCATAAGCTCAATGTCGCTCTCATCCCCGCTTTTATTTATCATTATGGCTGGGTAAGACCACCACATTTGATGCAGAATAAGAGCAAAGCGCTGAACACTGTACACTGGGGAAAAGCAAGAGCAGAAGAGTTTTATGCGAATGCACCGAAAGAGTTTGATTATGGTCCTATGAAACTACTTACCAAATTCAAAGGCACACATCCAAATGTGATGAAAAGCATGATCGAAACATTTGACTGGGGTGAAAAGCTCTCTGATAAAGGCATATACAACCCTTATAGAAAGCCACACAAACACGAATTGCTCAAGTATAGATTAATCTCATTATTTGAAAAAACCTTTCTGTTTGGTAAGCATATCGGCACATTCAAAAACTACTACCTCAAAGCTATAATGAAGTAAAATGAAAAAAATATCTGCTGTCTTGATTACAAAAAACGAAGAGCATAATATCGAACGCTGCCTAAATAGTTTGAAGTTTGCCGATGAAATCGTAGTTTATGATACTGGCTCGACAGATAGAACAGTTGAAATATGTGAGAAGAATAATTGTGTTGTCTTCAAAACTGATAAATGGGATGGCTTTGGCATTGCCAAACGCACGGCAGTCAGCTTTGCAAGCAATGACTGGGTCTTTGTGATAGACGCTGACGAAGAAGTCTCTGAAGCATTGAATCACTACTTGGAGAGCTTTAAAAAAAACGAAAACACACTGTATGCGTATCGGATTAAGAGGACATCTTATTACCTCAATAAACGCATCAAATACTCTGGCTGGCAGAGAGATTACACACTTAGATTGTTCAATAGAAAACATGCAAACTTTAATGAAAAAATAGTGCATGAATCTGTTGTTTGTACCACTCCTATCGGGCATGTAAAAGCTTTACTTCTGCATTACCCGTACCCCCATTTGCAAATACATATTAATAAAACGATGCTCTATGCAAAATTAGGGGGGCAGCAGGCATTTGATAAAGGGAAAAAGAGTGGCGTTTGCTACGCTATCCTCAACGGTATTTCTAAGTTTTTGAAAATGTATATCTTTAATCTGGGCTTCCTCGATGGTAAAGAAGGGCTGATCCTGGCGATAAATTCGGCTTTTAGTAATTATTTGAAATATGTGTATTTGTGGGAAAAGAGAGAAGGAAAGAACGGGTAATAAAAGGGTTTCATTGCTTTAAAAATGCAATACTACTCGAAGATAAAAAAAAGATTGACTAAAATTGCCCTTTTTAGATATTGATTTTCAGGAGGGCTAATGGAAGTTCTTGATTATATTTATAATCGCTATAGCGTTAGAGATTTTAAAAGCGATGCAATACCAGATGATGTTTTAGACACTATTTTAGAGGCAGGACGCCTTGCACCGTCTGGTCAAAATAGGCAGTGTTGGCAATTTATTGTAGTCACAGACAAAGATATAATCAAAAAAATTGCGCGTCATAGCTTTATAGGCTTGATAAATCACTTTTTGAGTAATGCCCCCGTGGTAATAGTGGCGTGTGCAGACCCAGAAAAGTCTTTAGTCTTGAATGATCAGCCGATGTATCTTGTTGACCTTACTCTCTCTTTTCAGCAGATGATCATGGCTGCTTGGAATTATGGGATCGGCTCGTGCTGGCTCGGAGGTTTTCATGAAAAATCTCTGAAGAAAGTATTAAATATACCTGAACAAATTCGCATTGTAGCAATGAGTCCATTTGGCTATCCTGCAGAGAAAAAGAGCTTTTATTCAAAAGTCGTTTCATTGGTTTCCTCTTCAAAAAAAAGATTAGCTAAAGAACAGATAATTCATTATAATATATGGGAAGATAAATAAAAAAGGAATGAAAATATGAGTTTAAAAAGAAGTTTTATACATAAATTGCCAAAGACAGACTTGCATTTACACTTGGATGGTTCACTGAGAATGTCAACAATCTTTGACTTAGCCAAAAAGCAGAATGTTGAATTGCCTGCCAAGACAGAAGAAGAATTGAAAAAGATGATAGCTTGTACAGACACTTGTGCGAGCTTGGAGCAATATCTTAAAGCCTTTGATATCACGCTATCCGTCATGCAAACGGAAGAGGCTCTTTACCGTGTGGCATTTGAATTGGCTGAGGACTGTGCAGCAGAGAATATTCGCTATATAGAAGTGAGATATTCCCCTATTTTACACACAAATCAAGGCTTGAAATTGACACAGATATCCGATGCAGTCATTGCAGGATTGAAAGATGCAGAAAAGAAGTTCAATATTAAAACAGGTGTGATTATCTGCGGAATTAGAAATATGAGCCCTGAGATATCACTCAAGTTGGCTGAATTGGCTGTCGCATATAAGAATAAGGGGGTCGTTGCCTTTGACCTGGCTGGCGCAGAGTATAATCACCCTGCAAAAGAGCATAAAGAGGCTTTTGACCTGGCTCTGCATAATAATCTAAATATCACGATCCACGCTGGCGAGGCTTACGGTCCTGAGAGTATTTCTCAAGCGCTACACTCTTGCGGTGCACACAGAATTGGGCACGGGACGCGATTGCTCGAAGATAGAGATTTGTTGAACTATGTCAATGATCACAGAATACCTTTAGAGATTTGCGTGAAGAGTAATTTTCATACAAAAGCTGTGAATAGTATCGAATCTCACCCCCTTAATTTTTACCTGAATTATGGGCTGAGAGTGACTCTGAACACTGATAATAGAATGGTTTCAGACACCACGATGACAGACGAATATATGCTCGTTATTGAATCATTACACCTGACATACCAGGATGTGAAAACGTTGATCATCAATGGTTTTAAAAGCGCCTTTATCCCTTATAAAGAGCGTGTGAATCTGCTCAATACCGCTTTGCAAGAGATAGAGGAGCTTGAGGAAAAAGAATTAAAAGAAAAGTAATCATAGAAGAAGTATTATAAAAAAAATAAAAAAAGGAGACGCTATGCCCTATATTTCCAACACAGATAGAGAACGTGAAGAAATGCTCAAAGAAATCGGCGTGAGCAAGTTTGAAGAGCTTGTAGTCGATATTCCTGAAAAATTCCGTTTGAAAGAACTTATGAATTTAGATGCTCCAATGTCGGAGCTCGAACTGTCAAAACGTGTTTTTGCATTAACTGGCAAAAACAAATGCACTAATGTTTTTAACTCATTTATGGGCGGTGGGATTTATGAACACTTTATTCCAGCTGCAGTTGACACCATCATTTCAAGACCAGAATTTTTGACTGCTTATACACCATATCAAGCAGAAGTAAGTCAAGGGACCTTGCAAGCTATTTATGAGTATCAGAGCATGATTTGCGACCTTACAGGTATGGAGATTTCTAATGCTGGTATGTATGACGGCGCAAGCGCAACTGCCGAAGCTATCATCATGTCTATCAGAAAAACAAGAAAAAGCAAGGCTATTATCGCTGGCACAATCAATCCAAGATATAAAGAAGTAATAAAATCATATACTGAAGGATTGGGTATTGAGATAGAGTATGTTCCAGCAGTTAATGGAATTATCAAGCCAGAAGATATTGAAAAAGCTATCTGTGAAAAGACTTCCTGTGTTGTGATGCAGACTCCTAACTACTTTGGCAACTTTGAAGATATGTTTGCTATGGATGAAATAATTCACAAAACAAAGGCACTCTTTATCGCTGTTGTCGATCCAACCTCTTTGGCTGTGATGAATGCACCATGCGAATACAATGCTGATATCGTGGTTGGCGAAGGACAGGCTTTGGGCAATAAGCCATACTTTGGTGGTCCTCTGTTTGGCTTTTTGGCTACCAAAATGGAATATAACCGCATGATGCCAGGCAGAATTGTGGGCGAGACTGTCGATGCAGATGGCAAACGCGCTTTTGCTCTGACATTGCAAGCAAGAGAACAACATATACGCCGCGATAAAGCGACATCCAATATCTGCTCTAATCAGGCTCTGTGCGTGCTTGCGGCAACTGTTTATATGAGCTTATTGGGCAAGGCAGGTTTGCTTGAAATCGCTAATCAAAGTGCAACCAAAGCTAAATATTTAGCTGATGGAATTAGTAAAATTGATGGCTATTCTTTAGCATTTAATCATCCATTCTTCAAAGAATTTACCATAAAAACACCGATGAAAGCAAGTGTACTCAAAGATAAACTCTTAAAAAAGAATATCTTTGCAGGTATTGACTTAGCAGAAGTTGGAGAAGAAAATATGCTCTTAATCGCTGTGACAGAAAAGAAATCAAAAAATGACTTAGATGCCTTTATTACTGCACTCAAGGAGGTGAACAATGACTAAGACTATATTTGAAAAATCGATACCTGGACGTATAGGCTTTATTTTACCACAGAATGATGTGGATATCAAGATAAATGACTGTATCCCTGAGAAATACAGAAGAAAGAATGAAATTAAGCTTCCTGAGCTCAGCGAACTTGATGTGATGAGACACTATATCGAATTGAGTAGCAAAAACCACTTTATAGAAAAGGGCTTTTACCCACTTGGCTCCTGCACAATGAAATATAATCCAAAATCTCATGAGGCATTTGTAAGATCATCTTGCTTGATGGATTTGCACCCATATCAACCTGAAGAGACTGTCCAAGGGGCATTAGAGATACTTTATGAATTACAAAATGATTTGGCTACCATTGCTGGTATGAAAAATACAACCTTACAACCTGTCGCTGGGGCGCACGGTGAATTTACTGGACTGAAAATCATTAGAGCATATCATTTGGCAAAAGGTAATGCTCATAAAAATGAGATTATTCTTCCTGACGCTGCTCACGGCACTAACCCTGCTTCTGTTGCACTTGCTGGAATGAAAGTTGTTGAAATCAAATCTAATGAAAAAGGTATGGTTGATCTCGTAGCTTTAAAGGCTGCTATCAATGAAAACACAGCAGGCTTTATGCTCACAAACCCCAATACTTTGGGCTTGTTTGAACCACAAATTGAGCAAATTGCTGCAGCGATTCATGGGGTTGATGGCTTGATGTATATGGACGGCGCAAATATGAACCCGATCTTGGGCATTGTTCATCCTGGTAAAATTGGCTTTGATGTGATGCACTATAATCTGCACAAAACAATGTCAACACCTCACGGTGGCGGTGGACCAGGCTCTGGTGCTGTATCTGTTGTTGAAAAATTAGAAAAGTTTTTACCTTATCCAATGGTAAATAAAATAGATGATAAATTCACTTTAGATTACTCTCACAAAGAGACATCTATCGGTAAAATTCACTCTTTCTATGGCAACTTTGCAGTCAATGTAAGGGCTTGGGCTTATATCAAAACATTGGGTGGTAAAGGCTTGAGAAGAGCTGCAGAAAACTCTGTAATTAATGCGAATTATATCATGAAAAAACTGGAAAAGGTTTATCATATACCACATAATCACACTTATTGTATGCACGAATTTGTGGCAACAAATGAGTGGCAAAAACAGAGATGCTTTGAGAATTTGGGCGACAAAGAAAAGTGTAATATTAAGACACTCGATATCGCTAAACGCCTACTTGATAAAGGCTATCATGCACCTACTATCTATTTCCCATTAATCGTTCATGAAGCGATGATGATCGAACCTACAGAAACTGAAAGCAAACAAACACTCGATGAATTTATCGCAACCATGATCGAGATAAATGATGAATGTGTCAATACACCAGAAGTCGTGCTCAATGCCCCTACTACAACGCCAATTAGACGTATTGACGATGTGAAAGCTGTCAAAGAGCTAAACGTTAGATTTGTCTGGTAAAAAAGTAATTTTCAATACTGGGGTTTCGTGCTCTTGCTCAAGACCCCAGTTTGATTTTTAACTATGGGAGAGAGTTTGCAAAGAGTTGCTGTTTTTGACGTTGGAACTAATAATATTCAAGTGCTTTTAGCTGAGTATCTTGACGGAGGAGTGATTACCAGATCACGCTATTCAGAGGTCAGTGCTTTAGGTAAAGATATGCATAATAGGATGATAGCAGATGAAGCCTTTGAACGCTTTGTTTATATTATTGATAAATACATAGGAGTATGTAGAGCATTTACCAATAATATTATCATTGCAGGGACATCTTGCTCTCGTGATGCACTGAATGTTGGACGAATTGTTGACTATTTAAAAGTGAAATATCAGATTGATTATAAGATTCTCAGCCCAGCACAAGAGGCGACTTATAACGGACTTGCCAATGCATATGAGTTTGATTATGACAAGTTTCTCATCTTTGATATAGGCGGTGGCAGCACAGAATTTACCTTGATTAAAGATAAAAAAGTGGAGCAATTTATCAGTATTGACCTGGGTATTAGGCGGCTAAATAATAAGTTTGGCGATGATATTCAAGCAATAAAAAAAGAGATACAACGCCTATTGGGACTGATTCCAAATGAGTTTTCACAAGCAAAAAAGCTGGTGGGCGTCGGCGGAACAGTAACAAGCATCAGCGCTGTAAAACAAGGAATTAGAGAATATTCAAGCGAAAAAGTGCATAAATCAGAGCTAAAAAAGAGCGATATTTCGCACTATATAGACGCTTTTAAGAAGATGAGCTTCGCTGAGATTAGTGAATTAATGCCTTTTGAGCCGCAAAGAGCAGAGATCATTGGCATTGGTCTGCAGATAATTAGTCAAATAATGATGAAGTTTTCAGCGCAGGAGATTAATGCAAGTGACCATAACTTGATGTATGGCGTGGCTATTGATTTCTTTAATGCTAAGGATAAAATATGAAGATAGATATAGATTTTAAGAATAGTTTTAATGTAATAGCAGGACCTTGTGCAATTGAGTCTTATGATAGCCTTTATGAGATTGCCAACTTTTTAAAAGGGCTTGGCGTGGCAATTATCCGAGGTGGCTCATTTAAATTAAGAACTTCGCCTAATAGCTTTCAAGGCTTGGGAGAAGAGGCAATTAAGTATTTAGTGCAAGTGTGTAAAGAATTGGGCTTGGCCTCGCTGACTGAGGTGGTGGAAGTGAAAGATTTACAAAACGTTTTTCAAGATATTGATATCTTGATGGTTGGCGCCAGAAATATGTATAACTACCCTCTACTAAAAGAATTAAGTACAGTTAATAAACCAATTATTTTGAAAAGAGCTATGTCTGCCACGATAGATGAATGGCTCAGTGCTGCTGAATATTTGCAAATTAATGGTAATGATAATATAATCCTCTGTGAGAGAGGGATTAGGACATTTGAGACAGCTACGCGTAATACCCTCGACTTGTCAGCTGTACCCATAGTGAAAAATAAATCAAAATACACAATAATCGTTGATCCATCGCACTCAACAGGAAATAGTGCATATGTACCTGCTATGTCTATGGCTGCTGTTGCATCGGGTGCAGATGGCTTGATAATTGAAATACATAAAGAGCCAAATATGGCATTGAGCGATGCAAAGCAATTACTTGACTTTGATAGCTTTAGAGAATTGTATAAGTCCATAATCTCTTTAAAAAAACATATCAGATAAAAAACACTTGCCAAAATAATGTTCTTTTTTATCTTTGATTTTAGGGCTCGGGATGTAGCGCAGTCCGGCTAGCGTACTTGAATGGGGTTCAAGCGGTCGCAGGTTCAAATCCTGTCATCCCGACCATTTTTTGTGTAACAACACACAACAACACACTTTCTAACGCACTTGCAATACTGTTCCATGGCACTCTGTCACTACTGAGACATTTCTTTTTTTACAACACACGACAACACACTGTAACACACTTAAGGTTAAAGCCTTTGACAAACGGTTCCATGGCATACAAACGCAAACTATACATTTCTTTTTTAAACAACACACGACAACACACTGTAACACACTTAAGTTTAAAGCCTTTGACAAACGGTTCCATGGCATACAAACGCAAACTATACATTTCTTTTTTGAACAACACAGGACAACACACTTTCGAAAGCACTTGCAATACTGTTCCATGAGACATTAACGCAATTGGTACATTTCTTTTTTAAACAACACACTACAACACACTGTAACACACGGGGGTTTTAAGTCTTAGACAAACAGTTCCATGGCATACAAACGCAAACAATACATTTCTTTTTTGAACAACACACCAGTTTAGTCCTCACTTCGCTGCGGGTTAGGAACATTGCTTCGCAACGGTTAGGTACTTCGACTTCGTCGAAGGTTAGGGTCCTCGCTTCGCTGCGGGTTAGGAGCTTTCACATTCGTGAAAGGTTTTTTTAAAGGAAGTTGCAACTTCTTTTTAAACAACACACTATTTTCTGAGTTCTAACACAAGTGCATTGTTTAAAATTAATTGTTTTGCTCACATCTGTAGAATTTGGGACAGTATGTCTGCCATTTGAGTCTGCCTAAAGCTTTGAACCCCCGTGTGTTGCAGTGTGTTGTAAGTGCGTTGTAGTGTGTTGTTAAATAAAAAATGTGAGATGAAGTGTTTGTAGAATTTGGAACAGTATGTCTGTAGTTTGTGTCTGTCTAAAGCTTTGAACCCCCGTGCGTTGCAGTGTGTTGAAGTGCGTTGTAGTGTATTGTTAAATAAAAAAAGTGAGATGAAGTGTCTGTAGAATTTGGGACAGTATGTCTGTAGTTTGAGTCTGTCTAAAGCTTTGAATCTTCGTGTGTTGCAGTGTGTTGAAGTGCGTTGTAGTGTGTTGTTAAATAAAAAAAGTGAGATGTAATGTCTGTAGAATAAGGGAAAGTATGTCTGTCATTTGTGTCTGCCTAAAGCTTTGAACCCCCGTGCGTTGCAGTGTGTTGAAGTGCGTTGTTAAAAAAGAAGTTGCAACTTTTTTTAAAAAAACCTTTCACGAATGTGAAAGCTCTTAACCCGCAGCGAAGCGAGGACCCTAACCTTCGACGAAGTCGAAGTACCTAACCGTTGCGAAGCAATGTTCCTAACCCGCAGCGAAGCGAGGACCAAACTGGTGTGTTGTTAAATAAAAAAAGTGAGATGTAATGTCTGTAGAATAAGGGAAAGTATGTCTGTCATTTGTGTCTGTCTAAAGCATTGAACCCCAAAAGTGTGTTGCAGTGTGTTGAAGTGCGTTGTTAAAAAAGAAGTTGCAACTTCCTTTAAAAAAAACCTTTCACGAATGTGAAAGCTCCTCACCCGCAGCGTAGCGAGGACCAAAACATTTTCCATTTGACAAATACTCCGTGCTCTGTTATATTGTTTTTAAGGAGAGAAGATGCGAGCTAACTTTTTACAAAGATATTTAGGATTTACCGCTTTTGGTGAGAGCCACGGCGAGGCGATGGGTATTGTCATTGAAGATATCAAACCTAATATTGATTTTCCTTATAAAGAGGTCGAGGAGGCGTTGGCAAAGAGACGTCCTGCATCTTCGCTATATGCGAGCGGTAGGCGTGAGCCTGATAGATTTCATGTGTTATCTGGTGTCTTTGAGGGCAAGACCACTGGTATGCCTATTTGCATTGTCGTGTATAATAAGGATGCAAGGGCGGAAGATTATCTTGCATTGCGTGATATATTTCGTCCAGGGCATGCAGATTATTCTTGGTATCAGAAATTCAAAATCATTGACTGGCGAGGTGGCGGCCGTGCCAGTGGGCGAGAGACAATCTCCCGTGTCATTGCTGGGTCTATGCTTGATGATTACCTAAAGCCTATTGAAGTTGTGACTTATCCGCTCAGTATTGGAGAGATGAGTGTCACAACTATTGATCAAGAGTTTTCTCAAAAGAATGAGCTCAAATGGTCTGATAGCAGCAATTACCAAGAACTCACTACCTACCTTGATCGTATCCAAGCAGAAAAAGATAGTGTCGGTGGTATAGTCCAGTGTGAAATCAATAATATCAAAGCTGGTTTAGGTGACCCTGTTTTTGAAAAGCTTGATGCAAATATTGCCAAAGCAATTCTCTCGATCGGTGGCGTAAAAGGGATAGAATTTGGTGATGGCTTTCAATTAGCGAGCATTTTAGGATCAGAGTCCAACGATCAAATGAGCACCGCAGGCTTTATTAGCAATCATCAGGGCG
The DNA here is from genome assembly GCA_029553545.1 of Candidatus Cloacimonadota bacterium. Taxonomy (GTDB): domain Bacteria; phylum Cloacimonadota; class Cloacimonadia; order Cloacimonadales; family WRIO01; genus JAGOCT01. Next base: position 22,809 of record JAKPKU010000005.1, read on the forward strand.
GCATTTTAGGTGGCGTATCTTCTGGAAATACTATTAGATTTCGTGTGGCGATCAAGGCTGTACCTTCGATTGGTAAAGCACAAAAAACTATAGATATAAATGGTAATGAAAAGCAAATAGAGATCCAAGGCAGGCATGATATTTGCCTTATCCCGCGTATTTTACCCGTAATCGAAGCGATGATAAAGCTCAGTTTGGCTGATGCAATAGCATACCAAAAGCTCATCGCAGGCGAAAACTTAGACCTAAAAGACTATCGTGAAGCGATAGATAAGATCGATGAAGACATACTCTTAGCCCTATTGAGACGGATGAAAATCAGCGAAGCCATAGGTGAATATAAAAAAGAGAATAATATCACTATAGAAAATAAAGAGCGAGAAAAAGAACTATTAGCAGCACTACATGAGAAAGCAAGAATATTAGGCTTAAACACCGATCTGGTCAGTGAACTCTGGGCAAAGATAATTGCGGAGTCAAAAAGAAGACAATGATAGTTATCAGCGTGCCAGCCAGTAATAATCAGCTTAAACTCAAAAATGATGAGTATCTCGAGTATAGGCTTGATTTGCAAACAGAAGCAGGCAAGACAGACCACTTAAAGATAGATGAAAGAACTATTATCACCTGGCGACAAGACACAGAGAATAAAGATCAGCACAAGCAGAAAAAAGAACTATTCACTCTTCTTGTCGAGCAGACTACTTGCCTCATTGACATTGAATTAGAAAACTACCACTACTATCAAGAACTGTCAAAAAACATGATCTTATCTGTTCATTATGACGACTTTGATAGAGAGAAAATCCAAGCCACACTGCAAGAATTTCATCAAAAGAAGGCAAGAATATACAAGCTCGTTGTCAAGGCTGATAAGTATTCTCAATTAATGGCTTTAAGAGAAATGACAGAAGAGTTCCCGCATGATCTGTTTGTCCTCTCAACAGGCGCACTTTCGATCTTTTCACGCATCATGTACCACTATCTCAATTCTATTGGCACCTATTTGGGAATTGACGGGCAATATACTGCTCCGAACCAAATTGATCGTGACTTTTTCTATCTTTTAAAGGCTGAGCAAATAGACTCGCAGTCACTCCTTGGCGGCTTGATTGGCGGTGCACAAATCTATCAGTCACGAGGTTATCAACACTATAATTATCTGAGAGAATTTACAGAAAACAATGCCTTTTACCTACCATTTTTTACAGATGAGATAGACGATTTACTCTCTTTTATCAGAGAATCGGGCTTGCACTTTTATGGCTTTTCCATCACTATGCCTTATAAATACATGGGGAAAAAGGCTATACCAGCAAACTATTATCTGCCAAATAAAGAGATTTATGGAAATACCGATATTATTGCCCTGCGAGAGGGGCTAAACAAGCTCGAGATCAAACCTCAGAATAGCATCTTAATCTTAGGCTCTGGCGCTACAGCTGAATCTGCTTTGATTGCCTTAAAAGAGAATAAGCACCAGATGACGAGGGTAAGCCTCTTTGCACGTAATAAAGAGAGGGTGCAAAATCTAAACAATATGTATTCTACAGGTGATTATAAAGAAAAAGTTGGGCAATATGACTTGCTCATTAACTGCACGCCTATTGGTTTGCAAAATGAAGATTTATCACTATTTCTCAATGGTATAGTATTCAAAAAGCTAATCGACTTACCTTATTTGCTAAATGGCATTACGCCGATCTGCCAGCAGATTAAGCCCAATGACTGCTTTTCTGGTAGTGAATTTTGGCAAGCGCAAGCAGAATACCAATTGGCAATTTTTATAGAGAGTATATTTGAACAAAAAAAAGAGGGTAAACACTTGCGTTTACCCTCATCTATTCTATTATAGGAAGACTAATCCAGCGGTATAGTTATATATTGATATCCCCCATTTCGTGTCTGAATATAGAGGAGAATTATTTGGCTGTCATTAGTTGCTTCGAGTTCTTTCAATTTATCTTGATAATCTTTAACTGAGTTGATTTGAGTCTGATTGATTTCCATAATCACATCGCCAGGACGTAAGCCCGCATTTGCTGCGGGAGAATTATTTGTGATTTGATAGACTAATACGCCATGCTCAGCTTGAATATTCATACGGCGTGCATTATCACTATTTAACTCTTCGATTCTTATGCCTAAGTCAATGGACTTAGTATTGCTTTTTTGAACAGCAGGTTGTTTATCACTATCACGTGAAATCAGCTTAACCTCGATGGTTTTCTTTTCTTTAGCTCTGATAATCTCAATAGGAATCTTTGTATCCATTGGGCTATTTGCCACGATTATTCTAAATTTGCCAACATTTGAGATGTCCTGCTTATTGAACTTTACTATAACATCACCATTCTTCAAACCCGCAATCTCAGCTGGAGAGCCCTTTTCTACACTTGCAACTAAAACACCTTCTATTTTATCGAGATTGAGAGACCTACCAATTTCAGCAGTGATATCTTGAGGGTTAATGCCAAGATAAGCCCGTTCAACAACGCCTTTATTGATCAAATCATCGGCAACCTTTTTTGCCAAGTTGATAGGAATGGCAAAGCCAATACCAATATTCCCACCAGAATTGCTTGTGATAGCAGCATTAACACCGACCACTTTACCTTCGATGTTCAAAAGAGGACCTCCTGAATTGCCAGGATTAATTGCTGCGTCTGTTTGTATATAATCTTGAAAAATAGGTGAATCACTACCAAAAGAAAGACCGCTACGCCCAATAGCCGAGACAACTCCGACGGTCACAGTTCTATCAAGCCCAAGCTGACCAAATGGATTACCGATAGCAATCACCCACTCAGCAATTTCCAATTCATCAGAATTACCCAAGGTTGCTACGGTGATAGGCGTTTTTTTGTTTACTTTTGCCTTGATAACAGCTAAGTCAGTATCTGCATCAAGTCCAACTATTTCAGCGGTGAGCTTTTCTTGATCTGCCAAGGTGATTGTAATTTTTGCATCTTTTCCTTTGTTGACCACGTGATTATTAGTGAGGATGAAGATATCATTGTTTTGTTTATCGTCTTTTGATGCCTCTTTTTTAAAGATAAATCCACTACCCATTGAGACAAATTTTCTACTCTCTGCTTGAGGAGGTAAAAAGAATTTAAAAAAGTCATCATTAAAGGGCAAACGGTTATCCAAGCTCAGCTTTTCTTCACCTTCTACCTTGATATTAACAACAGATTCTCTCACTTCTTTTACTATGCCAACAAATGGGCTTTTGGGGTTTGTATTGGCACGTTGAGCCATTAGATTGATGCTAAAAACAGCCAAAAATAAGAATATTAAGTTTGTTTTCCATGCTTTCATTTTTTATTGCCTCCATGTTTTTAAACATTAAAATAATCATCTGCATAAGCAGATTTTACTCATAAAACTTTTTAAAATAAAAAGTGTTACATTTTTTTATTCTTGCGGAATTTCCTTGGAATCAGATTCTTGAATTAAGTCTTGTAAAATTTCTTTTGCCTGTTCTGCGTCTTCAGGGGCGACTTGAATGATTTCAGGTCCAAATATTGCATTGTAACCGCTACCAAATCTACCAACGCCAAAGAGCTCTTGCAATCTCTCATTCTTTACAAAATACTTAATCCCTTCATTTTCTAATAAGGATTTTGCGATTGCCATTGTGCCAGCATCGTCGGGACGATAAACCGAGACTAAATCTTGATATTCATAGACTGTTTCTGTTTGTGCATCGAGACTATCTACCAGTTTTATTTGGCATTTCTTGCAGACTTTAATGCCTTCCTTATATTCTGATTTACACTTTGGACAAAACATAATCTCCTCCTTATAGTTAATATAATGAAAAGATATTATTTTGCAAGATATAATTTCTCTTTAGAAAAAAAAGGGAGCAAGTGCCCCCTTAAAATACGTATTGAAAGTTAATTATGCAACAATCGCTAAAATGTCATCTTTCGAAACAATAAGTAATTTTTTACCTTCAACTTCAATCTCTGTGCCGCTATATTTAGCATAAATCACTCTATCACCAACTTTGATGATCTTTTGCAATGCTTCGTCTGTACCAACAGCGATTACTTTGCCAAGATTTGGCTTATCTTTTGCAGTATCAGGAATGATAATTCCGCCAACATTTTTTTCTGCTGCTTCATCTTCGATCTCGATAACGACTCTGTCTTCAATAGGTTTTAATGTCATTTGATCCTCCATATTTTATTTTTAATTATAATATAATGTATTTTTTCTTTTTAGCAAACTCCAATTTAGATTGCTAAGTAAATTAGTCAAGAAAAATCTTGCTTTCAGAAAAGAATTTAGTGCTTTCTTTTTTAAACAACGCACGACAACACACTATTTTCTGAGTTCTAACACAAGTGCATTGTTTAAAATTAATTGTTTTGCTCACATCTGTAGAATTTGGGACAGTATGTCTGCCATTTGTGTCTGCCTAAAGCTTTGAACCCCCGTGTGTTGCAGTGTGTTGTAAGTGCGTTGTAGTGTGTTGTTAAATAAAAAAAGTGAGATGTCGTGTTTGTAGAATTTGGAACAGTATGTTTGTCATTTATGTCTGTCTGAAGCATTGAAGCCTCGTGTGTTGCAGTGTGTTGTAGTGTGTTGCAGTGTGTTGTTAAATAAAAAAAGTGAGATGTAATGTTTGTAGAATTTGGAACAGTATGTTTGTCATTTATGTCTGTCTAAAGCTTTGAACCCTCGTGTGTTGCAGTGTGTTGAAGTGCGTTGTAGTGTGTTGTTAAATTAAAAAAAGTGAGATGTCATGTTTGTAGAATTTGGAACAGTATGTCTGCCATTTGTGTCTGTCTAAAGCTTTGAACCCTCGTGTGTTGCAGTGTGTTGAAGTGCGTTGTAGTGTGTTGTTAAATAAAAAAAGTGAGATGTCGTGTTTGTAGAATTTGGAACAGTATGTCTGTCATTTATGTCTGTCTAAAGCTTTGAACCCTCGTGTGTTGCAGTGTGTTGAAGTGCGTTGTAGTGTGTTGTTAAATTAAAAAAGTGAGATGGCATGTTTGTAGGATTTGGACAGTATGTCTGTCATTTGTGTCTGTCTAAAGCTTTGAACCTCCGTGCGTTGCAGTGTGTTGAAGTGTGTTGTAGTGTGTTGTTAAATAAAAAAAGTATAGTCAGCAACTGTAGGAGATGGAACTGTTTGTGTTTTGTTGAAGTGTGTTGTAGTGTGTTGAAAAAAAAATCATCTCTAAACCCGCTTGTAGTAGGCATCTGCTGATTTGGTTGAAAATAGTTTTCAAAAAACACCATTTTGTAAGCCCTATATATATAGAAGGTGTCGTTTTTTATTTATGATTCTGCTTTTTTTACTTTTTAAGTTATTGATGCAATAGTCTTAATATATATTTTTATCTTGTTTATATCTTTTTGATGATTATTTCTATTTAAAACATATATAAGCAACATATCAGGCAAAGGCTTTTATTGTGTATCTGACTAAATAGCAGAATCTTGTGAATATATTATATATTGGCACACAGTTTGCGATATTAAGTTTATAAAATAATTGGAGGTGTGAAATGAAAAACATGAAAAGATATTGCTTAGTTATTATGATTCTGACTGTATTAAGTGCAGCTATGCTATATGCAAATGATGCAAAAATACGTAAAGTTGAATCAATTGTTGATCAGAAAGGTACAATTAAGAACGTAAATAGTGACAATGAAAACATTAGCGAAAACACAAAAAACACACGAAAAAGCGCTTTTATGGGAATTTATACTGAAGAGCTATCCTTGAAAAATGCAAGAGATTTAAACTTTCAGGAAAACTATGGCGTGCTCATTACTGGCGTAACTCGTAATTCTCCAGCAGATAAACAAGGCTTGAAGAAAAATGATATCTTAATGCAAATAGACGATACAAAACTCGAAAATAAAGATACTTTGGATGACGTATTGGAGGGTTATTATGCAGGCGAGAAAGTACAAATGACCTTCTTTCAAAATGGCGAAGTAAAAGAGATAGAATTTGAATTTGGCGCACGAGAAGCAGATAAATCATTCTCTTTTGACTTTGGTTCGGAAGACAAAAATATAAAACGCTCTGTAGGATACGGCGGTGGTACTTGGATGCCTATCTGGGTCGAACTTGATATGGACGATGTGAACGCCCTTGTACAAAGCGTAGGCTTTAGCAAAATTGCTGATAATGGACTCTTACACTCAGGGTTTGGCGGAAAGATAGGTGTAGGTAATGGCTTTTTCATCGGCGGGATGGGGGCAAGTTATGGTCTAAGCAAAAAGACTAATGCCCGTGTAAATGACGAAAATGTGATCAGACGCATGAAATACGATTCCTCTTTTGGCGGCGTAACTCTTGATAAACGCTTCGCTATAAGCAAAAACCTCATAGGATCAGTAGGGTTTTTGGTTGGTGTAGCAGACCAAACAGTTGAGATAAGCCAAACAAATGGTGACTATAATTGGTCTGATTACTATAATCAAATAAATGATTCAGCAAATAACTATGCAAGCTTTAATAAAGTGTATATAGTTGCTCAACCAAAAGCTGAATTACTCTATAGACTCACAAGCTGGCTTGGACTCAGAGCAGAAGCTGGATACATCACTTCTTATAGTTGGCACAATGGCTGGAACGCTAAACTGACAGGCGATACTTTCGAAGTGGTTGATTCACCTAATACAAAGTTTGATTGCGTGACTGTCAGCGTTGGACCTTGGTTCGGCTTCTAAGAAATATATAAAGAGGACCCTCGCTTCGCTGTGATGGTCCTCACTTCTCTTTTAAACAACGCACCTGTTTGGACCTCGCTTCGTTGCGGGTATTGACTGCGTTTATACAAGTGAGAAGTAGATGCACCCAGGAAATTTCACTGGGTGAAATTGGTTAGGTTATCTGGGACAACTAAGGATAGATTGTTGGTACGATATTTTACATAATATGCAAAATAAATCTTGACAAAAAACTATCTTTAATTTATCAAATAGATAATATTTGGATGGTATTATAAAGGGAGGCATTGTGAGTAATAAATCCACCATAGATAGGAGCATGATGAGGGGCTTTATTTTGAAATATAAGTACAATTACCGACAAATTATATTTGTTTTTCTTTGTTTTGTAGCCAGTTTTTTGCAAGCACAGACCTATCAAGAGTATAATCCCAATGATGAGAGATTTAAGATAATAGCTTTGGAAAAGGCAAAGATTAGATTAGATAATTCTGAAAGGGATTATCTTGCTGCCAAAAAGCTATTTGATGAGAATTTTATCTCTAAAGATGAATTGTATGTTTATGAATTGCAGTATAAGACAGATAAATTGAACTATGATCAATATATGCTCTCTGTTATTTTTGATAATCCTTATATCAATATCATGAAGGCAGTCAAAACGAAGGATAAAAATGATGAAGTCTTTGTAGATCTGACAATTAAGAATAGCACAGGCTCGAATTATGCACTGGAGACGACGATGATGGCTGATATGTCTGGCAGCAAACTTGATGCGACAGAAATATTCAATCTCTATGTTTCTATAAAAGATATGGAACGCAATATTATCTCGCAGCCCTATGAACATCATGTCAAAAAGCTCAAGTTAAATCAAGAATATTCTATGAGATTTAAGCTGTTGAAAGATGTAGAGAGCGTGATTGTCTCCACTAATTATGGTGATAAAATCGATGAAAAACAGATATATCTAACAAAAAAGCAAGATGCTAATCTGATTACAATTAGACCAGATGTTTATGCACAAGAGATAGAAATGGGACAGATGGCGACATTCAAGCTGGGCATGGAGTACTTTGGTAATAATAGACAGAGCTTTATTGCTGAATTAGTTGGCTTGCCTGATAAATATAATTGGGATATTGTTTCCATGCAGTCGAATGTCACCATGTCACGACTTGACTTTTCACCAGCAGATGCCCAGCAGAGTTATGCTTTAAGAATTAGAGTCCCAGAGCAGATTGGCGAAAACAGCGAGCTTGATAAAACAATCTATTTTCAGCTTGTTTTACGTAATCAGCAAAAAGATATAGTAGGTACTGCTGATTTAGAAATTGCCCCTACAGCTAAAGCGAATATGAAGCTAATTGTAAATAACCTTTATTGGAAAGGTAATGAGACAGAGACTATCAGTTTTTCACAAATATATCTTGAAAATGAGGGGATGAAAGCAATAAGCAATATCTCTGCAGATTTATTTTTACCCTCTGAATGGGAATATGAAATTACACCAAATAAAATTGAACAGCTCAATCCAAATACACGTATGCTGATAGATATCAAAATCAAAACACCAAAGAATGTCTTGCCTGGTATATATCAAATAAAGTTCAAAATGGTCGGCAATAATGTGAATCGCATCTTACAGACGTCAGAGGTTGAACTGAAAGTAGAGATTAGTAAAAAAACAAATATCATGGTGATAATCCTGTCAGTGATACTTAGCCTGGCATTGATTGTAGGCACTATCTGGTTTATAGTAAAGATTTCCAAAAATTAATAGTGGTAAGGAGGCGATAATATGCTAAAAATTAGTGAACTTAGTAAACGTTATGAAGATGCTCATTTGGCTTTAGATAATCTTTCATTGGAAATAAAACCTAAAGAGATCTTTATCTTATTGGGTGCAAACGGAGCAGGGAAATCGACGACAATAAATATTATCTGCGGCTTTATCCCACCGAGCTCAGGAGAAGTTGAAATTGATGGTATTTTGCTCTCAAAAGAGCCACTTAAGATGCGAGAGAAGATTGCATATCTTTCTGAAAACGTGATGCTCTATGATAATTTTACTGGCTATCAAAATCTCAAGTTCTTTGCTCAGCTTGCAGGGAAGAAGGTAGAAAAAGATGAGCTTGAGGCGATCTTGCTCAAAATAGGGTTACAAGATAGCTTTTTTCACAAGCCTATTGCCAAGTACTCAAAAGGTATGAGACAGAAGGTGGGAATCGCCATTGCATTGTTCAAAGATACTCCCGTTTTCTTACTCGACGAGCCTTTCAGTGGATTAGACCCAAAAGCAGCATATGACTTCCAACAACTCCTGTACTCCTTGCGTGATGATGGCAAAACTATATTTATGTCCACTCATGATATTTTTAGAGCTAAAGAAATGGCTGATAATGTTGGCATTATGACGGGTGGCAAGCTGGTTGCTTATAAGACAAAAGCAGAACTGGAAAATGCAGATTTGAATAAGATCTACCTGGATTATATAGAAGAAAGGCAGTAGAGTTATGATGAAAACTCTAATCATTCATGAGATGCAAAACCTCTTGAAAAGCAAGAGGATATATTGGACAATATTGCTTTTTTTAATGCTCTTTACCTCGATCTTTGTTGTGCGTGTGGTCGATTATCAAAATCAATTAAATCAGTATATTGCAGATGAAAAAGACGCTGATGAAGCATTACAAGCAGCCAAAAATTATAGCCAGATTAAGCAATATGCAATTCAGCAGCCGCTAATATTTTCCATCTACAATCAAGGGCATAAGTATTCACGGGCAGCTTTTATACAATATTATGAGCCAATACTTCGCACGATTTCACTCAATGAAGAGGCAAATTTATATTTTAACAAGGATAATAAACTGGATATCACCTTCTTAGTGACTTTCTTTTTATCACTCTTTATTTTGTTGATTTCATATGACAGCATTAATGGAGAAAAGCAGTCTGGTACGCTGAGAATAATGATGACTTACCCTGTGAAAAGGCAAAGCTTTATTTTGAAAAAGATACTTGGGATTTTTAGCTTTGTTGCCTTGGCTTTTTCGTTGCCATATTTGGTTAGCTTACTGATTTTGATAATCGTGTACGCAAACCTGCTAACTACGGGCTTTTTCCTCAGTGCCTTTTTTTATTGGCTATTGATTTTACTCTTCATTTTTTTCTTTAGTTTGCTTGGGGTGCTGATTAGCATTTTAACAAAAAGCCCTAATCGCTCTCTGGTCTTTGCACTTTTTGTGTGGTTATTATTGAGTATTATTTTGCCAATAACTTGGGAATACATTGTGTCGCCACAACTCTTTCATCAAGAGCTGAATAATTTGACACTAACTTACGAGAAAAAGCTTGAACATAGTAAAAATATATTCTATTTAAGAGAGGTGGACACCAATAAATATAACGTTAATGAGATTGATATAAATAAGGTGTCACATTTGAATTGGTCTAACTATTTCTATGATACATCAGTTTGGAGCTTTGATGAGGCATACGATCAGCACTATCGCTTTATGCAATATGTAATAGACGAATATTATCCTGCCTCAAGAGAGGTTGAACAGGCGATTGATGGGCTCTACCGTAAGCAGATAAGTGTTCAAAATTACAAGAACGGGGTATTCTTTTTTAATCCAATTGTCTTATTTGAAAACTTAAGTACCAAAATAGCAGGCAATTCACAATTAGACTATTTAAAGCTTTTGCACAATGCCAGAGAGATAAGAGATGAGCTGGTAAATAGAGGAATAAATGAAGGATGGCTAAAAGATTATCGCTTTTTTGCCTGCTATAGTGAAAAGGAAAATTGTGGGACATATAATGATTTAGTTAAAAGGTTTAATGGCGATCATGCAAAGCTTTGGGATTATCTTATGGCACGAATAAATGAGCCAAAAGAAGCTTTTGAATTTAGTTTGCCTGATCTTCATAAGTATAGCCAAAATCAACTTAGCTTTGGAGAGATCTTTTCTCGAATATTTCCATATTTAGTTCTTTTTGTTGTAAATATCATTGTATTATGGTTGATTATCTGGTTCAAATTTATGAATTATGACATTAGATAGAGATATTGAAAGGATATTTTATGAACTCTGTATTATTTATTAAAGATTTGAAACTGATATTGAAAGACTTGAAATTTCAGATGTTTTTTGTTATCCTTGTAATTCTCTTTATTCTTTCTGCAATAAGTAGCTCTGTAAGCTATAAAAATCTCTCAAGCGACTTTCAAGCAGATTATAAAGCACATGTTGACATGGTCAATGATGGGCAAAGTACCAGTATGATGGGTATGCTAACTGACTATTGGGTAATAGTCGCCAAGCCAGCAGATCCCTCCTTGCTTTTTAGTAATTACAACACATATCCAGATAAAATATCTACAGCAATTTCGTTTTATGAGCCCAGATTTTTTAATTATGGCACAGAACAGGGGGAAGTCTTTAGTTTAAATTGGTACTTTATTCTGGGCATCTTATCTGGCTTTATCATGCTGGTGATTAGCTTCGAGGCTATTTCTGCTGAAAAACGCTTTGGTACGCTGAGATTGCTTTCAATATATGGGGTAAAGCGTCAGGATATAATGTGGCATAAATACCTCAGTTACATGCTTTTGTATTTGATAATAATTATACCGCCAGCGCTGGTGTCGATGCTTTTGTTCTTTGCATTGACAGGGACTTGGTCAATGATATACATGGCTAAATTTGCACTAATATTATTATTATCTATACCTTTTGCATCTTTTTTTATTGTGCTTGGCATTCTCATTTCCATGTCAAAGAATTATCGAAACTCCATTGTTTTAATAGTATTTATTTGGCTCCTGTTTGTGATTATTATACCGCAATCAGCTTATGTAATTGCAAGGCAAATAAGACCATTAAAAACAAATACTGAGTACCATCAAGAGGGTATTGAAGCTTTTAATAATGAATTTGAAAAATGGGGAGAACAATATAATTCATCAGTATATGGCAATGGTTCTCTCGAAGATGGCTTGCGGGCAAAAGCAGTTTATGCTGCAGGTGAGAAAAAGAGTTTAGTCTCTCAGGAAGAACTAAAAGACAGCAAACAGCAGACAAGATTGATTCAGAAAATAGCCAGTATGTCGCCATTTTATCAGTTAGAAATGATCTCTGAGATTATCTTTGATAAAGGATATTATCTCTTGCAATATCAAGAAGAGACCGCAAAACAGACTATTAGTCAGATAAAAAATTTGATGATAGAGCAAGATAGCCATGATAATACTTCATTACACCTTTTTTATAGATGGGCAAGTGCAGATCAATATGCCCTTAATGGCATGTTATTCCCCTTTTCTAAAGAGAAGTTCAATCACCCAGAATTGCTCTTTGTGACAAATGTGGAGACTGATAAAGTTGGCACTAAGGCACTCTCTATTATCTTGAGATTATTGCCAATTTTATTGTTAAATATCATAACTTTTATGCTTGCTGCTGTCAAGCTTGAAAGGCTGGATATTAGGTAAATACTAAATATATATCTTTTTTATTGACATATTTTATGGCTAATTAATAATGTAACAAAACAATGGAGGTGGATAATGAACAGCATTTTAATCAGACATTTATAATAATTGGCGATACCTATCTAAAGAAATAATACCCTTTTAGCGTGGTATTGCTGACCTTTATGCAATCCCATGACTAAAAATATATAAAAATTTAAGGCTCTGGGAAAGAGCCTTTTTTAGTAGCATAGGGTTGCCAAGACAAATAAAAAATTAAAAAGGAGAACTTATGTTACACGAAACGACAATTAAAGAAAATACAAGAGCAATAATAGTAGGAGTTTGCCTGTCAAACAGGGATGCAGAGCGTATTAATTACTCTTTGCAAGAATTGCACAAGCTTGTCGAGACAGCAGACTATGAAGTTGTAAGCAGCATGTGTCAGAATAGAAAAAGCATCGATAAGCGACATTATCTCGGTAAAGGTTTTGTTGCTGAGATTAAAGAACGGATGCTTGCCGATGATATCGCATATCTTATCTTTGATGATGAGATTAGCCCCTCTCAACAAGCTAATCTGGAGAAAGACTTTGATATTAAAGTGCTCGATCGTACGCAAATTATTATGAAAATATTTTATAAGCATGCGCAAAGCTCTGAAGCAAGACTGCAAATACGACTCGCAGAACTTCAGTACGAGTTGCCACGACTCAAGCAAAGTTCGACTGCTTTTGATAGAATATCAGGCGGTGCAGCAGGTGGTATGGCTGCTAAAGGGGCGGGAGAAATGCAAATTAATCTCGATAGAACAAATATTAGAAAAGAAATTACTCTAATAAATGAAAAACTGGAAAAGATACTCGTACAAAAGAATACTCAGTCAAAACAGAGAGAACGGATTAATAGAGTATGCCTTGTAGGCTATACAAATGCTGGCAAATCAACACTCTTTAATCGCTTGACCCAGTCAGATGTGCTTGTGGAAGATAAATTATTTGCCACGCTTGACTCTACTGTTCGATCATTGAGCTTATCTAAGTATGAGAACTTTGTGATAACTGACACGGTGGGCTTTATTGCCAAACTACCTCATACGCTTGTTGCCTCTTTCAGAGCGACATTGAAAGAAGCGCAAGATGCTGATTTACTCTTGCATGTGGTCGATGCCTCGCAACCTGACTTTGCAAAGCAAATGAGCGAGGTAAACACTGTACTCAATGAGATTGAAGCTGATCATGTTCCAGTTCTTTTGGTATTTAATAAAATAGATAAATTGAAACCAGAAGAGAGAGTTATACTGAGTAATACTAACAAAAAAGCGGTGCTTGTCTCAGCTGAAACTGGGCTAAATATCGAAAACTTGGTCAAACAAATAGAGGATTTCTTTATTTTGGAAATAGATTATCAGTTGATGATCCCCTATAAAGAACAAAAACTCATAGCGCAACTGCATAGAATAGCAGAGGTGAAAGAGATCGAACACTTAGAAAACGGGGTGAGAATGCTAATACGGCTCGATTCAAGCTATAAAGACTTGGTGGAGAAATATGTGTTTTAGAGCTGAGAACTGAGAGCTGAGAACTGAGTTGACGAGTAATTTCACTGCGTGAAATTGGATGATGGGATCTGGCTTCGCTGCGTGTATTTTAAAAAAATCGGTAGATTTTTTTTAAACGTACCCACAACTATCTTTAGTTGTGCAGCGAAGCTAATCTCCGTCTCGGCAGCGTTCTGAAGACACATTTTTTTAAAACAGCTCACGGCAACAAAAGACAGACAGTTCCATATCCTACAAACACTGCAGCTCACTTTTTTATTTAACAACACACTACAACGCACTTCAACGCACGGGGGTTCAAAGCTTTAGACAGACACAAATAGCAGACATACTGTTCCAAATTCTACAGATGTGAGCAAAACAATTAATTTTAAACAATGCACTTGTGTTAGAACTCAGAAAATAGTGTGTTGTCGTGTGTTGTTAAAAAAAGAAATGTAAAATTAGCGTTAGTTGGGTATGGAACCGTTTGTCAAAGCCTTTAACCTTAAGTGTGTTACAGTGTGTTGTAAGTGTGTTGTTCAAAAAAAAGTTGATTGTCTTGATCTGTGTACCATGGAACCGTTTGTCAAAGTCTTTAAGCCCAAGTGTGTTGTAAGTGCGTTGTAGTGTGTTGCAGTGTGTTGTTCAAAAAAAAGTTGCCTCCAAAGTCGCTTGTAGTAG